>JAEUHD010000184.1 GCA_016793645.1 Verrucomicrobiales bacterium
ACATCACCCTCCTTCCCATCGGGGGAGTCGCGCGGCTGGAGCGGATCCCATCCAATCCCCGGCACGAGCTGGTGATCGCGATCGCGGGTCCACTGGTGAACGTCGTCCTCGCCGCGGCAATCGCAGCGTTCCTCTACCTCAGCCACCAGTCGCTGCTGCCGTCCTGGCGGAGCGGCTGGTACGGATTCGCGCAGCGGTTGCTCATGGTCAATGTCTCGTTGGTGGCGTTCAACCTGTTGCCGGCCTTTCCCATGGACGGCGGACGCATCCTCCGTGCGGCCCTGGCAATGGCGATGGATCCCGTCCAGGCGACCCGCATCGCGGCCTACGTCGGCCGCGGCATGGCGATCCTGTTCGCCGGATTCGCCCTGTACTCCGGAAACTACCTGCTGCTGTTCATTGCGCTCTTCATCTGGATGGGTGCCGGCGGTGAAGCGCGCGCCGCGGAGATGCGGGCAGCCACGGGAGGAGTAAGGGCGCGGGACGCCATGCGGACCCAGTTTGTGATTCTGAACGCGTCGGACTCCATAGCATCTGCACTGCGGCAGGCGTCCGGCGGGTCGCAGACCGGGTTCCCCGTTGTGGAGGACGGCCGACTCCTGGGTGTCACCCTCCGGTCCGATCTCCAGGACTCCGCCGCCCGCCTGGGGGACGCCACGGCGGTCGGCCGCATCGTCCGCGACCGACTGGTGGTCGTCGCCGCAGAGGAACCGGTGACCCAGGCGATCCCGCGGATCCAGGCCTCCGGCATTCCTGTGGCCCTGGTGACCCAGGAGGGTCGACTGGTGGGAATGCTCGAACTCGACGATCTGCGATAGGCCCGATCTGTCGCTCCCACGAATTTCCAGGCACAACTTCCCCATCCGTCCCCGGCCTCCGCTTCGGCCCGGGGGCGGTTCCGAGGGTTCCTCCGTTCGACCCGACCGCGCCCATGAAGACGTTGTGGCTCATCCTGGCCTTCGGACTCTCCGTCCGCGGGACGGAGTTCCACGTCAGCCGGGGCGGCGACGATTCCCTCGACGGCACGTCGCCGCAACGTGCCTGGAGGTCCGTGGACCGCGTCAACCGCCACATCACCGAGGTCGGTCTGGCTCCCGGTGATCGGATCCGGTTCCGCGGAGGGGATTCCTTCGCAGGGAACCTGGTGGTGGATCGCGTCCGGGGCGGCACCCGCGAGCAACCGGTGGTCATCGGCTCCTACGGGAAGGGTCGGGCGACGCTCGTGGCCGGCGGTGGGACCGGCATTCGCGTGAAGGAATCACCCTGGATCCTCGTGGAGGAACTCCAGGTGCGGGCGGGCCGGACCAACGACGGGGACGGCATCCGGTTTGAGCGTGTTCACAATGACGGACGCCGGATCCCAGGGGTGTCGATTCGCAACTGCCGCGTCGAAGGATTCGCCTGGCATGGAGTGATGATCGATGCGGCGGCGACGCAGCATGGATTTGATGGCGTCCGGATCACGGGGACCGAGGCGCTGCGCAATCGTCATGCGGGCATCATGGTGTACGGCGGGAATCCCACCGGGCGAACGCACCACGCGCATCGGGATGTGGTGGTGGAGCAATGTCGCGCGGGGGAGAACCCCGGAGACCCGGCGGAACTCAACCAGCACTCGGGCAGTGGCATCCTGGTGGATGGAGCGGAGCAGGTGCGGATCGCCGGCTGCGTGGCCTGGGGCAATGGATTCGAATGCCGTTCGGAACGCGGCGGTCCGGTGGGCATCTGGGTGCATGCCTGCGACCGGGCGGTGATTGAGGACTGCGAATCGTTTGGCAACGGATCGTCGCTGCGGGACGGCGGCGGCTTTGACCTCGATGGCGGCTGTACCGCGTCGGTCCTGCGCCGGAACTTCTCGCACGACAACCAGGGTCCGGGATTCCTGGTGTACACCTACTCCGGTGCTCCGTATGCCGACCGCGATTGCCGGGTGGAGGGCAACATTTCCTGGAACGACGGGAGAAAGGGGACCGGGTACGGTGGTCTTCAGGTCGGAGCGGAATCCGGGTGTCGCATCGAGGGATTGTGGCTGTCCGACAACCTCATCCTTTCCCCGCCGGGCTCCGTGGCCTCGGTGAAGATCCAGGGCCACCATGTGGATGCGATCTGTTCCAACAACATCGTGGTGGCCGCCCCGTACGGAGTGCTGTGCTCGGTCTCGGGATTCGACCACCGCCTTCGATTTCTCAACAACCGTTTTTGGCGTCCGGACGGACGGCCTGTGTTTCTCGTGGACACCCAATGGCCCGTGCCGGCGCTGGAGCAGTGGGCGGC
>JAEUHD010000185.1 GCA_016793645.1 Verrucomicrobiales bacterium
CTGGACTACGAGCGCGGGTTTGTAGTGCAGGCTTCAGCCTGTGGTTCGGCGACGCGGGGGCGGCGGTTTGGGCGGGGGGAGCAGCCTGAAGGCTGGACTACGAACGAGTGGGTTTGTAGTGCAGGCTTCAGCCTGTGGTTCGGCGATGTGAGGGCGGCGGTTTGGGGGGGAGCAGCCTGAAGGCTGGACTACGAACGAGTGGGTTTGTAGTGCAGGCTGCCCTTCACCCGCGCCATCGCCCCAGCCGTTCCCGGAGGCGGAGGCTTCGTCCTGCATCCGGGACGAGGTTGGGGAAGTCCATCTCCAACTGGCCGGCATCCGGCACCACACCCCACGCGGTGACCGTGAAGGCCTCATGGGGTCGGCCTTCGGGCAGTCCCAATTCCCGGGCCTGGCGGGCAAATCGAGCCCGGAGCTTCTCCTTCCACGCTTCCAGATGAGCGGTGGGCTCGATCTGGTGGCGGGCCACCCACGGCAGCCATTCGTTGATCTGGCTTTGATGGCACCAGGACTCCTCGGCGACCACGTCAAAGGCCTCCGCAATGTCCACGGCCAGGTCGATCTGGTTCGCCCCGGCCATGTAGCCGTCATAGGTGTTGAGGATCACGGGCGTCTTGACGAAACGCGACGCCGTCTCGTCCGCCACGGGATACTCATCCAGGAAGGCGTGCGGCACGTTGATCATGTAGGCCACCCGGCGCACGGCCTCCGCCACGGTGATGTGGTCGGGGTGGACGCCGGCCAGTGGATCCACGGGCAACGGGGGGCACAGAAGGTAATCCGGTTCGAACTCGCGGATGCTCCGCCACAGGGCTGCGAGCAGATCCGTGGTCAGGGTCCGGCAGGCCTCCTCAAAGGGGCGTCCGTCGGGCTTCTTCAGGAGCTCGAACGAATACTGTCCGACGCGGGCGCTGGCTTCCTGTTCCGCCAGCCGCACGCGGGCGGTTTCGGCACGGGTCCGGGCGTGATGACCGGACCGTCCGTCGGTGCACACGAGGACCTTCCCGGTGAAGTCCGCCCCGCGTTGCCGCCGCCAGAGTTCAAACGTGCCGGCGGCGACGAACTCGAAGTCATCGAAGTGGGCATGGACATGCAGGACGCGCATCGCTGAAGCATGTCCCCGACCCCGGAGCCCGCCAAAGCGAAACCGTCCGGGACGTGAACTCCAACGTCCCCCGGGATGGGGTTGGCGTCAGGCCGCGGGTGCTGCCGCGGCCGGCACTTCCTCGACCTTGGCGTTGAGCTCAAGCCAGTCGAGCACCTTGCCGGTCAGGATGTCCTGCTGGATCTCGGGGAAGGCGTTCCGTTCCTGGAGCACCTTGACCATCTTGTCCGGGGCCATCTGGTTTTGCTGGGCCAGCAGGGTGATGCGCTGGGCGATTTCCTGACGGTCCACACCGATCTTCTCGATCTCGGCGATCCGGTTGAGGACAAACGCCGCCTTCACGCGGTCCCGGGCGCTGTTCTGCGCACTCTGGAAGATCTCGTTCTTCTTCTCCTCGATGAGTTCCTTGGCGATGCCGCGCTGCTGGTTCTCGTTGACGATGTTGTACACCAGGTTGCGCGTCTCGGTGGCCAGCACGCTTTCGGGCAGGTCGAACGTGAGCGGTTCCAGGAGCTGGCGGAGCAACTGGTCGCGAACCGCGCGCTTGGCGCGGAAGTTCAGTTCGTTTTGCAGGTCGCGCCGGACACCCTGGCGCAACTGCTCCAGGTCGGAGGCTCCCAGGGACTTCGCGAACTCGTCGTTCAATTCGGGAAGAATCTTCTCCCGGACACTGGTCACCTCGACCTCGTACACGCCTTCCTTGCCCACCAGCTCGGCGATCACGAATCCCTCCGGAAAGGTCACCTTCACGGTGCGCTTGTCGCCGGCCGTGGCTCCCACGAGCTGTTCGGTGAATCCGGGAATGAAGAATCCCTCGGCAATCAGCATCCAGGTGTCCCGCTTCTCCGTCAGACCCCGCGCCGTGGGATTGAAGTCGGTCAGCGGCTTGCCCTCGCAGGTGCCGGCGTAGTGCACGACCACGACGTCACCGGTCTGCGCCGGCCGCGTCACCTCGTTGTACTTCACCTGCTGTTCGCGGAGCGTCGTGAGGGCGCGGTCCACATCGGCGTCCGACACGGCCGCCGTTTCCCGCTTGGCGCTGAGGCCCTTGTACGTGGGCAGCTCGAATTCCGGGGCGTGCTCCAAGGTGACGGTGTAGCCGAACGGCTGGCCGCGTCCGAAGGACTGCTCCTCGACGTCCAGCGTGGTCAGGATGCGCAGCTTCTGCTCCTGGGCGGCTTCCCGGTAGGACTCCTCGAACAGGCGACGCCGGGTGTCCTCCTGGATGCGGGATTCAAAATTCTTGGCGACGAGATGCCGGGGCGCCTTCCCCGGGCGGAATCCGGGAAGCTGCGCCTGGCGGGTGAATTGGCTGGTGACCTCGTCAAAGGCCTTGGTGACCTTTTCCACCGACACTTCGACGCGGAGCAGCTTCTTGCAGGGACCCAGATTTTCGACGGAAACGTTCACGAATTTGACCTTTCTACGACATGAATCACCCCCGGGCGGCCACGCGGCCGTCCAGCGGCAAAGAGTCCGGAAGCTAGGGACTTTCCCGCAATACGGTCAAGGTTGGCGTTTTGGGGAAACAGAGTCGCCCGGGGTCCGGACGGGCGGGACTCAGATGTCGTTGCCCACGTTGGCCGCCACCTGGATGGCCCTGCGGATCTCCTCCGCCAGCTCGTGGGTGGAGTAACCACCCTTTTGAAGGACCTCGATGGCCTGCCCGTGCAGACGGGTCCGATCCTCCGGGGTCAGATCCTTGGCCGTGACGACAATCACGGGAATGTTGCGCCCTTCCGGACGGCGTCGGAGGGCTTCCAGAAAGGAAAACCCGTCCATTTCGGGCATCATGAGATCCAGGAGGATCACGTCCGGAACCCGGGCCGCGACGCGTTCGAGTCCGATCCGCCCGTTCTCGGCCTCCGTGACCGTCCACCCGTGCTTCTCGGCGGCGCGGCGCAGGACATCCCGCGTGGACGTGTCGTCCTCCACGACCAGAATCTCCGGGTCCCGCCGATTCTTGCAGTGCTTCGCCAGGACCACGGTCAGGCGGTTCCAGTCGATCGGCTTGATCAGATAGTCGGCGGCGCCGAGGGCGAATCCCAGGTTCCGGTCGTCCACCACGGTCATCATGATCACCGGGACGTCGGCCGTCGCCGGGTCGGCCTTCAGGCGCGACAACACCGCCCAGCCGTCCATGCCCGGCATCATGACATCCAGCGTGATGGCGTGGGGCTTGAGTTTCGCGGCGAGAGTGAGGCCTTCCATCCCGGAAGCCGCGGTGTGGACCGTGTATCCGGCCCGCGCCAGGGTGCGCTGGATCAGGTCCCGCGCGGCATTCTCGTCGTCAATGACCAGGACAACGGCGCCTTTTCGTTCGACGGAGGTATCCGAAGTGCCGGCCGGTTTGGATTCCGGGGAGGACTTGGATTCGGGAGCCGGTTCCCGGACCTCGGTGGGAATCCGCACGGTGAAGGTGGAACCCTTGCCCAGTTCACTGACCACCGAGAGCTGGCCGCCCATCATTTCGCAGAAGCTCCGGCTGATGGAGAGTCCGAGTCCGGTGCCGCCGTAGCGTCGCGTTGTGGACGCCTCCGCCTGGGTGAAGGGGCGGAACAGCCGGCCGATCTGTTCCGGAGTCATGCCGATGCCCCGGTCGGTGACGCGGAGGATCAGCTCATCCGGTTCACCGGCCGGGTCGGATTGGGCCCGGGAACGTTCCACCTCGAGGCGGATCAGTCCGGCCTCGGTGAACTTGTTGGCATTGCTCAGGAGGTTGAAGAGGATCTGGCGGACCTTGGTCTGGTCCGCCCGGATGCTTCCGATATCCGCCGGACAGGCAACCTCCAGCTGGTTTCCGCTCTTGGCGGTCATGGGTCGGATCGTGGAGATCACCTCCTCGACCATTCGTCCGGCGTCGAAGGTCTCCAGGAACAGGGTCATCTTCCCGGCCTCAATCTTGGAGAGATCGAGGATGTCGTTGATCAGTCCGAGCTGGTGGCGGGCCGCGGCATGGATCTTCTGGAGGTCGGCGGCAATGCGGTTTTGTCCCTCCTCCTCCATCTCCTCGCACAGCAGTTCCGAGTAGCCGATGATGGCATTGAGGGGCGTTCGCAGCTCGTGGCTCATGTTGGCGAGGAACTGGCTCTTGGCCAGGGTGGCGGCCATCGCCTTTTGCTGGGATTCCGCGAGCTGCTGGTTGACCTCCCGGAGGAGCCGCTCGTGCTTCTCGATCTGCCCGAGCATGCCGTTGAAGGATTCGATCAGCGTCCCCACCTCGTCCGCGGACTGCTGGACCGCCCGCACCGAGTAGTCGCGCTTTTCGGAGATCACCTGCGCCACCCGGGCAAGGTCGAGGATTGGTTTGGAGATCTCGCGCTGAAGACGGGAGGCGAGCAGCAGGGCGATGGCGGCGGAAACCACCAGCATGACGGCAACGACCCCGATGTTCTGCCACGTGCGCCGGGTGAGGTCCGACAGATCGTACTTGAGGAAGATCGTGCCGACCCGCTCGTCGCCGTGCTGGATGGGCTGGGTGACGATGAGTTCACCGGGAAGAAACTGATGCCCGGGCTGCGGAGCGCGCTCCGGAACCCCGATGGGCGAAGCACCATCGGACGCGTAGTCGACGAAGCGCTGTCCGTCCGCCTTGTAGATGGCCGCCGCAACCACCTGCGGTTTGGCCTGCAACGACCCGAGGGTCTGGGCCGCGTTCTTGGCATCGTCAAACTCAATGGCCGAGGCGGCACTCTGACCCAGGCTGGTGGCCACCACGGACAGATCGGACAGGACCGTCCGCCGGTAGGACCAGTAATCGTTGAGGACGAACTGGACCGCGGCCGCCAGCAGGGCGACGGTCGTCGTCACCAGGACCAGGCTCAGCAGTTTCCGCTGAATCGACGTCGCGCGTTTCCAGATCATGGAGAACCGCATCAACGGGAAACCAGGCGCGCCAGCTTCAGGAGCTGGGAGCTGAACTCAATCCGGGACTGGGTTGCCGCCGCCCGGTTGATCTCCATGACAATCCGGTTGGGTCCGTTGAGGAGATTCACCATCCCGCCCTTCTGGGCGAAGCCGTCCACTTCCCCCACGGTCAGGACGGGTTTGTCCTTGAACGACTCGGCGATCTGGGCGAGCTGGCCCTTCTCGGAGGAGCCCACATACAGGACCCGGCACTTCGCGGCATCGGCCACCGAGTTGATTCGCCGGACCTGCAGTTTCCGGCCCTGGACGACCTTTCCGTCGAGAACGTCCATGGCCTCCGGGAAGGGGATGGTTCCGAGGAGCCCGATCTCGATGGTGTCGGAAGGTCCCACGGGGGAATCCGCCGGCCATTCCACGTACTTGATGATGTTGAAGAGCACCCCGGCCTTGAGTTCGTACTCCCGGAGGGTGGCGTTCTGCGCGGACGCCGACCAAAGCCCGCACGCCATTCCGAGGCAGAGCAGCAGCCTCCGTCCGGTTCCCGGGGAACCGGTGCGCCCAGGACGGGACACAGGAATTGCGAGCTGGGGTGTCATCGGAGGAGGGATGCGTCAGTGAAAGGTGTAGCTCCAACCGGCGGTGATGAACCAGGCAATTCCAAGGTTCGGGCCATCGATGTTTTGGTACATGGGCAGTCCGCCTTCCACGGAGAAACGGTTCCCCTTGAGGACGCCGTGCGGGATGTAGAAGTTGAGTCCGAAGACGGCATCGAGGCGCTCGCCGGCCTGCATCTGGGCGTCAAAGGCGGGATTGAGCGCCGGGTCGAGATCGGGATCCGCGCCGTGGATGTCGAAACACTGGCGCCAGTTGAACCTCAGGGAGGGCCCAAACCAGTTCGCAACCTTGTACTCGGCCCAGGCGTCCACGAAGTACTGGCTGCCGAGGCGGTAATCGTTTTCGTTGTAGCCCACCGGAAGCACGCCCAGCCCATGGACCCCCCAGGCCCAGTTCTCGGATTCCCCGAGGTAGGCGAGTCCGGGTTCCAGGTTCACCGTACCCGAACCCAACTGCATCCAGTACTCAAGGCGCCGGGGAACCCCGGACCGGGTGCTTGTCTGATTGATGGACCCGGTCGGCACGGTCAGACCGGCATTCAACACCAGTCGATTGCCCCGCTCCCGGGGGTTTCCATACACGTTGATCAGGGACATCAGGTTCAGGTCGCCGATCCCGCCGGACTTGGCGGTAAACGTCTCCCCGTCGTCCATGATGTGGTCCATGGTCATCTGCTCGAACGGCACCATGGCCATGAAATTGAGGTCGTCGAGCGGCGCGTACATCAGCTCGACCATTTCCATCTGCATGGTCATCCGGGTGTGGACCATGGGATATTCCTCCAGGACCTGGGCGGGAGACACCTTGTGGCTCCCCACGTAGTTCTGGTTCATGTCGGTGAACATGTACCGGAATCCCACCATCCATTCACCGGCGAGATGGGTATGGCTTCCGAGCACGTTGATCGGCGTGATCTCGGACTCGAGCAGGTTCTCGAGGCTCATGTCGGTCAGGTCCTTCGGCTTGACCGGAGAGGCTTGGGCCGACTCACCCGCCCGGATGGGAAGTGACAGGATCACCCATGCGGTCGCCAGAAGGGGAAGCCCCCACCGGGCCGCGCTCCCGGAGACCGGGGAACCTTCGGACAAACCAACCGGCGTCCTTGTTCCAGCGGATCGGGTGAGGTCCTTGGGGCGTCGGTTCATCGCAATGAATCAGTCGGACAAGCTCCGAACAGCGGAACCCTCCTGCGCCGGCATCCGTTCCCTCGACAGGCGACAAATCGGGGATGTTGAAGGCGGGGATGTCCGACACCCGGATGAAACAATGGAAGTCCCGGCCTGTGCAAGCGCGGCGCAGGGGCAATCCGGGTTCCTTTGACTTGCCAATCGCGCCCGCGGGATTCTGCCGGCGCCGGCGCAACGGATGGTCTGGGGGAGGTGGAGCCGCGCTGCCGCGCGGTTCTGAATTCGGTCCGGGGCAGGGCCGTCGCGGACCCCGGAGCGTGTGGAGAGTCGTTGCGCGGATGGGAGGTGCCAGGGTGTGGGTCCCCCGCACGGAGGTGCGGAGGAGGGGTCACCCGCGGGCGCAGCCCGCGGCCACCCAGTTGGAAGGGGGTGGAGCCGCGCTGCCGCGCGGTTCTGAATTCGGTCCGGGGCAGGGCCGTCGCGGATCCCGGGGCGTGTGGAGAGTCGTTGCGTGGATGGGAAGTGCCGGGGCGTGGATCCTCCGCACGGAGGTGCGGAGGAGGGGTCACCCGCGGGCGCAGCCCGCAGCCACCCAGCCCGCGGCCACCCAGCCCGCGGCCACCCAGCTTGCAGCCACCTAGGGACTGCTTTCGTTGACAGCCGGCGCCCATTCGGACGGCATCGGTCCATCGCAAAGGGATCCGAAGGGTGTCCGTGCGAATACCTCTTGTGCGGTTTTGGAAGGAGCGGTTGTTACTGGATAGAATGACGGCCACCGACTCGCAGCTCTTGAACCGATACGCCGGGGACCGGTCGGAGGATGCCTTCTCCGAACTCGTCCGGCGTCACCTCGATCTCGTCTATTCCGCCGCCCTCCGGCAGGTGGATGGCGACAACGCCGCCGCAGCCGATGTGGCCCAGGCGGTCTTCACCGACCTGGCCCGCAAGGCCGGGCACCTTACCTCCCACACCTCCCTCACCGGCTGGTTGTACACCAGCACCCGTTTCCTGGCCGCCAACGCCCGTCGATCCGAAGAGCGTCGTCGCCTGAGGGAACAGCAGGCCCTCGCGATGAACACCCTCTCCCCCGCCCCCGAAGGCGAACCCGACTGGGACCGGCTGCGTCCGGTGCTCGATGATTCCCTGGCCGCCCTGTCCGAACAGGACCGCGAGGCCGTTCTATGGCGCTATTTCGAACGCCGCTCACACGCGGAGATCGGAACCCGACTGGGCATCAGCGAGAATGCCGCGCGCATGCGGGTGGAACGGGCGCTGGAAAAGCTGCGGACCCACCTGACGCAGAGCGGAATCCCATCCACATCCACGGCCCTCGGACTCGTCCTCAGCCGCCAGGCCGTGCTCGCCGCGCCTGCGGGACTCTCCGACCGGATCTCCAAAAACGCCGTCACCCAGGCCGGGGTGGTCGGACGGATCCCGGCTTCCCTGGGGCGTCGCTGGCTGGTCCCCGCGGTGCTGGGGGTGTTGATCCTTTCCCTGGGTTCCCTCTGGATTCCGGTTTCGCGGAGTCTCTTTTCTTCCGCACCGCGGGGTCCGGTTGCGCAAGGGGACGGTCTTTCCGCACCGGGACGAGGCGCGGGTCTTTCCACGGCCAATGGCGCTTCTTCGGCGTCCCCGGGAACTCCGGACTCTGGTAACGCCGCCGCGGCCGCGGGGGACTCCACCGACGGGGAACCGGGAGCCCGGACGCTCACCCTGCTCGTCCTCGCGGCGGACAGCGGGAGTCCGTTGCCCAACATCGGGGTTTCGGGCCATTCCTCCGGCGGTGCCCATGGGTTTCGGAAGGAGTTCATCACGCTCCGGGATGGAACCTGCCGGATTCCGTACACCGATACCGATGCGGAACTGGAGCTGGTCACCCACGCGGACGGTTATGCCGATACCCGGATGGTCTGGAATCCTCAGCGGGGCGAAACGATTCCCGCACGCTATACGGTTCGATTGGGGCGACCGGTCACACTGGGGGGACGGGTGCTCGATTCCGAGGGACGTCCGGTTTCCGGCGCCCGGGTCGGATTCAATCATGAGGAGGATCCAGGGGCCGCCCAGCGTCCGGAGAGCCACGAGTTTTTCTGGATCGAAACCCGGACCGGGGAGGATGGACGATGGGAGATCCGCCGGATTGCGGAGGATATGTTGCGCCGCCTCTACGGCTCGGCGCATCACCCGGACCATGTGGACTCGCCGTTGCTGTTCGTGGGCCGGGACGCATCCGCGGAGAAGGCCCTGCGTGCGGGCACGCACGTTTTCACTCTCGGGCGTGCGGTTGGGGTTTCCGGTGTGGTCGTGGATGCCAATGATCAACCGGTGTCCGGGGCGAAGGTTGCCGTGGGCCGGGTGGGGGATTCCGCGCGCCGGGAGGGCACCTCCGATGAACAGGGGGCGTTTTCCATCCAGGGACTGGCTCCAGGGCGTACTCTGATCTCCGCCCAGGCCTCCGGATTCGCCGCGACGACCGAACCTCTGGAACTTTCCGCGGCGACCCCCCCTGTCCGGCTGGTGCTACGGTCGGGCGCGGAATTGCGCCTGCGCGTGGTCGATCGAACGGGAACGCCGGTTGCGGGAGCCTACGCCTGGCTGAACACGTTCAGTCCAACCGGGGAGCCCAGCGCGCAGGCCGAAGTGGATCTCCGATCCGATGCCGAGGGGCGCGTCGTCTGGACGGAAGCGCCGGACACCACCCTGGAGTTCGATGTGTATGCCAAGGGCTTCATGCGGGTGAACGGCTACCCGGTGCGTCCGGACGGCAAGGAACATGTCGTCACCCTGCCTCCGGCCCTCACGATCTCGGGGAGGGTCACGGATGCCGACACGCATGAGCCGATCGGGAAGTTTCGCGTCATCACCGGCTGGCCCCCGCAGAATCCGGCGCAGGGAGGAGGCAGCCCATCCTGGAGTCCGCTGGATCGATTCTGGCTGAACTTCTCGGGAGGATCCTATCGGCACACGTTTGAGGAGCCGGTGATCGGGGGTATCGAAAATCCGGGCTATGTCTTCAAGTTCGAGGCGGAAGGCTACTCCCCGCAGATCACCCGGGTGGTCGCACCAGACGAAGGGGAGGTCCGTCTTGACGTGTCCCTCCGCCGTTCGGAAGAGCGGGAGATTACCATCAGCACGCCCGACGGACGCCCCGCTGCGCGGGCGGAAGTGGCCCTTCTCGGACCGGGAGCCCGTGCCACGCTGTCCGGAGCCACCTTCGAAATGAACAACAGTCCCGGAATGGTCCGGAAGATCACCGACGCCGAGGGACGGTTCAAACTGCCCGGGGACGACGCGCTGACTCGCATCGTGGTCGTCCACGAATCCGGGTTTGCCGAGGTCCCGCCGGCCGTTTCCGAAACCTCCTGGCAACTGCTGCCCTGGGGGCGGATCGAGGGACGATGGATGTCTGGTGACCGTCCCGTGGTGGACGGGGAATTGCTCGTGCAGGCGGGTCCCGGACCGTCAGATGGACTTCAATTCGATTTCTCAACCTACCGACTGAAGACGGATGCCCAGGGGCGTTTCTCCCGGGATCGCGTTCCGCCGATCCGGCTGAACCTCGTGCGACTGACCCGACAGGATCGGGGCAATGGCCAGACCAGTTGGTCCCATGGCCGCGCCCAAGTCGTCGAGGTCAAGGCGGGGGAAGTCACGGAAGTCCTCATCGGAGGCCGTGGATATTCGGTCACGTTGACGCCGGTCTGGCCCGCTGGTTCGCAGGCGTCCTCCGGGCTGAGGGTGATGGGCGGAATCCACACCGCGATTCCGGAACCTCCCGCCGAGGCGGCCGGAAACCCGGAGGCGCTGGCGCGCTGGAGCCAATCAGCAGAGATCCGGGAACTGGCCCTCCGCGCCCGCCATTTCGAGGGGCGAATGCAGGGCGACCGAATGGTCGTGGACGAGGTCGAGCCCGGCGACTTCATGGCGACGTTGTTTGTACTGAAGGATGCGCCTTCGGGCAGCACTCCGGGGTCGCCCACGGTTCAAGGCCCGATGCCGGTCTTGATGGGACGGAAGCCGATCCACATTCCCGCCGAACCCGGATCCGGATCCCTGGAACTGGGGGGCATTTCTTTGGAGCCGGTTGCCCAGCCGGGATCGAAGTAGGGGGCGGTGTCCCCGCCGAATCGGGGAAAGCTGGAGTCGGGGAGGCGGTTGAATCCACGATCCGGGCATGCCGATTCGCATCAGCCGGATGACGGTCGAGGACATCCGCTTCCCCACGTCCCGGGAACGGGATGGCTCCGATGCCATGAACCCGGATCCGGATTACTCGTCGGCGTATGTGGTCCTGCACACCGACGGCGGGTTGTCCGGACACGGATCCACCTTCACCATCGGCCGCGGCAATGACGTCGTGTGCGCCGCAATCCGGGCCCACGAACATCTGGTGGTGGGACGGACCCTGGATGAATTCATCGAAAACCCCGGCGCGTTCTGGCGGCATCTGACGGCCGATTCCCAGTTGCGCTGGATCGGACCCGACAAGGGGGCCATCCACCTCGGACTGGCCGCCATCGTCAACGCGCTCTGGGACCTGTACGCCAAAGTTGCGGGCAAGCCGCTGTGGCGACTGCTATCCGACTTCACCCCGGAGGAATTTGTCCGCTGTGTCGATTTCCGGTACCTGACAGACGCGATTACCCCGGAGTCCGCCCGCGAACTCCTCGAACGCAATGCTCCGGGCAAGGCGGAACGGATCGACCGCCTTCTCAAGGAGGGCCATCCAGCCTACACCACCAGTGCGGGATGGTTGGGGTATCCGGACGACAAGATCCGCCGCCTGTGCCGTGAGGCGATCGCCGAGGGATGGACCCACATCAAGGTCAAGGTCGGACGCGACCTCGCCGACGACCTGCGGCGCCTGGCCATCATTCGGGAGGAAATTGGCTGGGATCGACACCTCATGGTGGATGCCAATCAGGTCTGGGACGTACCCCAGGCCATCGGTTGGGTTCGGGAACTTGCCCGCTTCAAGCCGCTGTGGATTGAGGAGCCCACCTCCCCGGACGACGTCCTCGGCCACGCCGCCATTGCCCGGGCCGTTGAACCCCTCGGCATTGGGGTGGCCACCGGGGAACACGGCATGAACCGGGTGCTCTTTAAGCAACTCCTTCAGGCCCGGGCGATCTCGTATTGCCAAATCGACTCCTGTCGGGTGGGCGGCGTGAACGAGAATCTGGCGATCCTGTTGCTGGCCGCCCACTTCGGTGTCCCCGTTTGCCCACACGCCGGGGGTGTGGGGCTGTGCGAGTTCGTCCAGCATCTCGCCATGGCGGATTTCGTAGCTGTCGGCGGGTCCTGGGAGGGGCGGGTGTGCGAGTTTGTGGATCACTTGCACGAGCATTTCGTCGATCCCTGCCGTGTTTCTTCGGGACGGTACCGGGCGCCGGAGCTTCCGGGGTTCAGCACCGAGATCCGGTCCGAAAGCCGAGCGGAGTTCGCCTACTCGGATGGCCCCGCCTGGAAATCGGGGTCGCCGGGAGGATCCCGGTGAAGCCGTCGTTGGGACTTTTGGAGTGCCGGTCGAGGATCCCGCCTTCGTCCTTGCGGCTCCGTAACTTCCCCAAATTCTTGGCTTGCAGCGTGGCGCCAACCCGTCAGTTTCCCGCCGTCTGATGGAATGCTGCAAGTATCCAGGCGTGGTGAATCTTCAGTTGAACGTGGTTCAGTGACGATTTGAAACCCGATAGTCGGGAACAGCCGGACAAAGTTCAGTCGCCATACAGCACGTTCAAATGAATACCAAACTGTACGTTGGAAACCTGTCGTTCAACACGACGGAGAACGACCTGCAGGACGCCTTTGCCGCCCACGGCCCGGTGTCCGAGGTCAACCTGATGGTCGATCGCGCGACCGGCCGCTCCCGCGGCTTCGCGTTCGTCACCATGGGCACCCCCGAAGCCGCCCAGGCGGCGATCGGCGCCATGCACGGCACCCGGCTGGATGGCCGCGAACTGACCGTCAATGAGGCTCGTCCGAAGGAAGAGCGTCCCCGCGGCAGCTTCGGCGGCGGCGGCGGCGGATACGGTGGCGGCGGCGGCGGCGGCCGTGGCGGATGGGGCGGCGGCGGCGGCGACCGCGGTCCCCGGCGCGGCGGCGGCGGCGGCGGTGGCGGACGCTACTAAGCGAAGCCACGATTTACGTCTTCAAGGCGGCCCGGGTGACCGGGTCGCCTTTTTGATTTCCTGGGGGGGGAAAGACAGCCTGAAGGCTGCACTACAAACGGGGGGACAGCCTAAAGGCTGCACTACAAGCGTCAGAACAGCCTGAAGGCTGCACTACGAGCGTCGGGACAGCTTGGAGGCTGCGCTACGAACGGTTCGTTCGTAGTCCAGCCTTCAGGCTGCTTCCCCACCCCCTGCGTCATTCCGCACCCAACCCGACAGGCTGAAGCCTGCACTACCAACACTCCACCCGTTCGTAGTCCAGCCTTCAGCCTGAATCGGATTCGTCCGGGATTGTCTTCGAGCACCCTCCGGACGAAGATGCGCCGATGGCTCCAGATTCGTCCGCCTCCGGCCCGGCGATGCCGCAGCCTCGAAGCGAATTCCGCGCCCCGGCCAGTCGCATGCTGGTGATTGTCACGGCGCTGGCATCCGCCATCCTTATCGGAATCCCCATCCTCGGATGGGCCTCCCTCCCCGCGTCCGTCCCGGGATTTTCCCGCCTCCTCCTGACCGCGGTTCCGCTCCTGATCCTTCTCGGCGCGCTGCCCTTCGCGGTTCGCGGATACCGTGTCCAGAAGGGTACGCTCCGAGTTCTCCGTCCCGGCTGGGTCACACACCTGGGACTGGACCGGTTGCTGTCGGCCGAGGCGGACCCCGCCGCGATGTCGGGTTCGTTGAGGATTGCAGGCAATGGCGGGTTGTTTTCCTTCACCGGATGGTTCTGGAGCCGGCGGTTGGGACGCTACCGCGCCTTCGTCACGGACCCGGCGCGGTCCGTGGTGCTGAAATTTTCGGATCGCACCGTCGTGGTTTCTCCGGATGTACCGGAGGAATTTGTCGCCGCACTTCGGGCGGGGACCCCACGCACCGGACGCGAATGAATTTTCCGGGGAGCTGTCCGGTTGCCTCTGCGTGCGGCAGTAGGTGGGGTGAACATGGATCCTGATTTGTCGGCAGACCGCGAGTTGGTGGGGTGTTACGCCCGGGAGGGCTCCGAGGCGGCGTTCCGCGCACTGGTGTCCCGGCACGTGAATCTCGTGTTCGGCGCGGCGCTGCGGCAGACGGGGGATCCGGGAATCGCCGAGGAGATTACCCAGAATGTGTTCGTCGCGCTGGCGCAAAAGGCCCCCCGGCTCGCCGGTCACGAAACGCTCGCGGGCTGGCTGCATCGCACCGCCATTTTGGAGGCCAAGTCCCGGTTGCGCTCCGAACTTCGCCGGCAGCGTCGTGAGGATACCGCCGCTGCACTCGCCCAGATCCAGTCGGCCGGCACGAGCCCCGCCGAAGACCTGTCCCCCGTCCTCGACGAAGGACTCCTCCAACTCCGGGAGCCCGACCGCCTCGCCTTGATCCTCCGGTATCTCGAGGAGCGCAGCCTTCGCGACGTGGGTCGCGCCTTGGGCATCGAGGAGGATGCCGCCCGTAAGCGCGTTGATCGCGCCCTGATCCGGTTGGCGGGGTTCTTCCGCTCCCAGGGATTCGCCGTTCCCGCGGGCGCGGGCGCCGCAGTGCTGGCCCAGTCGTCGACGGTGGCGGCACCGGTGGGACTGGCGGCCGCGGCGTCCCAGGCGGGTCTTGCCGCGGGCACTGCCGGGACCGGCCTTGCCTCCCTTCTCACCGTCTCTCTCATGAAACTCTCCTCGCTCCAAACGGCCGGCCTCTGCGCCCTGGTCGTGGCGGCACCGCTCGCGTGGCAATGGAATCAACACCGCGAACTGCGCGTTCGGGAGTCGCTGGCGTTCGCTGCGGCGTCTGCGTCTGCCCAGGAGCGCGAGGATCTCTCGGGGCGGATCGGACGCCTCCGGTCGGAACTCGACGACGCCCGTGCCCAGTCCGCCGAATCCCGGACGGGACCCGGGGCGCGTCCCTCGGTTGCGCGAAGCGCAGCCGCCGACGTCTATCGTTGGGACGACCAGTCGCCGGTCGTCCGCGTTCCCAAGGATCTTCTCAAGCGAATCTCCATCCCGGCGGTCACGAGCCGGCGCGGCGAATTGACCGAGCAGATTCGGGTCGCCCTTCAGATGAACGACACGGAGGCGGCCACCGTGCAGGCATCCATGGACCGGATGCTCGAAGGTGTGCGTGCTGCCGAGGCCGCCGGGATGAAGCCGGTGGCTCCGAGCTCTGCGGACCTGGACGGAAGAGCGCCGGAGGATGTCCGGGTTTTTGAGGTGTCGGGAGACGCGGAGGTTATTTCGAAGCTTAGAAAAGACATGCTCGCCGAAGTTCGCCAAGCGCTGGGTACTGATCGGTCTGAGATCTTCCAGCAGGCGCTGGGTTCCTGGATTCCCATGGAGAACGAGGGTGAGGGCGGAGTGAACAGCGGTTGGGCATTCCTTCAGGGCGATCACCGGATCCAGGTTTACAACACGTCCGGAGAAGCCGATGGCCGGATCATCTGGCTGCGCTGGGGTGCGACCACATCCACGGGCTCCCGATTCACGTCCACGATCGGAATCGATGAAATCCCGGGTTACCTCCAGCCGCACCTCCAGGACTGGATCGCCGGCGCCCAGGCCGCGGCCGCGGCATCCCGGGCCGCCGCCATTCGCAATCCCTGAACCGCCGTGAACCCGCTTCGGAATCGCCTGCTCCTGATCGGTCTCCTGCTCGCCTTGGGCGGAGCCCTGTGGTGGACGATCCGGAGCCGGCTGCAGGCACGTCGCGCCGCGGTCCTCCAGCAGGAGGCGCTTGCGGCGCATCTCCAGGATCTCGCGGCTTCGGACCGGGCAAAGTTTGGAACGCTTCGCTCCGAGCTCGACGAACTGCGTCGCACGGCAGCGGCCACGTCGGGGCGCAGTACGGACCCGGTCCGGGACGAGCGGGAGCCCGATCCAGAGGCCCGCTGGGCCGCGCCACCCGAACATCTGCCGGATTGGAACCCCGCATCGCCCTACGTCTGGATCCCGAAGTCGGTACTTCCCTCGTTTCCCATCGAACCGTTCACCGACGGGGGAGCCCTGGCCTCCGGCCTGGAGTCGGTCCTCGCCGTGGATCCGGATCGGGAGAAAGCGCTGACGGTCGCATTGTCCCGGCTCCTGGCCGCGGCGCGCGAACGGGAGTCGGAGGGCGTGATGCTGTCCACCGAGCACCTCCCCGGGATTGCGGACAGACCTGGGGACAAATTGACCGTGGTGGTTCCAGGGCAGACGGACGACGGAGCCCGGTTGCGCACCGAGGCGGAGCAAGCCCTTCGTCAAAGTCTCGGAGAGGCGCGCACGGACCTGCTCATTCACTGGGGGAAACGCTGGCTGGAGGAGCAATTTGGGAATCCAGCGGCCGAGCCGAAGGTGTATTCGGTTCTTCGCCACCCCAATGATACCTACGCGCTCTCCATCAAGACCAGCGCGAGCTGGATGTCGGTGGATGGCAGCCAGACGTTCATCGACTACGTCCCGTTCCACCTCCGCGCGTGGTTCACGCCCCTCCAGCCGTCGTCCGCGCCGGCGGCGAAGTCCGGACCCTGATCCGGGAACGGGCGGGCCTCAGTTCCGCCCGGCGCGCCAGGGAATCCCAAACCGCTCGCAGTAACCCTGGTATCGCCGCTGTTCCTCACCTTCGTTCAATCCGAACTCCTCGAGCGAGTATTCGTGTCGGCCGAAGCGTCCGCGGGGGAATTCCTTCAGGAAGGTTCGCAGCCGGGATACAAATTCCGCGGTGAACGGCAATCCGAAGTGCTCGTACAGGCGGCGCACCGTGCCGACGGGATCGGCGGCGAGCTGGGTGTAGTGAACATGGAACACGCGGCCGGCGGGCACGACGCCCTGGTCGAGCGCCGCCAATCCCCGTGCAAGCCCGTCGGCCCAAACCCGCGTCACTTCGGGTCCAGTGGCCTTCGGATTCACCGAGTCGCTGAAGACGCGGCGCAATTCGGTGTAGAGGCTCGAGAGGGACGGAATCACGTCCGCGGGCGAGCGATGGGTCCAGATGAGTCCGACGTCCGGATACGTCTCCGCCAGCGCGGGCAGGGCGAAGAGATGGTTGGGCGCCTTGAGGACCCAGCGTTCGCCCGAACAGCGCCATTGCAGGTGCTGCAGCAACTGGCGGTGCATTCGGTACGGTCCGCGGAGATCCTGTCGGTCCAGCCACGCCTGGTACGCCGGGATGCGGTACATCGTGTCGAACTGGTAGCTCGCGAACGTGTGGCTCATCAGCATCACGCACTCCTCGGCGAGGCGGGCGCCGACGGGGTGGATGCGTTGGAATCCGGGCGCCATGCGGAGAAACCATCCGACCTGGCGTTCGGCAAACTCGATGCGGCGGTCGCTGTGGTAGGTCGCCCGTTCCGGCGGCGGCGAGGGCAGCATCGATTCCCAGGTGAGCGGGACGCGGTTGGAAGGATCCTGCGACAGCAGGCGGTGAAGCAGGGTCGTGCCGGATCGGGGAAGTCCGACGACGGCGAGCGGACGCCGGATCACTTCCCGCGCGATCTCCGGATTCCGCTGGCGGTCGGCCTGGATCCGAAGCCGGTTGCGCAGGATGCGGGCGGCGTCGCTTCGGGCGGCGAGCCGTCCGACGAGATTCAGATCGGCCTCCTGCTCGCAGGAGCCGAGCAGGGCGCGGAGCGCGGGTTGGAAATCGCCCTCCCCGAAATCCGAAAGGCCCGTGCGGCGGCACGCGGCCTCCATCAGTTCATCGGGATTGAGGGTGATGAAGCGGTTGACGGCGGGTCCGACGACCCGTCCGCCGAGGTTGAACAAGGTGGCCAGTCGCGGCCGGGTCAGATCGGTCAGCGACATGGTTTCGTAAGATCGGAATGCAACAGCATCGGAACGGCTACAGTGGGCGGGCGGAACCGCGGACCCGTCAACGGATTTCCCAGCCTGGGTTTCCAACGGAGACGCCCTGCGCCCGCGGCGGCCCAGCCGCGGACGGACTCCAGAACCGCGCGGCAGCGCGGCTCCACCACTGGGGTGGCTTGGGAAGGGTGGCTGCGGGCTGCACCCGCGGGTGACCTCTCCGACGCACCGCAGTGCGGAGGACCTGCGCCCGTGGAGTCCTCCGTCGCGAAATTCGCCCCTGGGCGCCAGGGTACGCCCTGGGGACCGCGGCGGCATTGCCGCGGACGGATTCCAGAACCGCGCGGCAGCGCGGCTCCACCTCTGGGGTGGCTTGGGAAGGGTGGCTTGGGAAAGGTGGATGCGGGCTGCGCCCGCGGGTGACCTCTCCGACGCACCGCAGTGCGGAGGACCCGCGCCCGTGGAGTCTTCCGTCGCGAAATTCGCCCCTGCGCCCCGGGGTACGCCCTGCGTCCGCGGCGGCCCTGCCGCGGACGGATTCCAGAACCGCGCGGCAGCGCGGCTCCACCACCGGTCAAAATGGGGCCCGCAACATGCGAGCCCTCCCGGACATTGAACCTGTCACCCTGTCCGTCCTCGACACTTCGATTTCGAGGCCGAAGGACCGGAGACCCTGATCCCGGAACCGGTGGACCACTCGGGAGAAGTGTCGTTTGGGTCTCAATCCCTGACGCTGGACTGACGCAGACCGACGCGATCAGAACTCCCGCGCAAATCCCACGACCTCCCGGAAGCCACGCGCCGCGAGCGGCTGGACCACTCCGTTCAGGTTGGATTTGGTGTTTGCGAAGAAGGTCGTGAACTCATCGTGGTCCGCGTAGAGGACGAAGGGCTTCGGACTCGGAACCAACGCGAAGTCCACCCAGTCCCCCAGCGCGGCCTCCAGCAACTCCCCGAGCTCCCTCGGACCCACCGCGGTGATGGAACGGTCCCGGGCCACCTCCCCGGCGAGTCCATTCCGTTGCAGCAGATCAATCAGGTGCCGGGGTTCAAACACCACCGAATCAATCACCAGGATCCCCTCACGGACGTCCCCGAGGGAGGAAAGGATCGTCGACGAAAAGTCGCCAAGTTTTCGGAGCGGCGTGGAAAACGTGGCCTGAAACCGCCACGGCGTCCGTCGAAAGCGCTTAATGGAGCCTGTCACGTCCGCCACGATCACGGGCCGATCCTGAGGCCATCGGGTCGCATCCAATCAACGGATAAATCAGGGAACCGGAATCCCGGTTCGAACCCGGAGCCTGTCCCCTTTTCTTCCCGTCCATCGGATGCGAGATCGGCCTGCCAACCAATCCTTGATCTCTCACTGTATGTAGATTACCAAACAGAAATCATGAAAGTCGCGTGTGCCGCGCCGTCATGGTTGGAGGCCCGGGTCGCGGGGGAATCGGGCGGTGATCCCGCGTGTGCCGGGAGTCCGGCGCCGGCGATTGAATTCGGCACTGAATCCGACGTGCCTCCCGGCCGATGCGGTTTCACCCTGATCGAACTTCTCGTCGCGATCGCGATCATTGCCATATTGGCGAGCTTGCTGCTGCCCGCCCTGTCGCGTGCGAGGGGCATGGCCCATTCCGCCAAGTGCCTAGGCAATCTGCGTCAGATCCATCTGGCGAATCGTCTCTACCTGGGTGACACGGGGGAGTATCCGCTGTTTTTTGATCAGCGTACCGTGGACGTCCCCGCCCGGTTCTGGTCGGAACGTCTGCAGCCGTTTGCGACGCAGTCCTGGATGGACCCGCTTTACCGGTGTCCCGGGTATCCGACGTCGAACCTCGTGTACCAGCTGATTCGCGGATCTTGGCGTCTTTCCAAGGGGAGTTACGACATGAACGTCGATGGGTCCGGGTTTGGCGACAAGAGTCTTGGCGTCGGAAGAATCTGGACCAGTTACGGTACTTCCCCACCCAAGCCGGTTCGGGAATCCGACGTCGTGGCTGCCGCCGATCTGATCCTGTATGGTGATGCGTCAATCCCGGAGGGGCAGGTGTACAGCCGGTCCCATCTGAATTTTCGTGAGTATCAGGTCAACACCACGGGAGCGAACCGGGAGAAGCAACAGGCCTCCGAAGGACGGCGTCACCGCGGTCTGTTCAACATCGTCTTTTGCGACGGTCATGCGGAATCGCTGAGGACCAACCGGCTGTTCTCGACCAACGAATGGGTGACGCGCCGTTGGAATCTCGATCATGAGCCGCATCCGGATGCCTGGAAATTCTGAGCTGTGATGGAACTTGAATCGGTCCCGGGAATGGGGGTGGGAATTCTCCTCCGGATCTCACAGCAGCGAATCCGCGAGTCGCGCGATGTTCTGGGCGGCGCGGGCGATGAACGGACGGCGCGCCCACTCGGTGGCGTCCAGTTCGTCGCTGTTCTCAAAATGCCGCTGGTTGATGGCGTCCAGGCGCGCCGCCACCGCGGCGTCATGAATCAGCAGGCTCGCCTCGGCGTTGAGTGCAAAGGACCGGATGTCGATGTTGCTGGAGCCGATGATCGCGATCTCGTCGTCGATCAGGACGCTTTTGGCGTGCAGAAACCTCGGACGATAGAGGAAGACCCGAACCCCGGCGTCCAGCAGTTCGTCATAGAACGAGCGCTGGGCGAAGATCGTGAACATCTGGTTGGAGTGCAGGGAGAGCACGAGCCGTACATCCACGCCCCGCTGAACGGCGGTCCGGATCGCCGACAGGAAGGGTTCGTCCGGAACGAAATAGGGCGTGGTCACGTGGACCCGGCTGCGCGCCTGGTGGATCAGCGAGACGAGCAGCGTGGCGAACGTCTGCTGGCGGTATCCGGGGGAACTGGGCACGAGCTGGACGTAGGCGTCGCCCGTCCGCTGCATCGAGTCCAGGGACGGTGCGAGGGAGACGTCCTCTCCCAGTTCCTGCCAGCGGTCCGAAACAAAGGCCGCCTCAAGCGCGGTGACAATCGGGCCGGTGACCCGGGCCACCAATTCCTCGTTCGGATGGCCGGGGACAAAATGGGGCGCGACGATGTTCTGGGAACCGACGTAGCCCACGCATCCGTCAATGACGGCGATCTTGCGATGGTTGCGGATGTCGGCGCGGGCCCCCCGGTGGTGAAAGAAGCGCACCGGGAGGAGTTCGGTGACTTCAATTCCGAGGCGCCGGAGACGGGGCGCCAGGGAACGCAGGGCCGCCTTGGAACCCACGCCATCCAGCAGCAATCGGCAGGAGACTCCGCGGGCGGCCGCCTTCTCCAGCGAGCGGGTCACCCCGGCGGCGACGTCGTCGTCCCCGTAGATGTAGTACAACAGGTGAACGCGTTCCCGCGCCTCATCGATGTCGGTGGCGAGGCGAAGGAGGGAGTCCTCATATCCGTCCAGCAGCTCGACCCCGTTTCCCGCGAGCATGGGGAACGCCGTCAGATTCTCCGCCAGCCGCGCAGCGTCCGCCACTTCCCGGGGGAGTTCGCGAACGGAGGTCCGCACCGCGGGCGGCAAGGCGCTCGCGGCGTCCCGCACGCGGCGGGACAACTCCTCCAGTTGCTCGCGTCGGCGCTTGGGCAGGTGGAGACGACCGAGGATGAGGTAAAGGACGAGCCCGCCCCACGGGAAAAGAAAGATCAGCAGCAGCCAGGTGCGCGCGGCGGCGGGCGTGCGCCGCTGGGGAACGTACACCAGCATGATGACGCGGATCACCCACTCCGTGCCCGCGTAGACGAGTCCCCAGTTGATGGCCGAGAGGTGGGGGAACATCCGGAGGGGGTGGCCCGCCTCAGCGGGAGGACTCCTGGGGCGCAGGAGCCGGCTTCAGCGATTTCAGCGGCACAAAGGTGAGCGCGGCGGAGTTCATGCAGTAGCGGAGTCCGGTCGGCTTCGGACCATCGTCGAACACATGACCCAGGTGGCCTTCGCACCGGGCGCAATGCACCTCCGTGCGCTTCATGAAGAACTTGGTGTCGTCGGAGGTGCCGATGTTGGCGGGGGCCACCGGCGCCCAGAAGCTCGGCCAGCCGGTTCCCGACTCAAACTTCGTCTCCGAGGTGAAGAGGTCGAGTCCGCATCCGGCACACCGGTAAACTCCAACCTCATGATTGTTCCAGAGGGCTCCGGTGAAGGCGCGCTCGGTGCCGTGTTGACGCAGGACCTTGAACTGCTCGGGGGTCAGTTCCTTTTTCCAGACGTCGTCGGCCTTCACCACCCGGTTGGTGCCGGTCCAGGGAATCACCGGGATGGCATGGGTGGTCCGCCCGTCGGGTTCCGCAGCGTGTGCGCCGGGGAATGACAGGGTGGACGCGAGGGCGAGCGCGAGAAAGGCGGTCTTCAGCGTTTGCATGGTGCGGGGTCAGGTCATTTCCAGTCCGCGCATCGTGCCGGTGGACGACGCAAAGCGGTCGGTCTCCACCCCCATGCGCTGGAGCATGGAGACGAAGAGATTCGGCAGCGGATAATTGCGTTCGGTATCGAACGCGAGGTGCTGCCCGTGCCGGAATCCGCCGCCGGCGAGCAGGGTTGGAAGGTTGGTCGTCACATGGGTGTTGGCGTTCCCCAGGTTCGAGCCGTAGAGCACCAGGGTCCGGTCCAGCAGCGTGGCGTCGCCATCCCGGACGCCTTTCAAGCCACGGAACAGGTCCGCCAGCAGCTTCATGTGCCATTCATCGATGGCCTTGAGCTGGGAGATCTTCGCCTCGGAGCGGCCGTGGTGGGACAGGTTGTGGTAGCCGTCGGTGATCTGGACGCCCTCAACGTCGATGGCGGGGGAATTGACTCCGTCGAGCAGCAGGGCGATGGCGCGGGTGGAATCAGTCTCGAAGGCGAGCCGGGCGAGATCGTACATCAGGCGCACCTTCTCCATGTAGGCCTTGGGACTGGCCGGATCGAGGGGCACGGGCGCACGGACCTGCGGCTTGGGGCGATCCTCCCATTCGCGCGACATCTGGAGTCGCTGTTCCAGTTCGCGGACGCTGGTGAAGTACTGGTCCATCCGGGCGCCATCCTGGGAACCCAGCGTGCTGCGGAGATCCCGGGCCTGTCCGGCGACGGCGTCGAGGATGCTGCGTCCGGTCTCCAGCCGCCGGATCTGCGCGGCGGTTTCCTCGGGGGAACCCTGGAGGAACAGTTTTCGGAAAACCTCCGAGGCCTTTTCGTCGCAGGGAATCAGGACTCCGGAACCGGTCCACGACAGGCTGCGCTGCCCCTGCTGAACGTTGACGCCGAGGTTCAGCGAGGGAAAGCGGGTGAGGTGTCCGATGCGCTCCGCGAGATACTGGTCGAGCGAGATGGTGTTGCGGAAGCCGCCGCTGCCCGGGTGCGGCGCGGCGGTGAGGAAGCAGTTGTCCGCCGGATGCCCGCCGTCCACGTCCGGATGGGAGACGCCACTGAACACAGTGAAGTCGTTCCGGTACTCCTGCAGGAGCCGGAGGTAGGGGGACGGTTCGTAGTCCCGTCCGGCCTGGCGCGGAAAGAACTCCTCGGGCAGCAGGCCGAGATTGTTGCAGATGGCGAAAACACGCCTCGGGGGAGTGGCGGGGGCCGTGGCGGCGGTGTCCGCTGCGAATGCGGGCGTCATCGATTCCAACCACGGCAGCGCGAGGGCGATGCCGGTTCCGCGGAGGAACCGGCGCCGGGAGAGGGCGCAGCGGGTGGTGATCCGGGGGGCGTTCATGGCGGGTGCGGACGAGGCGCGTTGGGATCGGTGTCGATTATTTCTGGCGGAACAGACGGCTTTGCACCAGCTCCAGGATCAGGCTCCGCACACCGTAGTCCGTCGGGCGGGTGCGGTCGAGGATCGCCTCGATCTCTGCACGATCGCTGAACCGCACGGGTGCGCCCGTGGCGTAGACGGTGAATTGGCGCAGGAGATTGCGGGCAATGGGCCGCTGGTCCGCGAGCAGGAGGGTCTTGAGTTCGGCAATATCCCGGAAACCGCGGCCATCCGGAAGCTCCCCTGCGCAGTCCACGGGCAGGCCGTAGTGAAATTCGAACTTCTGTCCTCCCTTGCCGATCCCCGGCTCCGGCGTTCCCCCGCCCTGGGCGCGATACCGGTCCCGCCAGCCGCCCATGACATCAAAGCTCTCCAGGGCGAAACCGGGGGGATCGAGCCGCGCGTGGCACGCGGCGCAGGAGGCCTGGTTGCGATGCTTCTCCAGTTGCTGGCGGATGGTCACCGCGCCGCGGATGTCGGGATCCACCGCGGGAACATTGGGTGGTGGCGGCGGCACCGGCTGGCCAAGAATTCGGTCGAGGATCCACGCGCCACGGAGGACCGGGGACGTGGTGGTGCCGTTGGCGGTGACCTTCAGCACGCTGGCCTGCGTCATCAGCCCGCCCCGCGGACTGGCCGGGGGCAGGGAGACCCTGCGGATGCCGACGCCCTCGAACGGGGGCAGATTGTAGTGCTGCGCGAGGCGTTCGTTCACCATCACGAAGTCGGAGGCCACCAGGCACCGGGACGGCAGATTGTCGTGGATCAATTCGCTGAAGAAGGAGCGCGTCTCCTCCAGGGCGGATTCCGTCAGGAGATCGTCCAGATAGTAGTCGGAGTAGAGCGTGGCGTCGGGAGCGGTGCCGTCGATGCGACGGAGGTCCAGCCAGTAGTCCAGGAAGGCCTCCACAAACCGTCGGGACCGAGGGTCGCGCAGGAGGCGTTCGGCCTCCTCGCGAAGCCCGGCGTCGGTCCGAAGACGTCCCGAAGCTGCGGCCTCCCGAAGCGCGGCGTCCGGGGTCGAATTCCACAGGAAGAGCGAAAGGCGCGTGGCAAGGGCGAGATCCGACAGGGTTCCGGGCGTTTCCTCAATGCTGACAAAGCCGGGAGAACACAGGACGGCGGTGTACCCGGCGATCATGGCGTCCTGGAAACTGGAGCCGGACGCCAATGCCCTCTCAATGACCGGAAGGAATCGCGGGACCTCGTCGGAGATGTCCGGACGACGGTATGCCGCCGCGAGGAAGTTCTTGAGAAGCCGCGGAGCGTCGACCCCGGGCTGGGAGGAAACCACCTCGAGGCCGGAACCGCGGGCCGAGGGTCCGAGTGGAAGGTCGCCAAAGAGCAGGCGGTGTCCGGGCGGCGGCCACGACTCGTGGAGGGGACCGGACACCTCCAGCCATCGGAACACCGCGCCGGGTTGTCCGTTGGTCTCCGCCAGCGGATTGTGGAACCGCCCCGCCCCGGGCCGGGATCGGAACAGGCGCGCGGGGTCGACCCGCACGGTCTCCCCGGCGAGCAGCCACGCCTCGAGTTCGTGGACCTCGAAGTCGGGCGTCAGGTCGAAGGCCCCGAGCCGCCGCAACTGATGCGGGGGCATTTCGGAATAGACCGTGACCGGCTCGGACCGGTGGCCGCGCTCGACGTGGTCGAGGTCCGGGATGTACCAGCGGTTGGTGGGTCCCGGTCCCACCCACACCGTATTCCCGGCAAAGCGGAGGCGGTAGCGTCCGGACGCCGGTGCCCGGAAGCGGTTGAACTTCGGTTCCAGGGGTTCGTAGCTTCCCGCGGCGACGCCCATGCCCTCTAGTTCGCGGACCGCCGGATGGGTGCTGCCCACCGTGATCGGCAGTTCGCCGGAGCGCACCCCGGGCTGTCCCTCAGATCCGAGGACGGGAAACGTGGCGCGTTCCGGCGCCATGTTGAACACCGAGAACTTCATCGGCCCCGTATAGGACTCCTGTTCGCGGGCGTGGAACCTTCGGGGAGCGGGAGACGGTGGGTTGGTCTGTCCGGCCACCACCTGGCGCAGCGCGCTTTCCGCGGCGGCGAGATAGCGCGCGACCTGGACATGGGACACGTCGAGCGCGGTCCCCACCTTGTTGAAGCGGTGGGCGACGCCGTCCTCCGGCAGCGAGTCCCGAATCTGAAGCCACGGCGCCTGCAGGAGGTCCCGGACGGCGTTCTCATACTCGTAGCGATTCAACCGGCGGCGCGTACTCCGGCCCTCGCGCGCGATGAGAGCGAGGTCGGCCTCGTGAAGGGCGGAAGCGAGGGTGCGGTTGAAGGCATCGAGGTCCGCCGAGGGCGGCCGCTCCTTTTTTGCGGGTGGCATTTCGCCCGCGGACACCCGGTCCAGCACGGTCACCCAGCGGGCAACGTTGGTGGGGGACTGGGGGTTGAAGGTGAGGGAAGTGAGGTCGAGACCCCCCTTGCGGATGTCGGCGTCATGGCATTCGGCGCAGTGGGCGCTGACAAACGACGCGATCAGGGACGGCGCACCCGGGGTGCTGTCGGCAGAGGCGTTTCCGGGTGCCGGCACCAGGAGTGCCAGCACCCAGGGCATGAAACGTCGTCCCCGGGGAATCATCCGGAGGAAGGGAGCCACGGCTTCCAGGGGACTTCAATTCCCGCCTGCGGGATGCCGGGCCTGTGCAGGGGAGAATTCGGGGGATTGCGGCGGGCGGGCATCGCTTGCCCGCATCCGAAGAACCTGTTAGTGACCCTTCGCTTTCCGTGGAGAGGGCGAGTGGCGCAGTGGTTAGCGCAGCAGTCTTACACACTGTGGGTCGGGGGTTCGAATCCCTCCTCGCCCACCATTCTCCAGGGAACGGGCGGCGATGGACGAACGGGGCCCCTCCGCCGCCGAAGGACGGTGTTGCGAAGGAGACTCTTTGCCGGTGAGGGAAATCTCCACCGGGTCGTCAGGGGGCGAGTCCATGGGGGGGACCCTGTTCACCGTGGTGAGGGTCGCCCGAGGACGCCAAGGGAATGGTGGGGCGTGATCGTCCATCCCGGGCACGGTCATCCAAACGGGGAAGCGTCCTGTTCCGGCTCGACGCGCCCGACGGTTCGGTGTCTCTTCTCCGGCAACCTCAGACCATCAATCCCTGTCCCTGTGAAATCGCTCACCCGTGTCCTAATCCTGATGGCGTTGGTGCCCTTCCTTTCCGTGGGCCAGGCCGCCGAGGTGTTTATTCCCGCCGCCAGTCGTTCGGACTTCATCCACGATGGCAGGCGGGAGATGGTTTACATCGCCAATGGCTCGCAGTTGGTTCGCTATGACCTGGCGGCAAAGGCGCTGCTCCCTGCGCTCGCGCTTGGCGGAAACCTGAGGGGAATGGATCTCTCGCCCGACGGGGACACCCTTGCCATTGCCGATGCAAGTTCGTCGGGTGCGGACGTGTGGATTCACCTGGTGGATCTGGTCGCCGGCACGTCCCGGAAGGTCTCGTTTCCCAAAAACTTCGGGGAGGGGGGGCTCCACATGGTGGCCTTTGGTTCGGACGGAGCCATCCTCACCTCGGGATTCTACGCCGGGTCGGGTTGGACCCCCTGTCGCCGCTACGATCCCGCGACCGGGGAGACCCTGAACGTCGGCTCGCTGAGTGATGGGGCGATGCTGTGCGCGAGCGGGGATCGAAGCGTGATCGGAATTGCCGAGGGCAACATCTCCAGCGGACCGGTCAACCGGTACGACGTCGGGACGCGGGCCATCACGAAGACCTCGGGCACCGGATGGTTCAACTATGAGGTGGGGGTCAACCGGGATGGGACCCAGTACGCGGTGCCGACCTATGGAGGCTGCTTCATCTATGACGAGACGTTGACCCTGATTCGGACCGTGGGCACCTACGCCGGCCCGCAGCCGGTGGGGGTCGCCTACCACCCGTCGGCGCAGGCGGTGTTCTTCGCCTGGGCGGGAACCAGCACCGTAAAGATTTTCAGCACCCCGAATTTCCAGGAGATAGGGTCGATTGAGTGCGGCTCCGTGTTCCAACACCCCGGAAATGCCGCGTTTGTGAATGGACGCCTCCGCCTCTCGCGCGATGGCAGTCTGCTCCTGGTCTCGGTGGACGGGGGCGTCCGGGTGATCCGGCACGGCATCGACATCCCGGAGTATTTTCGGGTCGAGGTGGTCGGCTCCCCTGCGTTGATCGGGGACCCGAAGCCCTCCGGTTACGGGACGAACTGGGTGGTGGGCGGCACCCGGTTGGAGATGTCGGTCGCGCCGACCGCCGAGTTTCGCGGCACCCGCTATGAATCCACCGGATACACGGGGACCGGCAGCGCGCCCGCCTCGGGCATCTCGCCGCTCACCCTTGCGGTGACCGGGGCGACCCGGGTGTCCTGGAACTGGCGTCCGGTCGCGCAACAGATCGAGGTGTCCGCCGGGGCCGGCGGCTCCGTGACCGATGCCTCGGGTTGGTATCCCCACGCGGCGGTGTTGTCGGTGCAGGCAACCCCCGGGGATGGGCGGCGCTTCCTGCGGTGGGTGGGCGACGTTCCCCCGGGGCAGAACGCCGAGAATCCGTTGAGGATCGCGGCGGATCAGCCGCGTCGGATCCGGGCGCTCTTCGTGCCGGAGTCCGGATCGGATTCGTACCTTCCCGGGGACTGGACCACGTTTGGGAACGGTCCCGGCCATCGCGGCTATTTTCCCGGCGTGGTGGGCTCCACCCGGTTTCAACGCCGATGGTCCACCGCCCCCGGAATGGCCTCCCACCAGGTCGTCGTGGCGGAGGGCCGGGTGTATGCGGTGCGGTCGGATGCCTTTGGGACCTCGAAGGTGACGGCGTTGTCCGAAGCGAGCGGGATCCAGGTTTGGCGCCGGGATCTGGGGGCCGCGTTCTCCCTGAACCCTCCCACCTACGCCGAGGGCAACCTCTACATTCAACGGGGGAACGCGGGGGATACGCAGCTGTGGTCGTTGAATGCCGGCACCGGCCAGACCAACTGGGCGGCACCCCACAGTGCGCAGTGGGAGTCCTACATGGCACCGACCTACTTTGACGGACGCATCTACGTGAACGGGGGCATGTTTGGGGGCCTCTATGGCTTCAGTCATCGGGGCCAGCAACTGTTCTTCGAGGGGCTGGCCCAGGTGGATCACTGGACCCCGGCGGTGGCGGACGGCCGTCTGTTCACCTTCACCGGAGGTCAGTTCAAGGAACACCATGCCACCACCGGAGCGGTCCTGTGGTCGCTCGGGCTGGGGTCGGGCACGTCAACGCCCGTGGTGGATGACGGCGTGGCCCTCGTCAACACGGGGTCGGGTCTGGCTGCAGTGGACCTGGCCCGGCGCCAGACGATGTGGGAGGTGCCCGGGTGGACGGGAGGATTTCCCGCGATGGCGCACGGCATCGTGTACGCGGTCTCCAACAACGTGGTCCAGGCGCTGGATTTGCTGAACGGCAGCGCCTCGACCCGGTTTGAAGCCCCGGAATCACAGTCCGTTTGGCCCCGACAGCCGATCGTCACCGACGACGTCCTGTTGATCGGAGGCGACGCGGCCACGGTGGTCGTGGACCGTTTCGATGGAACGCTCCGGCAGTCGATTCCGGTCGGGGGACTCCTGAGCCTCGCCCACGATGTCCTGTACGTGGTGGGAGCGGACGGCGCGGTGCATGCGTACTCGGTGGCGGATGACGTCCGGCTGGTGGTGGACGGGACTCCCGGTCCGCTGGGCAGTCCCTCGCCCCTGGCTTACGGCACCAACACATTTGCCTCCGGCACGCCCCTCGTTTGTTCGGTCCCGCCCGTCGTGGAATCGGAGGGAACGCGATATGCGTCCCTGGGCTGGACGGGCACGGGGAGTGTCCCCGCGGAAGGGAGTGCCACCGAGGTGAGCGTGACGCTGGCGACGGATTCCACGCTCACCTGGCGCTGGCAGGCGCGGGAGCATTTCCTGAAGACGGTGGCCAGCGGACGGGGTTCGTTGGATGCGGGTTCGGCCTGGTGGCCGGTGGGATCGACGGTGGAAATTCGTGCCACGCCCCAGCCCGGGTACCGGCTCCTCCGTTGGCAGGGGGACGTTCCCGAGGGGACCACCGGACTCACGGCAACGGTCCCCATGGACCGGGCGCGGAGGATCGTCGCCGTCTTCGGGCCGGAGGCGGGGCTCGCCGGGGCGGGCGACTGGCCCATGTTCGGGGGCGGACCGGCGCACACCGGATACTTCCCGGGGCTTCTGGGTGGGGAGCCGCTGCAGCTTCGGTGGAATGTGCCCGTGGTGAATGAAAACCGTGTGAACCCGCTCGCCGTCGCCCAGGGACGGGTCTTCGCCACCCCGTACAGCTACTTCAACGAGACGTTCGTGTCCGCACTGGGCGCATTCTCCGGCCGGCAGGTCTGGAAGGTGTCCATGCCGTCGGCGTTTTCGGTCAACCCCCCTGCCTACGCCGATGGCGCGGTTTTCGTCCAAAGGGGCAACCATGGTTCGGATTCCCAGCTTTGGAAGCTGGACGCCCGCACCGGTGCGACCCTGTGGCAGTCGCCATTCTCGGCCCAATGGGAGCGCTACCTGGCACCCACCATCGCCGAGGGCGGGGTCTACGTGAATGGCGGCTATTACGGCGGACTATACGGGTTTGACCAGCTCACCGGGACGCAACGCTTCTTCTTCGGCGGACTTTCCCAGACGGACCAGTGGACTCCGGCGTACTACGACCACCGGCTCTTCTCGTTTGTCGCGGGTCTCCTGACGGAGCACGACAAGTCCTCCGGGGCGAGCCTCTGGAACCTCTCGTTGCGCGACGGGGGCGGCTTTCGAACGCTCGCGGCGGACGAGGAAAGGGCCTTTCTTTGCACCGATGCCGCGCTGTTGTGCGTGAACCTCGGAACCAAGAAGATCGAGTGGCGGGTGGACGGTCCGTTCTCCGGCACGCCCGCGGTGGCCAATGGCGTCGTATACGCCATCCAGCAGACCAACGTGGTCGCGTACACCACGGGTGGGGAGATGCTGGGGACGTATGTCACCCCGCAGCCGTTGTCGCAGCAACCGATCGTGACGGACGACGTGCTGATGGTCTCCGGCGAGTCGGCGGTGCACGTGTTTGACCTGTGGGAATTCCGCCTCCGCGAGACCCTGCCGGTGGGCGGCGCGATCAGCTTCTCCGATGGACAGCTCTTCGTCGCGGGCGTGAACGGCCGGGTGTATGCCTATGGCCCGGGGGCGGGAGCCATCCTGAGGGTCGCCAGCAACGGGGTGGAGGCGGGTGATCCCGCGCCGCTGACCTACGGTGACAACGTGGTCACCCTCGGTGAGGAGATGGAGGTGAGGGTCGAATCGCCGTGGTCCCCATCGCCGGGGACGCGCCATCTGGCGACGCGCTATGAACTGACGGGCGCGGTCACCGGCAGCGGTTCGGACACCAACCGTGTCAGGGTTCCGGTTCGCGGGGATACCACCCTGACCTGGACGTGGATGCGCCAGTACTACCTGAAGACCGGCCCTGCGGTGGGCGGACATACGGACGTGCCCGAAGGATGGTACGAGGCCGATCTGCCGGTGGTTCTCACCGCCCAACCGGATGAGTACTTCTCCTTTGACGGTTGGACCGGTGAGGGGGTTGCCGAGGGCAATCGGATTACCGTGCCCCTGTCGGGGCCCCGGGAGGTCCTGCCCCGATTCAAGCCGGACCTGGTCGCGGAGAACGTGCCCAAGTGGTGGCTGGCCCGTCACCGTCTCCCGGTTTCGGATACGGGTGCCCTGGCGGACACCGATGGGGATGGCCTGACCAACGCCCGGGAATTCGTCGCGGGCACGGATCCCAATGATCCCGACACGGACCGGGATGGCTACGGGGACGCCCTGGAGGTGGCCCGTGGCAGCAATCCCGTGGATCCCGCCATGGTTCCGTTGGTTCGCCTGACCGTGAGTTCGGATCCGCCCGCCACAGGCAGCCCGTCCCCGTATCCGTTTGGGACGACATTTGTCCCGTTGGGAATCCCCCTGAAGCTCGTGATCGAGGAGACGCTCGATCTGGGTCCGTACGAACGCCTGGAGTGCGCGGGTTGGTCCGGCACCGGGAGTGCGCCCGCGACGGGCGGGGGGAACGTGGCGGAGTTTCAGATCCAGGAGGACACCCGGGTGACCTGGCGCTGGCGGAGGGCATTCTTTGTGGATGTGGTCCAGGTGCCGGCGCCGCCCGATTCCGGCGGAACCGTGGTCCCGACCCAGGGCTGGTTTGCCGCCGGGTCCATCGCGCGCTTCGAGGCGTCTCCCGCCCCCTACTACACGTTCCAAAACTGGACCTCCACAAGCGGTGCGGAACTGAGCGGGAGCAATGTGGTGCACCTGCTGGTCCAAAATCCGGTCACGATCCGCGCCAACTTTGTCCCGAGCCGGGTCACCAACGACGTGACGCAGGCCTGGCTCGCCCGCTTCGGAATCCCGACGACGGACGAGGGCGCCCTGGCGGACACGGATCAGGACGGGCTCGAGAACTGGCGTGAATTTCGTCTGGGCACCGTGCCCACCAACCCGGACTCGGATTCGGACGGCTACGCGGACGGCCTTGAGGTGGGTCACGGTTCCGACCCACTCCAGGCCGCCTCGATCCCGAGGGTGACCCTCGAGATCACGGGTGCTCCGCTCCGGGTGGGCACTCCCGTGCCGATGCCCTATGGATCCCGGCTCCTTCCGCTGGGAACGCGGGTTACCAATGCGGTCCCGCAGATCGTGGAGGGCGCCTGGGGCACGCGGTATCGTTCCACCGGGTGGAGCGGCCTGGGGGATGTGCCCGGAGCGGGCGCCGGGAACGTCGTCGATTTCGTTTTGGCCCACGATTCCACCGTGACCTGGCGCTGGGCCGTGGAGCATGCCGTGGTTCAGAGCCTCGGGGTCCTGCCGGGCATCACGGCGACCGTGGGCCCGGTTGCCGTCCCCCTGTCCACGGCGCGCATTCCCGCAGGAGCGCGCTATGGCTCCGGAGTCGCCCTGGACGGAGAGGTGGCGGTGGTCACGGCCCCGAACTGGATTCGCGGGGCCCCGGTTGACGGTCACGCACGGGAGGGGATTGCCCAGTTCTTCCGTCTCGACGGCGCGGTCTGGGTGCCGGAGGACACCGTCGCGCCGGACGATGCGACCACCTTTCAGTTCGCGGGTGGGGTTTCTCTTGCCGAGGGCGTGGCGGCATTCCTGGCGGAGGGCGACTCGGGAGCCGAGGTCCAGGTCTATGCCCGGGGTGCAAATGGCGGACGCACCCGTTGGATGCCGAGCGGCCGAATTGCGGTGCCGAACTACTCCTACGAGTCGCCGCTGGCGATGGCCATGACCGCTCAAACCCTGTTCCTCGGACTTCCCGTCAGCAGTTCCGTTGACGGTCCCGTTGGCGGTTCGATCCGTGTCCTTCGGCGGGTGGGAAACACCTTCGTGGACGAGGGTCAAATCCGGGCCGCGGCGGGATCGGGGGGCTATTTCGGCGCGACCCTGGGCGCGCGGGAGAATCTCCTCATTGCGAGTGCGCCGCTGCGGATTCGCGCGGGCTCCACCCTCGGCGGCGTCACGATCTGGCGGCGGCAGGCCGGAGCCTGGAGGCAGGAGGCGGATCTCAACCCGGCCATTGCCGGTGAATCCGCCGAGTTTGGGCAGGCGCTGGATGTGGAAGGGGACCTTGCGGTGGTCGGGGCGCCGGGAGACATGTCGGGCGATGTTCCAAGCGGAGCCGTCTACGTTTATCGACGCACCGAGGGCTCCTGGGAATTGGAGGCACGGCTCACGCCCCCGGAAGGTCAACCCTTCAGCCGTTTCGGGGAGAGCGTGGCCCTCCGGGGCGACCGGCTCCTGGTGGGAGCTCCCTTCGGCAGGGGAAGCGAGTCCTACTCCGGCGTGGCCCACCTGTTTACCCGGGTGGGTGGCACCTGGGTGCCCGGGAATGTCCTCACCGCCGGAACCGCAGGCCGGTGGTCCGGTCTCGGTCGCGCGGTGGCGCTCTCCGGGACGCGCGCGCTCGTCGCGGCGCCCGCAGCGTCCGGAGCCGGCCCGTCGGCCGGCGCTGTGTTCGCGTTCGAGACGGGTGAAGGTGTGCCATCCGAGGACGGTTCCCCATGGCTATGGTTTACCGAAGGCACCCTGGGGAGCAGTCGAGTGGCGCCCGAGACCATCACCCGAAACAACGTGTTGCTGCGGTTCGGGGGCTGGTTCCTGGACGGGATCCGCGTGTCCGATCCGGAAGGCGGCTCGGTAAACCCGATCACGGACATCGTCATGAACCGTCCGCGGCTGGCGCAGGCCGTTTATCTGCCTGCGGACGCCGACACGGATGCGGACCGGCTTCCGGACTACTGGGAATTCCAACATTTCGGTCCGGCCGGCGCCCTTCCGGGGGCGGATCCGGACAAGGACGGCTGGTCGAACGCGGTCGAGTTCGACGCCGGAACCGATCCCATGCGCAATCAGGGCGCGGAACCGCCCGCACCGTTGGCGGAGGTCGTGCGCGAAGCCGGCGCGGTTGCGGTCAAGCTCCGTTGGGTGGGGGCTCCGGGACGCTCCTACCGGGTCCTCCACGCGACCCATGTGACCGGACCCTTTGTGGAGGTCACGCACGGAGTGGAGGGATCGGGCCAGCCGTGGACCACGTACACGCATCCCGTCGAGGCCTCCACCACGGGCTTCTTCCGGATCGAGACGGAGTGAATCGCGGAAACCAGGGGGAGACGGGTGATCGTCGTTCCCTTCGATGGGGTGGCACGGGATGTCCGATGACGGCAGGAGCCTGTCGGTCTCCTCCGTTGAACCTGGGCATCCTCGTGGAGCATCCTGCCCGGGATTCCCCATTCTGAACCGCGACGCCTGACGCCCGGACTCCTCCGGACCCCGACGCCGAACCCGTCACTGAATTCTCCCGCCCGGAACGACTACCGTGTCCTCCCCGAAACGGAAGTGCGCCACCGGCCGGGAGGAGTCCCGGAGAATCGATCCGTCCACTGGCCCAGCGCCTCCAAGGACCCGCGGACCGGCGTGCAATCCCAGCGATGGAGAACTCCATCGCTTCCGACGGCGAGGAACTCGGAGGTCGCCTTCAGAAACGAGATGGACACCGGGCCGCCCGGGAGCGTGAAGGATTCCATCAACGGACTGCCGGTGGACGCATCCCAGAGCCGCACCGCTCCGCTATGGGTACGGGTCGCGAGAAGGGTGCCGTCCGCCGAGAACAGCACCTGTCTGACCTTGTTCTCATGCAACAGGGGGGGCGTCACCGGCTCTCCGGAAGGCACCTTCCAGATGCGGGCGGTGCCGTCCTCGCTGCCGCTCGCCACCCTGCGGCCATCAGGACTGAAGGCGCAACTGACCGTGCCATCCTGGTGACTCAGGGGAGCACCCACCGGCTTTCCGGTGGCCACCGACCACAGTTGGGCGGGTCGGGAGGCGAAGCTTGGGTCGTATTCGGCGGTGACGAACCACCGTCCGTCGGGACTGTAGTGGGCCTCATCCACCATGTGCCTTCCCGGCACGAAGGTTCTGGTCCCCAATCCCGTGGCCGAATCCCGGAGGCGGATCGCACTGTCATGGGAGGTGGTGAGAATCTGCCGGCCATCAGGACTGAACTCCGCGCGTTGAATCCGTTCGTTGTCCTCAACCATTTGGGCCAGCCGGGTCAGGGTGGGGGTGCTCCACACATGGAGATGACTCCACGCGCTGAAGCCGATGGAGGACGTGGTGACCAGGCGGGCGCCCTCCGCATCAAAACCCAGGAAGGTGACCTCCCCCTTCACCGTCTGGGGCTGGGCCGTCTCCCGTCCGGACGCGGCTTCCCACAGATGGACGGCCCCATCCTCCGTCGCGGTCGCAATGAATTTCCCGGTGGGATCAAAGCATCCCATCCGGACGCCATGGGTGTGCTGCAGTCGGGTGGAGTGGGTGGAGGCATCGGGAAGCAGTCCTTCAATGAAGACCGCGCCTCCGCCCGTGACCCTTGCCAGCTGGCTTCCCTCGCGATTGAAGAAGGACCACTGGACCGCCCCCCCCTGGCGTGGGGGGGAGACCTTCCGAGAGTGTTCCAGCGTCCAGAGGCGGATGCCGCCGTCATTCGCCGCCGTGACCAGTTCCCTTCCGGAAGGTGAGAAACAGGCGTCGAGGACATAGCATCCGTGTCGGAGCAGGGGCTGACTCAGTCTTCCCGTCCCCGCGTCCCAGACCTGGGCCGTGCCATCGAAACTTCCGGTCACGATCCGTTTTCCGGAAGCGTCCCAACGCGCGAGCGTTACCCCGTTGGGGTGGCCGATTCCCCAGGTCAGCAGCCGGCCGGTGGTCCCGTCCCAGACGCGCACGGAGTTGTCAAAGGACAACGTGGCGAAGCGTTCCTCGACCGGGCTGAAGGCAGCCTGCGTGATCCGCTGGGAGGTTTCGTGTCCGAACGGAACCCCGAGGGTGGACCCGGTCCCGGCATCCCACAGGATTCCGCGCGCGTCGAGCCCGACCGAGGCCACCGTCGCTCCGGAGATCGAAAACCCCGCCGCCGTCACCCCGCCGACATGACGATGGGAGCCCTCCAACTGGAGACCCTCCTCGGAGAGGCGAAACACCTCGACCAGACCGTTCGCGAGACCGCAGAAGATCCGTTGGCCGTCCGGACTGAACCCGGTGAGGTCCACCAAATCCTCCGTATGGTGGGGAGGGAACAGGAGACTTCCGGTTTCGGAGTCACGCAATTCCACCTGGTTCCCGACGCCGCTGAGGATCCGCGATCCGTCGGGACTGAACGAGGCGGCAGGGCTCAGGGGCAGCTTGTAATAGTGAAGCCGGATCGGCCAGGCGGCGAACTTCTCTGTCCCGCTCCCGACGTCCCAGCAGCGGGCCCGACGGTCCCGGCACAGGGTCAGGACAAGCCGGTCGTCTGGGCTGAAGAGCGCCTGAATCACCGGTTCCGGATGCTTCAGGATCCGTTCCGGCCCGACCCCCTCGATGGTTCCGATGCGTGCGGTGCCATCGTCGCTGGCGGACAGGACGATCCGGCCGTCCCGGCTGAAGGTTGCCGAATTGGCCGGCCCCGCGTGCGCCCAGAGGGGGGACAATTGGGGAAGATCCTCGAGGGTCAGCCCCAGGCGGATCCGGTGCATGGCGGCGCGCGCCGGATCCGCCGAGTCCAGCCGGATGGAATCGATCTGGTAGGGCAGGGATGCGGCGGGGTCCTTCTGCGAAATCAACCGGTTCGCGGTGTCCACGTTCAGGGCCACCAGGGACCGGCGCTGTTGCTCGCCGATGGCGCGCAGGTTCCGACTCACCAGCCACGAACCCACCGTGATCACCAGCAGGGAGACGGCGAGCAGGGCGGCCAGTCCGGCCAGGACCGGCCGGCGCCGGACCCATTTCACGGTCCGCTCCAGCGTTCCCACCGGACGGGCCTCGATGGGTTGCCCGGCCAGCCAGCGCCCGAGTTCTCCGGCCAGGGCCGCGCACGATGCGTAGCGGTCCTGGGGTCTCCTGGAGATGGCCTTCAGGCAGATGGTTTCGAGGTCCCGATCCACCTTCTGGAAAAATGCCGAAGGACGGCGGACCTCGGTGTCGGCCACACGCCGGAGAATCTCCAGCGGGGTGGCGCCTTCAAACGGGGGCCTGCCGGTCAGGAGTTCGTAGAACATGGCGCCCAGTCCGTAAACGTCGCTCAGGACCGTGGCTTCCGAGGAACCGCCGCGGGCGACTTCCGGCGCCGAGTAGGCGGGTGTGCCCAGCGACGTCTGGGTTCGGGTGAGCCGGCCCTCCGAATCCGCCAGCCGCGCCAGGCCAAAGTCGGTGAGGAACGGTTCGCCGGCGGCATCGAGCAGCACGTTCTCCGGCTTCAGGTCGCGGTGGAGGACGCCGTGCTGATGGGCGTGGTGGGTGGCCTCGGCCACCTTCCGGATGATCCCGGCCGCCGCCCGGTGGCCTTTTGCGGTCCCGGGAGCCCGGTCATGGGCCGGATCCCCGGGGGCGGCGGCGGCACCCGGGACGTGACGGCGGATCCAGTCGGCCAGGGAGCCGCCTTCGATCAGACGCATCGCGATGTACCAGTTGCCGCCGTCCTCTCCGAACGCGTACACCGGCACGATGTTCGGGTGGACCAGTCCGGCCGCCGCCCGCGCCTCGGTCCGGAAGCGTTCCAGGAAGTCCCCGGTGGCCCATTCCGCGCCCCGCAGAAGCTTCAGGGCGACCACGCGCCCGGTGCCCCGCTCCCGGGCCCGGAAGACAATCCCCATGCCGCCCCGGGCGATCTCATCCAGAATCTCATAGGGCCCGATCCTCCGGGGCTCATTCAGATGGGACGGCGTTGGGTCGGACGGCGATTCGGGTACCGTCTGGAGCGCCCGCAGCATCAGGCAGCGCGGACACAAGCCGGCCGCCACCTCCTGACGAAGGATCCGACCGCACGCGCTACAACAGCTTCCCGTCATCAAAGGGTTCATGCCCGTCCCGCCCCAACGCCGACAACTCGTGCTTCTCTGTGAAGGAATCCTTCAGGTGAGTTACGGATCGAATCGCAGCAACCGGAGTCAGTTTCCGAGCACCGAGACCAGATGGCGGATTTCCGCATCCACGTCCCCCGGGGACTCGACCGTCTCCGAAATCTCCTCGCGAACCAGTTCGCCGTAGCGCTGACGGATGCGATAGATGCCGGATTTGACGGCGGATTCACTGATGCCCAGACGATTCGCCACCTCAAGATAGGTCCGCTCGCCGCGGTCGTCGGTCAGGAAGGATTTCAGTTCCTCAAAGCGCCCCTCGCGTCCGCCGCCATCAAATTCCTCGCGGAGGCGGCTCAGGACCCGGTTGAGCAGGGTCTCGGCCCAGCGACGCTCAAATTCATCCTCAGGGGTCCGCTGGCTGGCCGGCTCCGGCACCCAGCCCAAATCCGCTTCCGTGGCATCGAGGGACAGCAACGTCCGGCCTCCGCCGCGCTTCAACGCGTCCGCCCGCTCCCGTTCGTTCGACAGAAAGCGGGTGACGGCCGTGAGCAGAAAGGTTCTGAAGCGGCCCCTCGAGGCGTCGGCACTTCGCAGCCATTCCTTTTCCAACAACCGCTCAAAAAAACCCTGGGCGAGATCCCGGGCATCCTCGGTCGAATAGCCCCGTCGAAGGATGAAGGCGTACACGGCCGGCCAGTAATCCTTGCACAGCCGTTCCAACGCCTGATGCGCCTCGGTTTCCGAGGTGCCCGTGGCACGCAGGACGAGGGACCAATGAGTGGTACGAAACTGCCCGGCCGGTGCGGGCTCGATCGGGACTGGAACGCTGTCACCACTCATTCTGCGCGCTGGACCATGACAGGAGTCCACGGGGGTTCCATTCCAAACCCACTCGGGTTGGGACACCAATTCTCGTCCAACGGATTCGGAACCCGGGCGGATCGAATTTAAGGACGGCGGGGGAATCCTCCGACGTCGCGAAACTTTGTCCCGCCGTTTCGTAACAGGTTCCGTGGACACGCATCGTCTCCATCCAGAATCGAACCCAAGACAAGCATCACACCTTCTCCTCATGAACACCTTCACCTCCTCCCATCCGATCCCTTCCGGCCGCTCGAGATTGCACCCTCTGCTGGCGCTGGCCGCCGTCCTGCTGACCGCTTGGGCCCCGGCCCTGGCCGACGGCTGGACCGCGCACAAGGCCAAGGGCGCAGTGCCCTCGGCCCGCTCCGCTCCGGCGGTCGGCGCGCTTGGCAAACACGTCTACCTGTTCAGCGGCGTGTTCGACAGCATCACCGCCGACCCCCACGTCTGCTACAACGACCTGTACCGGTTTGACACCAAGTCGGACCAGTGGAAGCGCCTGACGCCGTCCGGTCCCCAGCCCCCGCCCCGGGCGTATGCGGCGTCGGCCAGCCACCCCGGAAGCGACCGCATCTTCGTGTTTGGCGGCGCGTTCTACTCCAGTCCCTACTATGCCGACTTCACCGTGTATGACGATCTGTGGGCCTACGATGCCAAGCGCAATACCTGGTCCCAGATCAACGCCCAGAATGCGGGTCCGAGCGCACGGTCGCGTCCCGCGGCGTGGATGGTGGGCAACAATCTCTACATCTTCGGCGGCATCAACGCCTACTTCGGCACAATGAACGATCTGTGGGTGTATCATCTCGCCTCGAACACCTGGTCCGAACTGATTCCGGACGGTGCCGCCGGCTCCCCGCCGTCACGCCATGAAGCGATGTCGGGGACCCGGGTGCAGAACGGCAAATTGCTGATCTATGGCGGCGAGACGGTGGACGAGAGCTTCAGTTTCGTGACCTTGAACGACACCTGGGCCTACAGCCTGGCCGACAACACCTGGGAAAACCTGACCCCGGCGGCGGCGTTCAACATTGATCCTCCCCGCAATCTCGCCGGCGCGGGAGTCCTGTGCGGCAGTCTGTATGTCCAGGGGGGCGACATGCCGGGCGGCGACAGTGGCGGCTCGGGCTTTGCCCAGAACGTGAGCAACGACCTCTGGAGGTTCGAGTGCGGAAAGTGGATTGAAATCACCTGTCCGGGCCACGAGGGCCCGTACCTCAAGCGGCATCGCGGCGTGGAGGTCGGCAACGAACTCTTCCTGTTCTCCGGCTACGACTTTGTCGATGGCGCCGAGGTCTGGAACCAGACCGTCTACTCCTTCAAACCCTGAGCGGTCGTTGATCGTCGCAGGGATCCTTTCCCAGAACCATCCAGGGCCGGGGGACGCACACGCCGTCTCCCGGCCCTTTTGCTTTCCCGGCAGCCGGAAACACTGAACCTGTCACCCTATCCGATGAGTATGTCTTGATAAGGGTGGCTGCGGGCTGCGCCCGCGGGTGACTTCTCCGACGCACCACAGTGCTGAGGAACTGCGCCCATGGAGTCCTGCGTTGCCAGCCTCGCCCCTGGGCTCCGGGGTACGCCCTGGGGTCCGCGGCGGCCCTGCCGCGGACGGATTCGAGAGCCGCGCGGCAGCGCGGCTCCACCACTGGGAAACAATGAACCTGTCACCTTGTCTTTGAGGAGATTGCACACGGAGTCCAAGTGGTGGGTCAGCCGTGGACCACGTTCACACATCCCGTGGATGTCTCCGCCGCGGGCTTTTTCCGGATCGAGACCGAGTAGGGCGCTGCACCCATCGGAGGAGGGGGGAATCCCCGATTCCTTCGATGGAGTTTCGCGCAAGGTCCGACTACGGCAGAAGCACGTACGTATCCTCGTTCTTTAACAATCCACTCAGGTGCTTCCGGTACACATGGCTCTGGTCGTGGAGAATTTCGCCCGTGAGCTCCGTTTTCATGAACTGGAACGCCAGGCGCTCGGATTCCTCCCACCCCCGGGTCGCGGGTGCCTGACGCGGGTTCCCCTGCTCGTAAAGGTCGTGATCAAACTGCTCCCTGGGGTGAACGTTCCCATCGTGAATGTGCAAGGTGGGAAAGAAGAGCCGCCTCGGATCCCGCCGGGGAAAGAGGAATGCCATGGGGTGCACCTCCTGTTGACCCGGTTGGAACTGAAACACCGCGAAGCTCATCTCATCGTATCCCGGGAGACTGCGCCAAACGGCCGGGTCCAGGCGGAATCGCTCGTCCAGGCGATTGAAGTCCGCGAGCTTCGGGACAAAGGAGGCCTCGAAGGAACCCACTTGAAACACCTCCAATTTGCGGGCGGTCGGAGGCGCCCCCGCATACCTGCGATCATCCACACCCACGCCCGGCGTGGGAAATCCATCGCCAAGGTCGGAGAAGAACTTCGGGTACGCCGACAGGTCCAGGAATTTGAACTCCTCCGGACGGGCTCCCGACTTGAAGGGCAGCGGGAGGATCATGGCCACAGGCTCGCTGGCCGCGAAGGTCATTTGGTAAACCAGGACCTGGCGTTCGCGGTCGATGGGACGGGCGAAAATACGCGTTCGGGCCACGTGCGAAACGGAGCGGCTGAAGCAACACATAACCGGCCTTTCGCCGTCGAAGCTAGCCCGTCCTCCCGTCCGACGGACAGTCCAAATCGGATCACCCGATTGGATCGCAGGATCTCGATGTTGAACCTGTCACCCTATCCCCTATCCGAGGCGGCCGGCCGGAATGACCGCCAGGGTGTGGAGTGCGGCCGCGGAGCTGCCGCTTTGGAATCGCGCTCCGCCCGCGGCCAAAGCGTATCCTCCCTCAACGGCCGGCCCGGCGGGACGGAAAGCGGTAGAGGGCTACCGCAGTCCATGACGCTTCGCGAGTCGTTGGACAAGGATTGGGTCCGGTGAAGCGGGAAGGGTTTGCAACGAGAAGGATGTCTCCAGGGAGGAGAGCAGACTGCCCCCCCTAAAACGAAAAGGCCGCCGGAAGAATCCGGCGGCCGTTGATCCGGGAGTCGGGGACTCCCACACAATGGAAAACCTCAGTACGCCGCCTGCGCGCCCTTGAGGTTCTTCTTCTGCATCCAGGGCATGAGCGAGCGGAGCTTCGCACCGGTCTTCTCGATGCCGTGCTTCTCACCCGCGGCGAGCAGCGCGTTGTAGCGCTTGTAGCCGCCCTGGTACTCCTTGACCCAGTCCTTGGCGAACTTGCCGGTCTGGATGTCCTTCAAGGCCGCCTTCATCCGCTTCTTCACGGACTTGTCGATGATCTTGGGTCCGACGGTCACATCGCCCCACTTGGCGGTCTCGGAGATCGAGAACCGCATGCCGGCGATGCCGGACTCATTCATGAGGTCCACGATCAGCTTCAGTTCGTGGAGGCACTCAAAGTAGGCCATCTCGGGGGAGTAGCCGGCTTCCACCAGCACTTCGAATCCAGCCTGCACCAGCGCGGACGCGCCGCCGCAGAGGACGGTCTGTTCGCCGAACAGGTCGGTCTCGGTCTCCTCCTTGAAGGTGGTCTCGATCACGCCCGCGCGGGTGCCGCCGACGCCCTTGGCCCACGCGAGGGCCGTCTTCTTGGCCTTCTTGGACGGGTTCTGGTACACCGCGATCAGGGCGGGCACGCCCTTGCCCTCGACGAACTGGCGCCGGACGATGTGGCCCGGTCCCTTGGGGGCGACGAGGATGACATCGACGTCCTTGGGCGGGACGAGGGTCTTGAAGTGGACGGAGAAGCCGTGGCTGAAGAGCAGCGTCTTGCCCTTGGAGAGGTTGGGCGCGATGTCCTTGGCGTAGGCGGCCGCCTGCTTGGTGTCGGGCAGGGCGACGAAGATCACGTCGGCGCGGCGGACGGCCTCGGCGGTCGGGACGACTTCAAATCCCTTCTCGCGGGCGACCGCGATGGACTTGGAGCCTTCGTAGAGTCCGATGATGACGTTGGCGCCGCTCTCCTTGAGGTTCAGCGCGTGGGCATGGCCCTGGGAGCCGAAGCCGAGAACGGCGAGGGTTTTGCCTTTGAACACGCCGAGATCGGCGTCCTTGTCGGTGTAGACTTTAGACATGTTTAGAATTCCGGAGAGTGTAAAAATGCGGTTCAGGTTGCAAGCAACCGAAAATCATGCCGGAGGATTCGGAGGCGTCCCTGCATTTGCAGCAAAATGTCCCTCCAGCGCTCGGATCAGGGCGGGAATGTCATCCTGAGCGGTCTTCCAGACTCGCACGGGATCGCCGTCGCCATAGTCGTAGGGATAGGCATCATCCCGCGTCATACAACGTCTCCGTCTTCTCCAGGATCGACGCTTTGCGGTAGGGGTTCCGGCTCCGTTCCACTGCGTCCCGATCCAGAAGGTCCACCGGCCTTCCAAAAAGATCCTGGAAACCTTCGGTCAGGGCGGCCCATTCCAGAAGTTCCACCTCACGATCCCTTTCAGGACGCAACGTTGCCAGCAGGTCCACGTCGCTGTTCGGGCGGAAATTGTCACGGAGGACCGAGCCGAAGGCCTCCACCTTGGCGATGCCGTGCTGCTGGCAAAAGCGTTCCAGGGCCGCGCCGCTGTAACTGACGTTCATGGAATCACCGGGAATGCTCTTCAGGAACGGGGCAGGGCGACCTGGCCGGTGCGGGTGAGGTCCAGGATTCCAAAACCCTTCATCAGGGTGATGAACTTCTCGATCTTCCCTTCGCCGCCGGTGATTTCGATGGTGAGGCTCTCGGGCTGGACGTCCACGACCTTGGCGCGAAACAGCTCGGCCATCTGGGCCACTTCCGCCCGATTGTCGCGTCCGGTCCCCACCTTGAGGAGCACCAGTTCGCGGTCAATGAAATCGCCCTGCCGGTAGTCGATCACCTTCACGACGTCGATCAGCTTGTCGAGCTGCTTGACGATCTGCTCCACGGTGGCGTCGTCCCCGCGGGTGACGATGGACATCCGGGACAGGCTGGGATCGTGGGTGGGGGCGACGTTGAGGGAGTCGATGTTGTAGCCGCGCCCGGAGAACAGCCCTGCGACGCGCGTCAGCACGCCGAACTTGTTCTCCACGAGGACCGAGATGGTGTGTCGCATGTGCTTCGAGTTCCGTGAATCGTACCGTTGTTTTGTTCGTGATGTCCCCCGGCTTCCGGGGACCGGTTCACGGTTCACGTGACCCCTCCCGGAAATCGAAAACCCGCGGTTGAACCGCGGGCGACCCGGGAGCCGGCAGAACAGGCCCAAGGTCGCGTCAGTCCCGTACGATCGGGACGACGCGGCCGAGTACCTTGCCTGCCGGAATCATCAGGCCGGGACGCTACCGAACGCCCGGAAACAGGGTCAACGGGTTTCTGAGTGTTGCGGGACGGGCCCGCTCAGGCTGAGATCTCCCCATGAGATCCACCGTCGGGGCCCTGCTGCTCACCCTCGCCGTCCAGGCCGGAGCCCTCGCGGGATCGCCCACGCCGCTGCCCCGGGCGCACGCCCACAACGACTACGAGCACCCGCGCCCCCTCCTCGACGCCCTGGATCAGGGGTTCGCCAGCGTGGAAGCGGATGTGCATCTGGTGGACGGTAGGTTGCTGGTCGCCCACGACCGATCGAAGGTCCAGCCGGAGCGCACGCTGGAGGCGCTGTACCTGGATCCCCTCGCCGAGCGCGTCCGAACCAACGGAGGCTTCGTGTATGACCGCGCGACCGAGTTCACCCTCCTGGTGGACATCAAGGCGGATGCCGCGGGCTCGTACGCCGTCCTGAAGCAGCTGCTGGCGCGGCATCCGGCGCTGTACACCCGGTTTACCGACACCAATCGAACCCAGGGACCGATCACCGTGATTTTATCCGGCGACCGCCCCCGGGAGATCGTGAAGTCCGAACCCTCCCGTCTCTGCGCCATCGACGGGACGCTCGCCGACCTGGACGCCCAACCCTCGCCGTTTCTCGTCCCGCTGATCAGTGAATCCTGGCGACCCACCTTTGTCTGGTTCCGGGACGAGCAGATTCCCGAGGCGGATCGTCTCAAGTTGCGAAACCTTGTCACGCGCGCCCACCAGCAGGGCCGGCGCATCCGATTCTGGGGGGTGCAGGACCAGCCCTTTGTGTGGCGGGAATTGCGGGATGCCGGGGTGGACCTCATCAACACCGACCGGCTTGCCGATCTGAAGCAGTTCCTGACCGCCCCCACCAATCGCCACCGCTGACCCTGTCGGGCCGGGACGTTGAATCCGGATCCCGGCGCGGGCGTCCCATGCGCAGCGTGTTTCGCTTCCGCAGACCCGGGGCCATTGCCGGCCTGATCCTGTCCGCCGCGTGCCTTCCAGGCCGTGCGGAGATCGATTCGTTTTCCCACACGGTCCAGCCGTTGGTTGAGAAGCACTGCGTCGAATGCCATCGGGGCGCGAAGGCCAAGGGCGGCGTCAATCTGACCGGATTTACCAATACGGCCTCCCTGTATCGCGATCCCCGCCTGTGGGAGAATGTGGTGCGGCAGGTGGAGGAGCGGACCATGCCTCCCAAGGACGAGGAGCAACCGTCCGAGGCCGAGCGGCTGCATCTGCGCGACACCCTCACAGCCCTGCTGGACAATCCGGATCCGCAACTCCTGCCCCGCGACCCCGGCGCGCGTGTCCTCCATCGACTGAACCGAACCGAGTACAACAACACCGTGCGCGACCTGCTGGGGGTAACGACCCGGCCGGCGGACCGCTTCCCCGCGGACGGCGGGGGCGGGGGCGGGTTCGACAACAACGCGGACACGCTGTTCGTCCCGCCCATCCTGATGGAGAAATACCTCGCCGCGGCGGAGGACATTCTCGTAGCGGCGCCGCCGGACCGGCTTTGGATCTCCCAACCCGCGTGGTTTCGAAGCGACCGCGAGACGGCGGCGCGCAATCTGGCGTGGTTCGCGCGGCGGGCGTTCCGGCGTCCCGTGGACCCCGGGGAGGTGGATCGCCTGCTCGGGATCTACCAGTCCGCCCGCCGGGAGGGCACTGGGTTCCACGACGCGGTCCTGACCGCCTACAAGGCCGTCCTGGTGTCGCCTCATTTCCTGTTTCGGATCGAACGGGAGCGTCCCGGGGGGAAGCCGTGGCGCCTGGACGGATTCGAACTGGCCTCGCGGCTGAGCTATTTTCTTTGGTCGGCCCCACCCGATGAGGCGCTGTTGGCGGCGGCGGAGAACGGCAGCCTGTCCGAGCCAGCCGTCTATGAAGCGCAGGTCCGGAGGATGCTTCGGGATCCGCGCATCCAAGCCCTGGCCGAAAGCTTCACCAGCCAGTGGTTGGGAACCAAAACCCTCCAAACCACCGCGCAGCCGGACCGGAATCGCTTTCCCATCTTCACCGACTCGCTGCGCGACGCCATGGCGGCGGAGCCCGTGGAGTTCTTCGCGTCACTGGTCCGCGACAACGGAAGCGTCCTGTCGCTCCTCGATGCGGACTACACCTTTGCCAATGCCGAGCTCGCCCGCCTTTACGGAATCACCAACCTCACGGCGACGAATCTCGTCCGGGTGACCCTTCCGGACCGCAACCGCGGGGGCATCGTCGGCATGGCGGCGGTCCTGACCCAGACCAGTTATCCGTTGCGGACGAGTCCGGTGCTGCGCGGCAAATGGATCCTGGAGGAGGTCCTGGGAACCCCTCCTCCGCCTCCGCCGCCCCTGGTGGCGACCCTGCCGCCGGATGACCGGGTGACCGAGGGCCAGACCTTCCGCCAGCGGTTGGAGGCGCATCGGAAGAATCCCAATTGTGCGGCCTGCCACTCGCGGCTCGATCCGCTCGGGTTCGCCCTGGAGAATTTCGATCCGGTGGGACGCTGGCGGACCGAGGTGGATGGGCGTCCGGTGGATGCCGCCGGAACGCTGAGCAATGGGGACTCCGTCGCGGGTCCGGCCCAACTTAAGGAGGCGCTGCTCGTGCGGAAGCAACTCTTTGTCCGGCACCTGACCGAGAAACTCCTCTCCTACGCCCTGGGACGCGGTTTGGAGTATTACGACATCCCGTCCGTCAAATCCATCGTCCGTCAGGTCGAAGCGGATTCCTACCGCATGGACTCGCTGATTCTGGAGATCGTGCGGAGTTATCCGTTCCTGTGGCGTCGCGGCGAATCCACTCCGACAACGGCCAGCACCGGGGAGAATTCCTCCGGCCCCACACTCAGCGCCTTGCCGGTCCGCGTCTCCGGCGGCATCGTTTCCCAGTAAGACCATGAACTCGCACCGTATTTCCCGAAGGACCCTGCTCAAGGGAGCGGGCGTCTCCCTGGCGCTTCCCTGGCTGGACGCCATGAGCGTCGGTCGGGCCCTGGGGGCCGGGGAGGCGTCAACTCCGCCGATCCGGTTTGCGGGCCTTTACATGGCCAATGGCGCCCTGATGGAGGCGTGGACGCCCAAGGGCATCGGACGCGACTTCGCCCTCAGCCCGACGCTGGAGCCGCTGGGATCCTTCCGCGACGAGGTGTTGGTGCTGTCCAATCTGTGGCACCGGGCGGCGAACACCGGGGACGGGCATTACGTGAAGACCGGAGCCTGGCTCACGGGAACCACGATTACCCGTACCACGGGGAGCAATTTGTGCGCGGGCAATCTGTCGGCGGACCAGATGATGGCGCGCGCCGTGGGCAACTTCACCCCGCTGCCCTCGTTGGAACTCGGGATCGAGCCGGTGTCCACGGGAGTGGACGTCAACGTAGGCTTCACCCGCCTGTATGGGGCGCACATTTCCTGGGCGACCCCGACGGCGCCGCTGGCCAAGGAGATCAATCCCCAGCTCGCGTTCGACCGCCTGTTCCGCTCCCAGGCGGCCCGCGCGTCGGGGCGATTGGGACAGGACCAAAGCGTCCTCGACCTCGTGGCGGATGATGCGCGGCGGCTCCAGGGTCAGCTGGGCTCGGCGGACCGCCAGAAGCTGGGCGAGTACCTGGACAGCGTCCGGGCCGTGGAACGGCGGATCGCCTTCGACCGGCGCCGGAAGCAGGCGGAGAACTTTGAGGATCCCCAGGTTCGGGCGGAGATCAGTCGTCTTGGCCGGGCGGTGGACCTGTATTCCGATCCCGCCCGGGTGAGTGAGCGGCACGACAACCATTCCGAGCAGGTCCGCCTGATGCTGGACATCCTGGCGCTGGCCTTTTGGACCGACTCCACGCGAGTCGGAACCTTCATGTTCGGAAATTCCGTCAGCGGACGGAACTTCTCCTTCCTGGAACCCGGGCTGGGTTCGCACCACGAGAACAGCCATCACGAACGGAAGGACGAGAAGAAGGCGCGCTACCAGAAGATCAACCGCTGGCATGTCGCCCAATTCGCCTACTTCCTCGAACGGCTAAAGGGTTATCGCGAAGGATCCGGGACCGTCCTCGACAACTCGATGATCCTCTTCGGTGCGGGCATGAGCGACGGCAACCAGCACAGCCCGCACAATCTGCCCCTGGTCCTGGCCGGACGCGGCGGCGGAACACTCTCGCCCGGACGGCACATCCGGTATGAGAAGGACCATCCCATGGCCAATCTCCATGTCTCGTTGATGAAGCGCATGGGTGCGGCGCCGGCGGCATGGGCGGACAGCACGGGGGAACTCGCCGGATTGTCGGATCCCACGTTTGGCGGGGTCGAAGCCCCCCCGGCCGCCTGAGTGCCGGTCTGGAGCGCAGCGGCATTGTCTCCGAGGCCCCCTTCCTGATAGGGAAGGTCCGTGATGCGTTCCCTTTCCCTGCCGTTCGGAGTGTGGGTGGCTGGCGCCCTGGCATTCGGGGCTTCGGTGGCGGCCGCAGCCGAAACCTCCGGGGATGCGACACCCCGGATCTCCCTGGAGGAAGCCGCCCCCATTCCCCATCACCACGTCGGGATCTTCGCCGGCGGAGCGACCCGCTTTACGTCGGAGGAGGAGGGCGAAACCGAGACCGGGGTGGCATTGGGGATGGAATACGAATACCGGTTCGCCCGCCACTGGGGTACCGGACTTCTTGCCGAGGGAATCCTGTCCGCCCATCCCCGCGACGCCATTCTGGTGGTGCCGTTGAACTGGCATCCGTGGGAATGGCTGAAGCTTTCGGCCGCTCCGGGTGTGGAGTTTGTCACCGACGGACCCGAGCAGTTCGTGATGCGGCTGGGGGCGGCGTACGAGTTCGAGTTGGGCGCCTTCAACATCGCCCCCGAGGTGTCGGTGGATCTTTCGCGCAATGCGCAGACGCTGGTGTATGGACTGAGCGTGGGGCGGCGCTTCTGAACTGAAGGAGGCGCATCCAAACTCGGCCTCGAAGCTCTGCGGCTGGTTTCGGCCGACGCCCGGCCCGTCTGAAGACGGGACTACGAGCGGGGGGCGGCCCAACGGAGGTTTTCCGTCATTCCAGGCTTGCCGGATGGCCCCGGGTGCTGGCCTATGAATGCATTCCCGCGCCGGACCGTCTGCCGGTGTCGTTGACTTTGCCTGTTCCACCGTCTTCCGAGCCCACCGTCACTGCATGAATTCCCGACTCCTGGCCGCAGCCCTTCTCATGTCCGGCCTCCTAACCGCCAGCGCCGCTCCCAAAAAGCTCATCCTGGTCACCGCGACCAAGGGCTTCCGGCATTCCTCCATCCCCACCGCGGAGAATGTCCTGACCACGCTGGGGCAGACCAGCGGGGCCTATACGATTGTGGATGTCGTCCGGGGCGGACCCGACGGCACCAACGACCAGGACGTCCGGGAGAAGATGACGATGGAGAAGCTCAACGCCGTGGACGGCGTGATCTTCGCCAACACCACGGGGGACCTGGCCATTCCCGACCGCGACGGATTCCTCAAGTGGATCGAGGCCGGACACGCCTTCATCGGCATGCATTCCTGCTCGGACACCTTCCACGGATATCCGGCGTTCATTGCAATGTTAGGGGGCGAGTTCCTGACCCATGACGCGCAGGTCGGCATCTCCGCCATCAACCAGGACCCGTCGCACCCGGCCACCCGCTCGCTCGGCCCCACCTACGATGTCTTTGACGAGATCTACCAGTTCAAGAGCTTCGACCGCTCCAAGGTTCACGGCCTGCTCGGTCTGGATGCGCATCCCAACTTCAAGTTCCCCGGCGACTACGCGGTCGCCTGGTGCAAGCAGGTGGGCAAGGGTCGCGTGTTCTACACCTCCCTGGGACACCGGGAGGATGTCTGGACCAGTGCCAAGTTCCAACAGCACGTCCTGGGGGGTATCGAATGGTCTCTCGGTGAGGCACCGGGAAGCGCGGTTCCACAGGATCCCGCCGCCACGCTGACCCGGCAGGAGAAGTCCGAGGGATTCAAATCCCTCTTCGATGGGAAGACGTTCACCGGATGGAAGGTCCGGCGTCCCGACGGACCGAAGAGCTGGCTGGTGGAGAACGGCATGCTCATCAACCGCCTGGAACACACCAGGGACAAGGTCACCGGACACGGCATCGATTTGCTGACCGACGAGAAGTTCCGGGACTTCGTGCTGAAGTACGATTACCTCATCCCGCCCGGGTCCAACTCCGGGGTGTACCTCCGCGGACGTCATGAGATCCAGATTTTCGACGACTACGGCAAGAAGCCGGAACTCGGCGGGAACGGCGCGATTTACAACGTGTCTCCCGCGGCGTTGATGGCGTCCCGCAAGCCGGGCGAATGGCAGTCGGTGGAGGCCCGGATCGTCGGGGACAAGATCACCGTGATTCTGAACGGCGTGACCATTCAGGACAACGTCACCTGCAACAAGGGGACGGGCAGCCATCTGGACGACAACGTGGACCAGCCCGGTCCGATCCTGCTCCAGGGCGACCACGGTGAGGTCGCCTTCCGCAACATCCGCATCAAGGCCCTGAAGTAATCTCCATTTCCGTCCGCATTCACCGCCATGCACCCCGTTGATTCCGCCGGCGAAGTTCCCCGTCGCGATTTTGTGAAATCCGGTTCCCTCGCCGCATTGATGGCGGCGCTGGGGGGCGTCCCGATCACGGCTGCCGAACCGGAGAAGCCCGCGGACGGAACGCTGCCGGTCCCGAAGGCCGACCCGAACTACAAGGAGAAGCCCGTGGGTCCGCCGGTGAAGTTCGGGGTCATCGGACTCGGGACGCAGGGACGTGAAATACTCACCCAACTGGCGCGACTTCCGAACGCGCCCGTGGTCGCCATTTGCGACACCTACAAGGCGTCGCTCAAGCGGGCCGGGGAGGCGGCACCCAACGCGCAGAAGTACGAGGACTCCGCGGCGCTGCTGGCGGATCCATCGGTCCAGGCGGTGGTCATTGCCACGCCGACCTACCTGCACAAGGACGTCACGCTGGCCGCGCTCAAGGCGGGCAAGCATGTCTATGTCGAGGCGCCCATGGCCCATTCCATTGAGGACGGCCGTGAGATGGCGAAGGCCGCCCGCGCCCTGCCCGCGAAGCAGATCTTCCAGGTCGGGCTCCTGTTCCGCGAGAACCCGCAGCATCACCATGTGCTGAAATTCTTCCGCACCGGTGCCTGCGGCAAAACCGCCGAGGCCTCGGCCCAGGTCAACAAGAAGCAGTCCTGGCGCCGCGCCTCGCCCAATCCGGAGCGCGAGAAGGCCCTCAATTGGCGGCTCGAGAACGCCACCTCCCTCGGCCTGGTCGGGGAGCTGGGAATCAATCCCGTGGACTGCGCGAGCTGGTATCAGGACCGGCTTCCCCTCGCCGTGACCGGATTTGGCAGCACCGTCCTGTGGGAGGACGGCCGGCAGACTCCGGATACCGTCCAGGCGGTGTTCGACTATCCCGGCGGCGTGCGCCTCCTCTTTTCCGCCACGCTGGCGAGCTCCTTCGGCGGCGAACAGCAGATCTTCAACGGCAGCGACGCCACCATCCTGATCCGCGAGAACAAGGGTTGGATGTTCAAGGAGGCCGACGCGCCGCTGCTGGGCTGGGAGGTGTATGCGCGCAAGGATGACATCCTGAGCGAACTGGGAATCGCGCTGGTGGCCAACGCCACCAAGATCCTCGCCCAGGGCAAGAAGCCCGCCGAGGCCGCAAGCGACACCGATTCGCCGTTGAAATACTCCCTGGAGAAATTCGTGGAGCACGTCAACGAGGGCACGCCGCCCGCCGCGGACTGGAAGGTCGGCTTCGAGTCGCTCGTCACGGTGGTGAAGGCCAATGAAGCGGTTTTGAAGAACACCCGCGTGGCCTACGATCCGTCGATGTTCGTCGTTTGAACCGTGGTGCCCGCCGGACCTTTACGGCCGGGACTTCTCCCGTGAATCCCGCCCTCCCGGACGCGGCCTATGCGGCCCGCATTGCCTCCCTCCTGCACCACCTCGGAATTCCCGCGGACTACGCGGCCGTCCGGGGCATGACCCTCCAGCCGGAAGCCACGGAACTTTTGCCGGCCAGGGTCCTGGCCGACGGGCGGGAACTCCAACTCACGCCCGCAGCCGCCTCCGCCTGGCGGGACATGGTGGCCGCGGCGGCCGCGGACGGCGTGACCCTGTTGCTGATCTCGGGATTTCGCAGTGTCGATCACCAGGCCGGGATCCTGGAACGGAAGCGCGCCTCCGGACAATCGATGGAGGAGATCCTGCGGGTCAATGCCGCTCCGGGATTCAGCGAGCATCACACGGGACGCGCGGTGGACATTGGGACGCCCGGCTCGAAGCCGCTGGAGGAAACGTTTGAGACCACGGCGGCGTTCCAATGGCTGGCGCGGGAGGCGGGACGTTTCGGGTTCCGGATGAGTTATCCGCGTCATCATCCGAGCGGGATCATCTACGAGCCCTGGCACTGGCTGCACCAGGATTGAGAGTCTGACGGAGAGCCCGGAGCAACGCCGGGCGTGGCGAGGGCAATCCGCCGGCAACAAGGGGCCGGTGAGGATTGGCAATCCGTCGGGAGCAGCGCGGTCGTATTCCGCGGAGGCTGACGCCCATGACAACGAGCCTCCGTCGCGCAATCGGTGCGACCGTGTTTTGCCTGGCAACCCTCCTCGGAGTCTCCCCGGCCAGCGCCGGGGAACTCCTCCAGGTCGTGTTCGACGAACCGTCGGATGATCGCTGGATGTATGCCTTCAACTCAATGCCGGGTACGCGTCCGGCAGCGCCGGTGTTCACGACCTTCACCGAGTCCGAGGATTCCGACTCCCGGGTCGCTCAGTTTCTCATGGGCTGGGAGACCGCATCGCGCATTCCGTCCGGACTGCCCCCCCAACGCTACTGGATCAAGTCCGCCCGGCTGACGCTCACCACGCTCCGGGATCGCAGCTTCATCTACGATCCCACGGCCGATCCGTGGGAAACGGCGCTGCCCTCCGGGGATCCACGGGCGATTCCCGACTCCGATGCGGGACGTCCGCTCGAACTCTACGGCGCCGGATTCCGGGGAGGCTTCACGGCCGGGACGTTCCGGGAGGATTCCCCCTTTGGTTCCACCACCCCGGGAGGTCGAAACGCCTTTGCCGCGGGATTTAATGCCGCCCGCGAACCGGTGGATGTGAGCAACAACATCGGCAAAAGCCGCGAGCCGTTCCTGCCCTTTCCGTCCCGCCCCTTCGCGGTGGGCGTCATCACCCACGTGGCGGCGGGAGACGCGGTGCCGGCGGGAACTCCGGTCACCTTCCCCGTGGACCTCGGCGACCCGGGTACCCGTGGCTACATTCAGGAAGCGCTCCGGTCCGGCCGCCTGTGGTTCGTCGCCAGTTGGCTCGGGCGTTCCGCCGGACAGACCGGAGGGTTCACCTACCCGGACTTTGCCACCCGGGACAACCTGCTCGACCCCGGCCCGAAACTCGAACTGGAGGTTGTCGTGATTGGGGACGCGGATACGGATGCCGACGGTCTTCCGGACGACTGGGAACGCGCCTGCCTTGAGGGATTGGGGGCCTCCGGGGAGGACGATTCCGACGGCGACGGGATCTCCAACGCCTCCGAATGGGCGCTGGGGTCGGATCCGAACGACGACGCCAGCCGCGTTGCCGTGCGGGGACTGCACCGGGACGCGGGAAATCGGGTGACGCTCGACCTCGTGGATTCCGGATCGGGCGCCCTGGTGGTGGAATCCTCGGCGGATCTTCAGCGATGGGCCCCGGTTGCCGGCCGGCTGGACTTTGCGGCGCCGACTTCCGGTTTGTGGCACTCGGACGAACCGGTGGACGCCGGCGCGGCGTTCTTCCGCTGTCGCCGCGCGGATTCGGGTGTCCGATAGGGAGGGCAGGCGGCCGGGTGAAGGCGGGGTTGTCACGAAGGGTCCGCGTGCTACTCCTGAAGCGTGCTCCGGAACCTGCCGCAGCGGTTCGTTCCGGTGCCGCTCACTGACTCAGTCCCATGAAGAAATCCACTGCCTCCACCACCGCCGCCGTCGCCGCCACCGCCACCCGGGATCGGCAATCGTCGGCGCTGACCGCCGCCCTCAATCAGGTGCTGGCCGACACCTATTCCCTCATGGCGTTGACGCATCTCGCCCATTGGAATGTCGAGGGCCGGAGCTTCTTCCAATTGCATGAGGCCTTTGGCACCCAATACACCGCGTTGTTTGAAGCAGCGGATGAAATCGCGGAGCGGATCCGTGCTCTCGGGGACTACGCCGCCGGCGGGCTGCAAACCCTGGGCGCGATGTCGGGGCTGAAGGAGTTCCGCGCTCCGTTGTCCGAGACCGACACCGTGGCGGCGCTGATTGCCGCCCATGAAAAGGTCATCAACGACACGGCGCACGCCCGGACGCTTTCCGAACAGGCCGGGGACCTGGAGACACAGGACCTGATGATTGGACGGATCCAATGGCACCAGAAGACCGTCTGGATGCTGCGCAGCTTCCTCAAGGGGTAGTCCCGCGTTCCCGGACTTGAACCCGCGGACGCCAATGCGAGGTTTGCGGGCCGCCATGCATTTCGAGTCCTTCCTTCGCCGCGTCCGATTCTGTCTGGGTGCGGTCCTGTTCGCCGGTGCGGTTCATTCGGCGGAACTGGAGTTGCCCCGGGTGGCGCCCGGGGGCTGGATCCACTTCTCCTCGCCCGGGGCTGCGGGACAGGTGCATCGGCTGGAGTCCTCGGAGGATTTGGTGGAGTGGCGGGAGATGGCGGTTCTGCACGATGGTCCGTGGGAGTTTGCGGACGTCACGGCGCCCGGACGTTCCTCGCGATTTGTCCGCGTCACGTCGCGGGCGCGCTCCAGTCAGGACGACGGAAAGAACGCCGTCGTCCTGCCGTCGGATCCCTTTGCCGAGCCGGCGGTCACCTCTGAATTCCTGCGGCCGGCGAGCCTGGGCTGGATCAAGTTCGCCATCCTGCGCGAGGACGAGTCGCGGGTCTGGTTTCAGGACAGCCGGAAGTATCCGTTCCATTTCGAATTTGCCCGACTCCGCCTGCCGCCCTTCGCCGGGATCACCCGCTCCGAGTTCGACCGGCAAACGCTGTTTCGTGCCGGGGCGAAGGCGGTTCTGGGGGCGATCCTGATTCCCCCGAATCCGGCGTCCGGTGACTACGGGATCCAGTTCGTCGGACAGGACGTCTGGACCCGGGAGGAGATTGCGCGGTGGTTCGAACGGGTCCGCGCCGGCGTGCTCGCACCGCCGGGGACCCGGCCGGTCTACGTTCCCACGTTCGAGCAGGAGCCCCTGGCCCTCGCCGAGCGCGACTGGCTCGCGGCCAGGGGCATTGATGTCGCGTCCGCCTCCCGCTGGCTGTCCGTGGACGCGGTGTTTTCGGAGGGCTGGGCCGTGGGACGGCTGGTGTTTGTACCCGGAGCGGGCATCGCGGCGGCCTACGCCTCCGGGGAACTGAAGCCGGAGGACATCCTGCTGACCGACACGGTTCCGGCGGAGGTTCCCTTCGTGTCCGGCATCCTTGCGCTGAATCCCGCCACGCCGAATTCCCACGTCGCGATTCTGGCCCGGGGCTGGGAGATTCCCTTTGTCTGGTTTGCCGACCCCGGGGAACGGCAGCGTCTCGTCGCACTGGCCGGGCGGGACGTCGCCCTGAGGACGGGTCCCTACTTCGCGGCCCCGCATGTGACGGATCTGTCGGGTCAGCTCACTCCGGCGCTGCGCACACAGTTGGCGAATCTCCGGCGTCCCGCCCCGCTCCGGTATCCACCCAAGGAGTCCCTGGGGACTTGGACCACCAACGTCGCGAATCTCACCCCGGCTGCGACGCGATATGTCGGGGGCAAGGCGGCCAACTACGGACTGCTCCGCAGGACGATTCCCGATCATTGCGGTCCGGCCCTGGCGCTGACATTTGACGTTTGGGACGCGTTCCTGGACCAGCCGCTGCCGGGAGGAATCCCCCTGCGCACGTTCATCGCCGGGGAACTCGAGGGACTCTCCTATCCTCCGGACATGTCTGCGGTCCGGACCCGGCTGGCGAACATCCGCAGTGTCATCACCCGCACCGCCACCTTTTCACCGGCGCAGAAATCGCTCCTGCTGTCCGCGCTCACCCAGGGACCCTTCGAGCCCGGTCGGAAGCTCCGATTCCGCAGCTCCACCAACGTGGAGGATGCCGAGGACTACACCGGCGCGGGCCTGTACGACAGTTACAGCGGGTGTCTCCAGGATGATCTGGACGACGACACGTCCGGTCCGTCCGCCTGCGATCCGGAGGAGTCCGGAGAGCGGGGTGTCTTCCGCGCCATCCAGCGGGTGTACGCCAGCTTCTACAACGAGAACGCCTTTCTGGAGCGGCTGCGACGCGGCGTGAGCGAGGACGAAGTGGGTATGGCCGTGCTGGTGCACCATTCGTATCCGGACGCGGACGAACTGGCCAACGGCGTCATCGTGCTCCATGCGAACCGAAGCTTCGGAAGCCTGGGGTTCTGGGGGGAGATGGTCTCCCAGCTCGGTGCGGTCTCGGTGAGCAATCCGGACTCCGCCGCCCGTCCGGAGCGGGTGAGCTTCTCGTCCTCGGGAGGTTCCCGGTATGTGGATCGGGTCGAGTCCTCCAGCCTCGTCCCGCTGGGAGGCACGGTCATGACCTGGCAGGCGGATTATCTGGAGTTGGTCCGACTGCTGGAGTCGGTCACCCAGGGTTACGGCAAGCTCTTTCCCGGGAAGACGGAGTTCTCCCTGGATCTCGAGTTCAAGCGGATCCGTCCGGGTCGCCTGGAGATCAAGCAGGTGCGTCCGCTACCCGGCGCGGCGACGGGAACGCAGATTCCCTTCCTGTTCTCCGAGCCGACGGAGTGGTGTGTGGAGGAGGGCGAGTTCGGAACCCCGCTCGCCAAGCATCGCCTGAAGTGCCGGCTGTCCATGGGCGCCGACCCGAGACGGCTCGACGCGGAAGGACTCGCCACCTCGTTCTATCGCGATGCGATCCTGACCTTCCGGCAGGACACGATCTGGATGACCTTGAGCAACGGCCCCGCAGTGTGGACGGAGTTCACCCATGCGGTGGAGGGCAATGACGTTCTCGATCGCTGGGTCCACGGCAGCGGCGCCGACCGTCGGCAGTTTGAGTTGCGGACCACGGTGGAGCGCACGGTCCCCCGAAGTGCGCCGGCGTGGTTCACTCCCTCGGATTTTCGAAGGACTCTCCAGGTCCGGTATGCCACCCCGCAGCCCGAACTGGGATGGGAGGGTCCGGCGCCAACCCGTGAGGACGTCGTCGTGCTGAGGGATTGCCCCGGACGCGGCCCGGGCGATCTGCCCCAGGAGCGCATCCTGCGTCATCCGCGGCAAAAGGGCGTGGGGGTGACGACGCGGTTTGCGTGGCCCACGCCCCCGGCCGGACCCAGCGCAGGCTACACCGCGCCCAACGTGGGGTTTGAGGAAACCACTCTGGTGGGATTCACGACGGAGCCGGTCGTGCTTCGGGCTGCGGCAGCGCAAACCTACTCACCCGGGCACCACAACTTCACCGAGACCTTTGTCTTTGAACCGCGCCTCGATCCGGCGGTGCCCACCACCCGAATCGCGGAACTGGAGGCGGCGGGAATCCGAATGGTCATCGTCAGCACCGGATTTGACGCCGCCGAGTGGTGGGTGATGGACACAGCGGGCGCGCTGAAGCGATGGCCATAGCTGCGATTCTCAGGACACCCGGTTCCCGCTTCGGGCCTGGGCCCCTCCCAGGAGCGCGCTGGCGAGGTGAAGGAATCCCGGCGCGGCAAACAGGAGGAAGTAGGGGCTGAGTGGCTTTCCCAGGGCCACGCTGACCATGAAGAACAACGCGAGACTCCCCATCGTGATCAACGCCCCGGACAGCTCCCGCCACCACGCGATTCCAAATCCCACCACCACCCCCACGGGAAAGAGCAAAAAGGCCACCGCCTCCCCCGCCGTGAACCGCAGGTGCTCGCGTCCGCCAAACGCAAAGGCAAAGAGCAGCAGGGCACTCGCAAGTCCCCAGATTCGGGCCATCCAACGCAGGACAAGTTCCGGTTTCATTCAGGTGGGCCAAGCCTAGAAGACTGCTTCGCGCACGCAACCGGTCGTGCATCCTCCCGGCGCGGGCATCCCGGGCGCGATCCAACGAATTGATTCGCCTTGGTTGCCGTCGGTCACGACGGTCATGCCGGGTCTTGCCATGAGCACTGGAATTGGATGCTGCCGTCCGCGGAAACCTCGGTGGGGACGCCTGGCGTCCTCGTTGCCCGCAAGGGCGCTTCTCGGGCTGTGGATCACCGTGGGAGTCGGGTGCCCGACCTGGGCGGCCGATGCCGCGGACTGGTTCGCCTTTGAACCGCCACCCGATCGATTTACGGAGAGCGCACTCGATCTGCGGCGGCTCAACGAGGCGTATGCCGGCGAACACGGGGTCATCGGGGTCCGCGGGGACGGGTTTGTTCACTCGGCGAACCAGGAACCGGTCCGCTTTTGGGCGGTCAACGGTCCGCCGGCCGAGTTGAGCGGCCCGGCCCTCGCGACCTGTGCGCGCCGCCTCGCCAAGTACGGGGTCAACCTGGTGCGGATGCATGGGGCGGTGTTCCAAAAGTCGGGCGGGTGGGATCCGAAGCGCGTTGCGCACGCCCAGGAAGCCGTGGCGTCGCTCAAGGCGGAGGGAATCTACTCGCACCTCTCGATCTATTTTCCGCTCTGGATGACGCCGGCCGCGGATCATCCATGGCTCAAGGGATACGACGGCAAAACCCACCCGTTTGCCGCGCTGATGTTCAATCCGGAGTTCCAGGAGCATTACCGCGGTTGGTGGAAGGCGCTGCTGCTCACTCCGGACGCCGCCGGGCACCGTCTCGTGGATGAACCGGCGCTCTTCGGGGTGGAGATCCAGAACGAGGACTCCTTCTTCTTCTGGACCTTCAATCCCGACCAGATTCCCGCCGCGCAACTGGAAATCCTCGAGGCGCAGTTCGGCGCGTGGTTGATCCGGAAGCATGGTTCGCTTGCTGCAGCGCAGGCGGCGTGGGGAGGCACGACGGAAAAACGCGACGCCTTCGCCGCCGGTCGCGCGGGGTTCCGTCCACTCTGGAATCTCTTCAGTGAGAAAACCGCCCGGGACCGGGACACCGCGCAGTTTCTTCTCGAGACCCAGCGGAACTTCTACGCCGGGATGGCGGCGTTTCTGCGCAGCCTCGGATTCAAGGGACTCATCACGGCGTCGAACTGGGCCACGGCCAGTCCGGAGATCCTGGGTCCGCTGGAGCGCTGGAGCTACACCCCCGGCGACTTCATGGATCGCCACGGCTACTTCAGCGTGTCCCACCAGGGGGAGAATTCGGAATGGTCCCTGCGCAACGGCCATACGTATGCCGATCGCAGCGCGCTGCGGTTTGATCCGGTCGCGCCCGGGCAGGCGCGGCAGTTCGTGCATCCGGCCATGGACATCACCTACGCGGGCAAGCCGCAGATGATTTCGGAGACGACGTGGAATCGTCCGAACCGCTATCGCAGCGAGGCGCCGATCTACTTCGCCGCCTATGGGGCTCTGCAGGGTTCGGATGCCCTGGTCCATTTCGCCCTCGACGGTGACCGGTGGTCGGTGAAGCCGAATTTCTTCATGCAGCCGTGGACGCTCATGGCCCCCTCCCAGATGGCGCAGTTCCCGGCCACCGCGCTCCTGTTTCGTCGCGGCCTGGTTAGGCCGGGGGAGGTGCTGGCGAAGGTGGATCTCAACACCAACGACCTGTTGAGCCTGAAGGGCACGCCACTGCCCCAGGACGCCAGCTTCGATGAACTGCGACTCAAGGATGTGCCTGCGGGCACGGAGGTGAAACCCGGTCAGCGCATCGATCCGTTGATTCATTACGCCGGTCGCGTCGAGGTGAACTTCACCCCCACGCCAGGCAAGGTCACGTTGGGCGATCTGAAGCCGTTCATCGACCGCGCGGCGAAGATCGTCCGCAGTTCGACCCGGGAACTGACGCTCGACTACGACCGGGGACTGCTGACCGTCAATGCCCCCGCCGCGCAGGGAGCGAGCGGCAACTTCAAGGCAGCCGGAGAGATCCCGCTCGCGGAGCTGAGTCTCCGGTCGGAGTTGGACAACGGACACTTCCTTGTGGTGTCCCTCGACGACCAACCCATCGGCACCTCGAAGCGGATGCTGCTTCAGGTCATGTCCGAGGAACGTCCGACCGGCTTTGCCACGGAGGATGCCGGGAAAGGGTTGAAGAAGATCACCGACATTGGCCACGACCCCTGGCAGGTGAAGAGCCTTCAGGGCACCGTGACATTCAAAACCGCGGACCGTCTCCGTATCCAACCGCTGGACTTCAACGGGTATCCGAAGGGTGAAGCTCTTCTGGGAACGACCCTCACCCTGTCGCCCGAGACCCTCTACTACCTGGTCACCCGGGCTCCATAACCCGCACCCTGTCCGTCACGTCATGAAGGGGGAGATGTCCGGACAATTCCCCGCGCGGCGGCTACGGGGGTAGCCGCGGAGGGAACGACGCGCTGACCTTCCCCAAGTTACCGAACCCGTCCCCTGAGGCAGTCGGACAATCAAAGCGCGGCGGACAGCCAGGTTATGGGGTGTAGATCTCGAGATCCGGCGCCGTGTGCGCGAAATGGGAGGGGTTGCGGGTCACGATGCGACGGGCTCCCTTGCGCCGTGCGAAGGTGGCGTGGAGTGAATCGTAGATGCCTCCGCCCATCACGCCGCGCCGTCGGGCTTCACGGATCGCCGTCTCATAGTCGGTCCATGACAATGGCTCCACGGACAGGTTTGACTTCAGGGCAAGCGTCAGTTCAGTCGCTGCCTCCACCGGAATCTTGTAGAAACCCGTAAGCGTGGAGAAAGTCTCCGCCAGCGCGTGCGCGTCCGTGAATGGAGCTTCGGATTCCTCCAACGCCTCCAGGCAGGCTGTATGCTCGGGGTGACGCTCGAGAACAACTCCGACCAGAATCCCCGTGTCCAGGAAGGTCATCGCTCGTAATGCCGCGCGACTTCGACCGCGTCGGCGAGTGCGGTGGACGGAACCGCTCCCGTCCAGAGCTTCAATTTACCCCGCTTTGCCACCTTCCCTCGCGCCGTAGGTTCAACCTCCAGGACGATGCGTCCGGGTGTCGCTGAGGCTTTTAGCCTCTGTCCGCGTGGCATCCCTGCCGCCCGCCGCAGTTCGAGGGGAAGGACGATTCGATTGGAGCCATCGAGTTGTACGGTGGTGGTCACGCCAAAACCATGGCGTGGTGATGGCATAGTGACAAGTGCCTCCTGAATCTGGAGGTCAACCAGGACCGTGAAAGCCCATGGGCCGCTCCGCTCCCAGTTATCGAACCTGTCACCCTATCTTGAGGTACGCCGTGAGCGGTTTCTCTCTGAGGAGGCGCTTCGGGAAGTGTTGCGACGATACCCAGTAGCGTTCGTCGTTGCGGATATCGGCGCGCCGCTCAGGCGCATCGAGGTTTGGAGGTTATCGAACCTGTCACCCGATCCGCGGCGGCCTTGCCGCGGATCGGGATCAGAACCGCGCGGCAGCGCAGTTCCACCTGCAGGGACTCCTCCGGGGTGGCTGCGGGCTGTCGCCCGCGGGTGACTTCTCCGACGCACCCCCGTGCGGAGGACCTGACCGTGGGGAGGCTCCCCAATGCGACGTTCCCCTTGCACCTCGTGGGATCCGCGGAGGGAACGACGCGCTGACTTCCCCAGGCGTGTGGCGTGGACTCCGCCCCAGCCCGCACCGAAGGCACGGATCGGAATTCGGGACGTTGACCCAGATTCGGTCCTGGCTGAAAACTTGAACCTGGACACCGAAAACTCGGGAATTCACTCCGCCCTCATCGCCTCCATCGGCGAGATCCGGGCGGCGCGCCGCACTGGCACCAGCGAGGCCAGCAGGATGGCGATGGCCACGGTCGTCACCGTTACCACAAGGGTCGGGACGTGAAACGACGGAACGCCGAAGAGGATGCCTTCCATCGTCCGTCCGGCGGCCCAGGCACCGAGGCCGCCGAAAACGCATCCGATCGCGAGGAGCCTTGTGCCGAGGGACAGGAACTGCCGGCGGATGTGATCCGATGTCGCGCCGAGGGCCATGCGGACGCCGACCTCCCGACGACGCTGCGACACCGCGTAGGCCAGCACGCCATACGCCCCGAGGCCCGCCAGCAACAACGCCACTCCGGCGAAGAACAGCGCGAGCATGGCGGGCGACCGCCGGGTGATGAGGCTTTCGTCGATGCGCGTCTGCATCGGCTTGAAGTCGGTGAGCGGCAGTCCCGGATCGAGTTCATGCACGATTCGTTGCAGCGTCGATGCGGCCAGGGCATCGGGCGTTGAAGTGCGGACGACCAGTTGGAAATTATCAGGCTCGTTCGAGGCCAGATACACGGCTCCCCGCTTCGCTGTTTCCGTCAGTTGCTGCTGCTTCACGCATCCGACGATGCCGACGATGGTGTAGGCGCGCTCCGGATCGAAGACGGACGGGTCGGTGGAGAAGCGCCGGCCGATGGCGTCGCCCTTCGGCCAATACAGGCGCGCCAGGGCCTCGTCGATCACCGCCACCCTGGGCCCGCCGCCATTGCAGTCCGCATCCTCGATGAAACGTCCCTGCAACAAGGGGATCCCCAAGGCACTCGCGTAGTCGCTCGTGACGGAGGACAAGTGGTGAACGTGAAAGTCGGCTTCCGCAGGAACAAAGCCCTCCGGGAGAATGCCGCTGGGGGTCGAGCCCCGTTTCGTGAACGGAAGCGCGGTGGAAAGCGCTGCGTGCGTCACGCCCGGAGTGGCCCGGACCCGATCCAGCAAGGAGCGGACGAATCCGCCGATGCGCGACTGCGCCTCGTAATTCTGCCAGGGCAACACCAGATGGCCGCTCACGATATTCCCGGAATTGAAACCGGGCGACTGATCGAGGGTCCGTCTCAAGCTCACCGCAAGAAGGCCTGCCCCGTAAAGCAGCACGCAGGCGAACGCGATCTGCGTGACGATCAGGGTGTGTCGCATCCGCTGCATCGCGGGACCGGCCGTTGCTCCGCGGGGTTCACTGCCCAGCGACAGCCGGGCGGAGCCGTGCAGGTGCGACCCAGCGATGGGCAGGCCAAGGCCGAATCCCACTGCAAGCGAAACCGAGACCGCCACCAGTGCGGCGCGAAGATCGAACGCGACCTCCGTTCCGAAAGGCAGCGCATCAATCCCCAGTGACGACGCCAGGCGAAGCCCCGCGGCGGCGAGCAGGACGCCGCCGCCGCCGCCCGCCAATGCGAGCAGGGTGGTCTCGGTCAGGATCTCCCGCGTCAGCCTTCCTCGACCCGCGCCCAGCGCCTGGCGGACCGCCATCTCCTTCGCGCGACCGCTGGCGCGGATCAGCAACAGGCCCGCCACGTTCACCACGCCCAGCAACAGGAGGCACAACGCCCCGACCTGCAACAGCAGCACGACCGGCTTCACTGCGCTCACATGGGCCGCCCGCAGGGGTTCAACCCACGGATGGTATCGGGCGGCCTTCAACATCGCGCTCGACGGGTCTTGCTCAAGCCGGCGGTGGTTGATGATTTCCAACTGTGCCTGTGCCCCGGCCAGCGACCGTCCCGTGCGCAACCGCGCCACCATCTGCCCGTCGTAATGCCGCGCGGCCATCGTGTAGCGGGTCTGGGGAGAGCGGCCATCCGCCGTATAGGTGCCCGGCGCGTAGCTGCTCACCGGGTCGCGCATCTCGCGGAAATGGGCGGCGGGCCGGTAAACCTGGGCTTTGGTGGACAGGAAACGAAATCCGGCGGGCAAAACGCCAACGACACGGATCGGCAGGCCGTCCATCAGGAACATCTCTCCGAGGACATTGGACTCCCCGGAAAAGTGATCGCGCCAGAATGAATCCGTGATGATCGCGACATTGGAGGAGCGGAAGTTCAATTCCTCGTCCGTGAAAGCCCTTCCCTGCGCCAGGGGGACTCCCAGCGTGTGAAAGAATTCCGGCGTGACCTCCGCGCCCTGCACCCGCCGCGCCGCATCCCGTTCGCCCACGATGTAGGTTTCCTCCCGGAACAGGGACAGCGACCCCACGGACTCTACATTCCCCCGCCGCTCGAAGTAGTCCGCAACGGTGGCGAGGCCCCGCTCCACGCCGGAAGCCGGATCGCCATTGTGGATCATCACCAGCCGATCGGCATCCGGCAGCGGGAGCGACCGGACCAGAATGGCATCCACCACGGCGAAGATGCCCAGATTCGCCCCGAGACAAATCGCCAGCGTGAGCACGGCCACGGCGGTGAAGCCGGGGTTCTTCAGCAACTGGCGCAGGGCGAAGCGGAGGTCATTCATGGCGGGCAGGGCAGAAGTATTCAGTGTTCAGTGTTCAGTCCTACCCTTGGGGACGTGGACGAGACGCCGACCATTCCAGCCGAATGGCTGGCCGACTTTGAAGCGGCCGCACGGCGGCCCTTGCGGCAGCGGTTCCGCTACGCGTTCGTCCGCACGGCGAAGCCGGTGCTGGACGACGCGCGGTATCGCTCCTTCGAGAGCCTGGAGGAATACCGCCGCTGGTGCGCTGCGAACCTGCCGGACTGGCTCGGTTATGGGCGCGTTTGAATACCGGCAGGCGGAAGAGATCCGCGACGTCTTCGCCCGCCTGGGCGTGCGTTATCTCTTCATCGGCAAGTCGGGCGCCATCATCCTTGGCTATCCCGACACCACCCAGGACGCCGACCTCTTCCCCGAACGCAGCCCGGAGAACGGCCGGGCACTGGTGGCGGGGTTGCGCGAGCTGGGCTTCGAGATCACCGCCCCCCAGGCCGCCGAGATCGAGCGGGGCAAGGACTTCATCCAGTTGAAGAACGGCCCGTTCGATCTGGACCTCATCTTCGCGCCCGACGGCATCGAACGCTTTGCCGATGCGTGGCGGCGGCGCGTGATGGTGGAGGGGTTCCCCGTCTGCCATCCCGACGACATCATCGCCAGCAAGGAGGCCGCGAACCGCGCCAAGGACCGCGAGTCCCTTGATCGCCTGCGCAGCTTCCGGGACTACTGGAAGCGAAACCGGCGCGGTTGAAGCACCCGCCCTCGCGCCGCCGCCGGCCACGGCGGTGAAGCCGGGGTTCTTCAGCAACTGGCGGAGGGCGAAGCGGAGGTCGTTCATGGGTGGTCGTGGTTCATGAGCAGTCGGACCAGCCGCTCATGGCCGGACGGCAACGACGCGGAAACCGATGTGGTCGTAGCGCCGCTCTGGCTCGAAGCGGAGACGGAACGCCGTGCGACAGGGCCAGCCGTCATCGGCCCAACAACCGCCGCGTCGCGACCGTGAGATGACCCCGTGCTCGCTCTTGGTTGCCGTCCCCTTCGCGGCATAAAGGTCGGGATCGGTCCCGCCCGGCAGCTTCGCGTGATACCAGTCGCGGCACCATTCGTAGATGTTGCCGTGAAGGTCGTGCAGACCCCACGCGTTGGCCGGATAACTGCCAACTTTCGCGGCTCCATTGAGCGAGGGCCCCGGCTCGCCGCCGTTGTAAGGCTTGCCCTTGAAGTTCGCCTGCTGGCTGCTCAGACGGTCACCAAACGACGTGGCCGTGGTCGTTCCCGCGCGGCAGGCGTATTCCCACTGGGCTTCGGTGGGCAGCCGGAATTCCCAATCGCCCGGAAGCTCGCCGGTCTGGCGGCCAAGTTCGGTGAGCTTCCTGCAATACGCCTCCGCCTCGGCGAAGTTCACGTTGCCCACCGGAAATTCGTCGCCCTCGGGCAATTCCGCGGTGAGCGGGCCGGGCAGCGGACCCATGATCCGCTTCCAGTCGCCCTGCGTGGCCTCATGTTTCGCCATCCAGAATCCCTTGGTCAGCTGAACCTCAACCTGATCCTCGCCCCGGCGGCGTTCGGGCTCATCACGGGGGCTGCCCATGGTGAACCTGCCCGGCGGGCACCAGCAGAGTTTCACCCCGCCAACGATGATTCCATCCCCGGCCATCGTACCGGAAATAGCCTCCCGGTTTCTCCGAAACCCGGCGCCCAACGCGATGCCCATGCACAAGCCCAGCGCCAGCGTGAGCACGACCGCGGTGGCGAAGCCGGGGTTCCTCAGCAACTGGCGGAAGGCGAAGCGGAGTTCGTTCATGGTGTTCGCCGCTTCGGCTCAGGTCGCCCCGTGGCGCTTCAACAGTTCGGCGATCTCCGGATGTCCGCGACGGGTGGCCCAGGCCAGCGGCGTGGCCCACGGCGGATCGTCGGGGAGATTCGGTTTGGCGCCGCATTGCAGAAGGAGTTCAACCATCGGTTTCTTGCCAAACTTCGCGGCCCAGCCCAGTGGCGTGGAGCCGATGTCCTCGTCGCGGGCGTGCAGGTCCGCGCCGTGATCGAGAAAGAGGGCCGCCTTCTCGACGTTGCCTTGGCGGGCAAACTCATGCAGCGGCGTGATGCCCAGCCAGTTCGGCGCACTGGCGTTCATGCCGTGCCGAAACAGCAGTTCGTTCAACTCGCGCGTCTTCGCACCTACCGCCCAGGGATGGAACGTGACCTGGCCGGGCAAATCCGGGCAATACCGCAGCATCAGGCGGACGAACTTCTCGTGTCCGCCGCTGGCGGCGCACGCGAGCGCCTCGCGATCATTGGCCAGGGCGGGATTGGCCGCAAAGACCGCGGCCGCCGTCTGAAGATCATTGTCGCTGGCCAGCAGATGGACAGGGCGGGCCGCGCCGTGCGAGCAGAGCAGTTCCACCATTTCCATGTTGGGACGTGTGGAATAGCCGGCCGACCCCAAGGCGGCGCTCAACGTGTCGGCGGAGCTTTCGATCTCCACGTTGGGATGCGCACCGTGCTCCAGCAGCAACCGGACGATCTCAACGTGCCCGCTGACCACGGCGGAATGCAGTGCGTGACCCTCGGGCGCGATGCCTTCCTCGGGCAGGTTGGGATCGGCACCGCGTTCGAGCAGGAAGCGCACGACTTCGAGGTGCCCGCGCGCCGCGGCGTTCTTGAGGGGCGCGCCGCTGCCCAGGTAATAGCCAGCGTAGTCCGAGACCCGGTTCACCAGCGAGGGGTCTTGATCCAGCAGTTCCCGCACGCGCGCGAGGTCGCCAGTCGCGCAGGCCATGCCCAAATCCACGTTCGCGCCACGGCTGACCAGGTGACGGTAAACATCCCCAGGCTTGGTCGGCCAATCGTGCGACACGTCGCGCCACCCGCGGAAATGGTAGTCGCCGTTCGTCAGGTGAATCGGCCGCGCACCGTCCGCCCGCCGCGCGTTGAGGTCCGCGCCACGCCTCAGCAACTCGTCCACGAAGTCAACCTGCCGGGTCATCACCGCCCAGTGGATGGGCTGGTTGGAACGCGCATCGCCGGCGTTCAGCAGTTCCGGCGAGGCATCCAGCAGGGCACGCAGCATGGTGAGGTCGTGTTCACGGATCGCCGCGGCGACGGGCTCGCCACGCAGCGACGCGCCGAAGCGTTCCGCAAACTTCGCCTCCAACAACCGCTCCATCTCCGCGTAGCCGCGATCGCGCGTGATCTCGATCAGGCTGTCGTTGACCGCCAGCCCGAAGGGATCGGGGTCGTGCTCCAGCAGCAGCGCGACGACCGCGAGGCGGTTCTCGCGCACCGCGAAGTAGAGCGGCTTGCGGTAGCTGTAGTGGCTGCGCGCCAGCGACGGATCCTTCGCCAGAAGCCGCTTCACCGCCTCCAAGTCGCCCGCGATGCAGGCGCAGAACAGCGCCCAGACATCGGTGCCGGTGCCGGCGGACCATTTCAGGGGCCGGTCATGCTTGAGTTCCTCGGGCTGGGTCATGGTTTGGATTCTTCCGCTACTCCGCCCTCAGCGCCACCATCGGCTCGACCCGGGCCGCCCGGAGGGCCGGATACAGACTGGCGGCCAGTGACGTCCCCAGCACCAGCAGGCTCGCGCCTCCCAGCAACCACGGGTCGTGGGGCGACAGATCAAAAAGCTGACTGGACAGAAGCCGGCCTGTCGCCAGGGAGACGAGCAATCCCATCAGCACGCCGGCCACCACCCACCGGAACGCCTGCAACAGCACCAACCACATCACGCCGGCGGGACGGGATCCCAGCGCGAGCCGGATGCCGAACTCATGGGTCCGCTGAGACACCTGGTACGCCACCACGCCGAAGATGCCGACCACCGCGATGCCCAGGGCCACCGCCGCATAGGACGCGAGCAGCGTCATCAGGAAACGCCGCTCCGCCACCGTGCCGTCGACGATCTCGGCCATCGGTCGAATGTCGCCGCCGACAATCCGCGAATCGGTTTCGCGGGCGACCCGAAGGAGCATCGGCGCGATCGACTCAGCCGGCATCGAACTGCGGACGATCACCTGTGCCCCGCCGAAGGCATACTGCCAATAGAACCGTGGCTGCGGATTCTCCTCAAGACGCACGTCCCGAGTGTCCTTAACGACACCGATCACCTCCAGCACGCGATCCGGATTGGACCCGACGGTGAACCGGCCGCCAATGGCCGACCGGCCGGGGAACAGAAGCTTCGCCGCCGCCTCGTTCAGGATGACGATCTGTCCGTAACCCTCATCGTTCAATTCGGAGTCACGGAAGAAGCGTCCTTCGAGCAACGGCGTGCCCATCGCCTGGAAGTAATCGAAGGCGACAAACCTCGCCCCGACGATGGGGCGGTCGGCCTCGGGCAACGGATTGCCGACGACCTGCGGTTTCTCGTCGAACGTCCATTTCCCGGTGAGCGGCGCGGACGACACAGTGCCGACGGCTTCGACCCCGGGCAGCGCGGCCAGGCGCTCGCGCAAGGTCCGATACATCCGGCAATTGTCGCCGTTCGTCTCGAACGATCCCGAGGTGGTGAGATCCATCGCTACGACGGACTTTGTGTCGTAGCCCAAATCCTGTCCCAGCAGCCGGCGGAAGCTCTCCAGCAGCAACCCGGCGGAGGCGAGCAACACGAGCACCGTCGCGATCTGCCCCACCAGCAAACCGTGCTGCCACGCGCGGATTTGCGGTCCGCCCGTCGCGCGGGCGCCACTGCGCAGTGCATCCGTGGCGTCGATGCGTGACAGCCGCAACGCGGGCAGCAGGCCGAACACAAACGCCGTCAGCAGCGACAGTCCGGCGGTGAAGCCGACCGTCGTTCCGTCGAGCGTGGTTTCGTGAATGAACGGCACGATCGAAACGGCCAGCCGGCGGATCATCTGAAGCCCGCCGCCCGCGAGGGCCAGGCCGGCCGTTCCGCCGGCCACCGCGAGGAGCAGGCTTTCCGTCATGAGCGCCCGGACAAGCCGCCCGCGGCCGGCCCCAAGGGCGAGGCGCACCGACAGTTCCCGTTGGCGGGCGACACCTCGGGCGAGGAAGAGGTTGGCCAGGTTGACGCAGCAGATCAGCAACACCGCCGCCACGGCCGCGCCGAGCAGCGGAACGCCACGCAAGGTTCGGCCGAACACCTGTTCACGAAAGCTCAGCAGGTAAAAACCCCAATGTCGGTTGGTCTCCGGGAATTCCTCCGCCAGTCGTGCTGACAACGTGGCGAGCTCCGCCCGCGCCATGCGCTCGGAAACGCCCGGCTTCAGCAGGCCGACGCCGAGGAACATTCGGGCTCCCCGCGAAGTGCCATCGTCTCCGCGCGGGACATTCATCGGAATCCAGAACGGCTTCTCCCCGGCCTTTCCGATGCTGCCGCTGCCGGACGATGGAGCCCGCACCACCGGATACTGGAGTCCGGGCGGAAGGACCCCGACGACCTGCCGGGGTTGCCCGTCAAGCCTGACGGTCTTGCCCAGCACATTTGAGCTGCCCTGATAACGGGACTGCCAGAGCTCATGGCTGATGAGCGCCACCGGTTCCCCGCGCGCGGCATCGGACGGCACCAACAACCGCCCCAGTGCGGGCCGCAGAGTCAAGGCGGTGATCAGGCTGGAAGTCGCCCGCACTGCGGGCACGTTCTCCTTTCGGTCGCCGTCCTCCCAGACCACATCGTTCGAGCTGTCGGTCACCACCGCCGCAAAACTCTGCGTCAGCGCGCGAATGTCTTCCATGTCCCGCCACGAAACCTGGTTTTCGATGGCTCCTGTCCGCGTGTTCACCCGCTGGATCCACATCAGGCGGTCCTCATTCTCGTAGCTCAGCGGCCGGAACAGCACCGTCTTCGCCACGCTGAACACGACCGTGTTCGCCCCGATGCCGAGCGCGAGCGTCAGCACGGCCACGGCGGTGAAGCCAGGATTCTTCAGCAACTGGCGCAAGGCGAAGCGGAAGTCGTTCATGGGGAATGGGAGCACCTGTTGTCTGTCATGGTCGGACCAGCACGATGCGAAATCCAATGTGGTCGTAGCGCCGGTGCGGTTCGAAGCGGAGCCGAAACGCCGTCCGCAAGTGCCAGCCGTCGTCGGTCCAGGCACCGCCTCGGCGCGAGCGCGATTTATCGCCGGTCCGATTCAATTCCGCCGTGCTGAACGCCGAGTGGAGGTCGGGGTCAACGCCGCCGGGCAGCTTCGCGTGATACCAGTCGCGGCACCATTCGTAGATGTTGCCGTGAAGGTCGTGCAGACCCCACGCGTTGGCCGGATAACTGCCAACTTTCACGGCGCGGTTGAGCGACGGGCCCGGCTCGCCGCCGTTGTAAGGCTTGCCCTTGAAGTTCGCCTGGTGGCTGCTGAGGCGGTCACCAAACGACGTGGCCGTGGTCGTTCCCGCCCGGCAGGCGTATTCCCACTGGGCTTCGGTGGGCAGCCGGAATTCCCAA
>JAEUHD010000224.1 GCA_016793645.1 Verrucomicrobiales bacterium
GAACTTCCGCACCTTCGTTTTTGCGGACCTGGTCCGGCGCTTCCTGGAGTTTCGCGGATTCGGGGTGGTCCACGTCATGAACATCACGGACGTGGAGGACAAGATCATCCGGCGCGTCCGGGAGACCGGGCTGTCCCTCGCCGAATTCACGGGACGCTACGAGCGGGAATTTCTCCAGGACCTCGACACCCTGGGATGCCGCCGCCCGCACCATCTGCCGCGGGCCACGGAACACATTCCCCAGATCATCGACCTGATCCGGAAGCTGGAGCAACGCGGACTCGCCTACCGGGCCCCCGACGGCTCGGTGTATTTCAGCATCGAGAAATACCGCGGCTGCGGCTGCCGCTATGGGCAACTGGTCAACCTCAATCTCGAAGCGCAGCGGGTGGGGGAACGGGTGGCCAGTGACGAATACGACAAGGAATCCGTGGCCGATTTCGCCCTGTGGAAGGCGCGGGTTCCCGAAGACGGTGCCGTCTTCTGGGAAAGCCCCTGGGGCGAGGGCCGTCCGGGATGGCACATCGAGTGCAGCGCCATGAGCATGGCGATTCTGGGGCCCAGCTTCGATCTGCATCTGGGGGGCGAGGACCTGGCGTTTCCTCACCACGAGGACGAAATCGCGCAGAGCGAGGGGGCCGGCCTGCAAGCGCCGGGACGTCCCTTCGTGAAGCACTGGATGCACGCCGCGCATCTGCTGGTGGAGGGCAAGAAGATGAGCAAGTCCCTGGGCAATTTCTTCACGGTCCGGGACCTGGTCGCCCGCGGCTATGGCGGTCGCGAGATCCGGTACCTCCTGTTGAGCGCCCACTATCGGGGCACCTTTAATTTCACCCTGGAAGGCCTCGACGGAGCCCGGGCGGCCCTGTCCCGGCTCGACGAGTGCATCGGAAAACTCCGCGAACTTTCCGGAGGGGCCACACCGGCCCCGACGGCGGGAGACTCCCCTCTGATGGCTGCGGTCACGAAGGCCCTGGACGAGGACCTCAATGTATCCCGGGCCTGGGCGGCGGTATTTGATTGGGTGGGCGACACCAACCGGGCGTTGGGATTCGGCACGCTTCGTCCGGAGGACGCGGCGGCACTGCTCGGCGACTGGGCTCGGGTTGATTCCATGTTTGGCCTGGGTGCCCCGGCTCCGGCGGAGGCCCCCGCGGAAATCCTCGCCCTGGCGCAGGAGCGCGCCGAGGCGAAGAAGGCCCGTGACTTTGCCCGGGCGGATGGACTGCGGGACCGCCTCCGGTCCCTCGGCTGGGTGGTCGAGGACACCCCCAAGGGTCCGAAGGTGAAGAAGGTGTGACCGGCGGCTTCCATTGCACACTGGCCAAGGAGGGGCGTCCCGCTAGAGTCCGGCGCGTCGCATGATTGCCGGCCTCCGTTCGCTCAGCCCCAACCAGCGCATCGGCATCGTGGCCCTTGCCATCTTCGCGCTGGATCAACTGACCAAGCACCTCGTCCTCCGATTCCTGGGGATCCAGGAGGAGCGTGTGGTCATCCCCGGGTTCTTCAAATTCGTCCATTGGGGAAACACCGGAGCCGCCTGGAGCCTGTTCCGGAACAATAACGGGGCCCTGGCCGGCATTTCCGCCATTGCCCTGGGCGCGCTATGGGCATTTCGCCGCCATTTCGAGGCGCAGCGTCCGGCCGGTCAGCTCGCTTTGGGGCTCCTCTTCGGGGGCATCACCGGGAATCTGCTCGACCGGCTGCTCCCCAGCCGCAACCACGTCATCGATTTCCTCCGGTTTTACCTGGAACCCCGCGGCGGAGGTGAGGTGGGTTTCCCCGCGTTCAACGTCGCCGACATGGCCATCTGCACCGGCGTCGGACTCCTGCTTCTCCTTTCATGGCAGAATGATTCCCGGCGAATCCCCGCCGCCGCGGCGGGAAAGCCCTCATGAGCGGGACGGCCCCGCCCTCGGAGAGGGGGACCTCCCGCGACCTGCTCCCCGTGATCCTGGCGGGACCCACCGCGGTCGGAAAATCGGCGGTCGCCCTTGAACTCGCCCAACGGCTGGACGGAGAGATCGTCTCCGTGGATTCGATGCAGGTGTACCGGGGACTCGATATCGGCACGGCGAAACCCTCCCCCGAGGAGCGCCGGCGGATCCCCCACCACGGGGTCGATGTGGTGGGACTCGACGACGCGTTTGACGCCGCGCGTTTTGCCACCCTCGCGACGGCGAGCATTCCGGACATCCAGGCCCGGGGCCGGGTCCCCATCCTGTGCGGTGGCACCGGACTCTACTTCAACGCGTGGATGAACGGATTGGGAGACGCCCCTGCGCCGGACCCGGAGCTCCGAATGCAGTTGGAGGCCCTTCCGACGCCGGCGCTGCTGGAGGAGCTGGCCCGGACGGATCCGGCAACCTTCGACGACATCGATCCCAACAACCGGAGACGCCTCGTTCGCGCGGTGGAAGTCATCCGGATCACCGGCCGCCCCTTTTCCACCCAACGCGCCCGCTGGCCTGACCGGGCACCGACCCTCGCAGGACGGGCCTTTGGCCTGTGGCGAAACCGTCCCGACACCGTCGCCCGCATCGACGCCCGGGTGGACCGCATGTTTCGCAACGGGCTCGTTGAGGAGACCCGTGCCCTGCGGGCGCAGGGCCTGCCGGGGAATCGAACCGCTTCCCAGGCGATCGGATACCGCCAGGTCCTCGAACATCTGGATGGAGTGAGGGGACCCCTGGAGACCAGGGAGCAGGTCAAAATCCGCACCCGACAATTCGCCAAGCGCCAGATGACCTGGTTCCGGGGGCAGATGGACCTCACATGGATGGAAATTTCCCCGACCGAGGAACCAGCCGTGACCGCGGATCGAATTCTGGACGCGATCCAGTCGGGGAGCCGTCCGCACTCTTTCCCGCAGGGAAATCGGCAATAAAAAACCCGGTGGCAATCGAATTGCCACCGGGGGGCAGGAGGAACAAAGGCAAAAGCCCCGTTTCGCGTGGTCCATGCTAGGAATCCGCCTCGCGGAGTCAAACCCTGAATTCAACCAAATGGGTTGTTTCGAAGAACCCGTTAACGGTTGCGCATGTAGGTGTATCCCAATCCCCAAAGGATGAGCAGCAGGATTACGAACAGGGCGATGAAGCGGTTCCGGGCCACCCGACGCTCATAGCGCAGGGGACGCAGCCCATGGATGCTGCCTGCGGCGAGCATCCGCGCCATCCGGGGATTGTTCGCCGTGGGACCGCGCACCTGGTTCATCAACCGGCGCCAGGCGCCCAGCAGATCGTACTTCCTTGATCCCAGTTCATTGATCGGCGCCGGGACGGTCGTGACGGGTTCCTTCGGGGGAGGTTTGCCGGGGGAGATCGACCGGGAGAACGTTCGCGGGGTCGCGGCGGGATTCAGGGGGGTCTCGCGGGCGGGGGGTGCCGGAACGGGTTCCTCCCGAGCGAGTCGCTCCACTTTGCTCTTCAGGCGCTTCAACTCCGCCTCCAACTCCCGTTCCCGGGCCGTCAGCGGATTGGTCGGCTTCTTCGGGAATCCCCACATGGCCGCAGAACCTGGACGTTGCCGAAACCCCTGCCCGCTTCCGGCCGGTCACCTGCGGAGCGCGAGGAGGACGATGGCCCCTGCGAGCAGGGCGGTCGCCAGCACCAGCGGCCAGGTCAAGGCGAGGCCCAGGCGGAAGAGCTGCCCCAACGGCAGCGTGTTCCACGCCGGCGCAGCCTCGGGCGTGGTTCCCGGGGACGCCGTCGCCGGCTTCCCCTCCAGCACCGGCCACTTTTGACGGGCGGAATAAAACTCCAGCCGCGCGTTTTCGATGGTCGTCAGACCCTTGGTCAACTCCTGCTCCCAATTCTCCGCCGTCCAGGCCTGCTCATTGAGGCGTTCCACCTGGCCGAGGGAGCTTCGCAACCCGTCCAGTGTTCGGGACAATTGTTCCGCGTCGCGGCGGGCATCCTGCTCCCCCTTCTCCAGGAGCCCGATGCCCCGGGTCAGCGATTGCAGGGTTTCCGCCCGGCCCGCCGTAAACTCGGCGTGCCGCCGGCGCATCTCCTCAACCGCCGCGCGCGTGCGTTCCAACTGATCCTGGGCCTCTCGCAACCGGGCCAATTGCTGCTGGGTCCCGGTCAGCTGGGCCTCCAAATCCTCGCGCGACGGAGCCCGGGGCGCAGGCGCCGCCGCTGACCGCGGACTCGAATAGTCGGTATCCACAAAATCAGTGCCATCAAACGCCATGGCGATACGTTGTCGCGGACCGGCGGTCCCGCCAAGAACCGAGTTCCGTTTCGTCCATTTCTCAGGGAAGCGGACGGATCCACAGATCCCGGAACCAGACCTCGTCCCCGTGGTCCTGCAGGAGGATCGGGGTCGGGAATCCGGTCCCCCAGCGCACCTCATCCTTGAACTTGCTCGCCGCCTTGGCGGCCTTGAGTTCGGGGGAGCCCAGCACATAGACGATCACCCGCTGCCCATTGAGCCAATGTTCCACCCCGGGTCCCCGCACCACGATGCGGGACACGTTGGTCTGCCCCGCGGCGCGCACGGGCGGGTTCACCGGGGGAATGGCGTCGTACAAGGCCGCCGTCTGTCGATTCGGCCCATGAAGCGCATCCGGATGCAGGGCGTCATCGATCAACTGGTACTCGTGTCCGATCGGCGCCTTCCGCTCCTCATCGATGAAGTACTTCACCCCGCTGTTGGCGCCGGGCGCAACCCGCCAGGTGAATCCGAGCTCAAAGTGGGTGTACCGGTTGGTGGTGATGATGTCCCCGCCCCCGCCCTTGGCGCGGTGCTTGAGCCATCCGTCCTCCACCACCCAGCCGGTCTCCGGAAACGAGGGCTTCCCAAAACCGCGCCAACCCGCCGTGGTTGTGCCATCGAACAGCGGCACGGCGCCAGCCGGCGCGGTGCCGGCGGGATCACCGATCCCCGGAAGTGCCAGCAGCAGCGAAACGGCGACGAGAAGGCGCGAAGCAGAAGTCACAGGGCTCATGGGGACAAGAAGCCCGTTCCCGGCTCCGCGAGTCAAGCGGGCGTTACTGCCGGCGTCACCATTCGATGAGCGCGGCACCCCAGGTCAGTCCCGCACCAAACACCACCAGCAGCACCAGGTCGCCCCGTCCGATCCGTCCCCCGGCCACGGCCTCGTCGAGGGCGATCGCCACACTGGCGGCGGAGGTGTTGCCGTAGCGATCCACGTTGACGAACACCTGGTCCTCCCGGGCGCCCAGGCGTTCCGCCACCGCCGACAGGATCCGCTGGTTGGCCTGGTGCGGAATGATGCACTTCACATCCGCGATCGTCACCCCGCACCGGCCCAGCGCCTCCTGGCCCGCGGCCACCATGGCGTTGACGGCATTCTTGAAGGTTTCCTTGCCGTCCATCCGGAGGAAGTGAAGGCGCCGGGACACGGTGTCCGCAGTGGCCGGACACGCGCTCCCGCCCCCCGGAAGTTCGAGGAGCGAGGCCTTGCCGCCATCGGAGCCCAGGCAGGTGGTCAGGAGTCCGTGGGCGTTCGGACGATTCTGGAGCACCGCGGCCCCGGCCCCGTCCCCGAACAACACGCAGGTGTTGCGGTCATTCCAGTCCACGACGGACGACATTTTCTCCGCACCGATGACGAGCACGGTGTTGTAGGTGTGGGACGCGACAAAGTGGCTGGCGATGTCGAGCGCGTACACGAACCCGCTGCACGCCGCCTCAATGTCAAACGCCGCCGCACGGACCGCCCCCAGATTGCGCTGCACCAGGCACGCGGTGCTCGGGAACTGCATGTCGGGCGTGATCGTCGCGACAATGATCAGGTCCACTTCCTCGGCCCGGATTCCCGCGCTGGCGAGGGCCCGCCGGGCGGCCTCGGTGGCCATGTGGGACGTCGCCTCCCCGGGCGCCGCAAGACGGCGTTCGCGGATGCCCGTCCGGGTCGTGATCCATTCGTCCGTGGTCTCCACCAGGGACTCCAGGTCCGCATTGGACAGCACCTTCGCCGGCACATACGAGCCCACCCCGGTGATGGACACCGTCCGCAGGTGCGGGCGTCCGGCTCGGGGATTGCGGAAATTGGGCATAGGCCTTGGGGGATTGGCTAGGTCGCTCCGGCCGCGGCTTCCGCCCGGCCGATCTCCCGGACGATGTCCTCGTTCAACTTCTGGTTCACGGCCCGGGCACTCTGGAGGATCGCATTCTTCAAGGCGACCCGCTTTGCGGATCCGTGGATTTTCACCACGCTACCCCGAAGACCCAGCACGGGCGCGCCGCCGTAGGTTTCGGGATTCATCCGTTCCTTGATCCGCTTCAGTCCGCCCGAGGCCAACAACGCCCCCGCCTTGCGCAGGGGATTCGCCGTCAGTTCCGTCCGGAGCAGATACCCGACCGTCTGGCCCAGACCTTCGACCGCCTTCAGGATGAGGTTTCCGACGAAGCCGTCGCAGACTCCGACCTCGACGTTGCCCTTGAAGAGATCGGAACCCTCGGAATAGCCGACACAATTCAGGGAGGTCCTGCGGATCAGCGCCAGGGCGCCGCGGGTCAATTCATTGCCCTTCGACTCCTCGGAACCGTTGCTGAGCACACCGACCCTGGGATGGTCCACGCCCAGCATGGCCTTGAAATAGACCGACCCCATGACGGCGAACTGCAGCAGGATTTCGGGTGTGCAGTCCGGATTCGCCCCGCCGTCCAACAGCACGAACGCCCCGGTGCGGGAGGGCATGATGCACGCCAATGAGGGCCGCCGGACGCCGTCGAGCCGTCCGACACGAACCGTCGCCCCGGCCACCAAAGCACCCGTGTTTCCGGAGGAAATCACCGCGTCGACCGCCTGTTCCCGGACCAATTCCAGCGCCCGCATCAGGGACGAGTCCTTTTTCCGGCGGACGGCGAGTGCCGGATCGTCGTCCATGGTCAGCACCTCCCCGGCCTGATGGAAAACGACCCGGGGGTCGTCCAAACCGGCCTCGCGGGCCAGCGGACGCAGCGTCGCCTCGGGGCCGACCACCCGCAGTTCCTGAATGGAGGAATCCGCGGCAAGACCAAGCCGGATGCCGTGGAGGAGCTCCGCAGGCCCCTGGTCGCCACCCATGACATCTACGGCAAGACGCATAGGAAAGAGCAAGCGCCGGCCCGGGTTGTTCGGGACTCGGCGCTCGTTGCAAACTCCTCAGGCCAGCGCAGTGACCGAGACGACCTGGCGGCCCTTGTAGTAGCCGCAGGAGGGGCAGACCCGGTGGGACCGGAAGGGCGCGGAACACTGGGGACAGGCGGAGATCTGCGGCAGCTTCATGACCGAGTTGTAGGCTCGGCGCATGCGCTGGCGACTGCGCGACGGTTTGCGTTTCGGAACGCCCATAGGATTGTCAGTTACAGTTTGATTTGATCCAGCGCAGCCCAAGGGGAGGGTCCGTCGGACTTGGAACCCCCAAGACGCGAATCGCGGGCCACTGCCTTTTGCGGCAGCCCGCGACAGTCTGGTCTGCACAACGGATTCGTTGGCAGAACGAGATAGATGTCCTCGCGCAGATGGGGCGTCAAGTCTGCAAAATCCCCGTCGCGAGATACCGCACCCTCCCCCGAGAGCGGGAGGAGCGCCGCCAGGTCGTCAATTCGGAGGGGAATCCGGAAGGGAGTCAGGCAGCGGGCGCATTCGCACGCCACCGAGGTTTCGAGCGTTCCGGTCACAAGAATGCTGCCGGGCTGCTGGCGAACCTCGAGGTCATAACTCAGCGGAACGTCGAACTTCATCAGCTCGTCCTTCAGGTCCGCCCCAAACTCCGCCACCGGGAGTTCCCCCGCCAACTCCAGTTCCTCCTCCTTTTGGAGGACGCGCAGATTGATCGTCACCGGCATGATGGAAACCTACCTCCCGGCAGGGCATGCCGCACGCGATTTCCTCCACTCCACCGCCCCCGGTCCGGGATCAGTTGTGCTCCCCGAGGGGACGCAGCCAGATGTTGCGGAACCGGGTCGGATTCCCGTGGTCCTGAAGGCTGAGATTGCCCTTCCCGGAGTACGCCTTGTAGGGGTCGGTCGCCTTGTGATTGGTCGGACCGTTGAGCTCCTGGCGGTTCTGGACGCAAACGCCGTTCAGGAAGGCCGTGATGTATCCCGGCTTGGTCAGCTTCCCGGCGGCATCAAACCGCGGCGCCTCGAAGACGATGTCGTAGGTGTTCCATTCGCCGGGGGGCCGGATCGCGTTGACCAGCGGCGGCCACTGGCCGTACAGGGCGCCCGCCTGTCCGTCCGCATAGGTCTTGTTGTTGTGGCTGTCGAGCACCTGGACCTCGAACTGGCCATGGAAGAAGACCCCGGAATTGCCGCGGCCCTGGCTCTCCCCCTCCACCTTCGACGGCGTCGCGAACTCCAGATGCACCTGCGCATCCCCAAACTCGTCCTTGGTGGCAATGTTCCCCGACTTCCCGACGACTTCCATATAGCCGTTCTCCAACTTCCACTTCGGGGCTCCCCCCCCCTGGGTCCAGTGGGAGAAATCCTTCCCGTTGAACAGCCAGACCGCATCGCTCGGCGGCGGGGCACCGTTGCTGAAGGTGGCACCGGGGGTCACGGTGGGCGGATTGGGACGCTCCTTGTCGTGAACCTTCCACTGTTGGCCGCGGATCTGCGGCGTATCGGTGTAACCAACGCCTTGGGAAAACGCCGGTACAACGCACGCGGCGCTCAGGGTGAGCACAATCAGAGTTTTCATGGGTAACGGGATCACTTTCCCCGGCGCCGGACGAAGAAGGCAAGCGGAGGATTCAGTTTCCCTATCCACCGCCTCCCCATCCCGGTGCCGCATCGCCTCCGGTGCGCCCCACCCGGACCGGGCCAAACGAGCTTGAGAATGCCACGCACATCACCACCCTCACGGCCATGCCCCCGGGCACCGTGTTCCGCCCTTCAACGGACCTCGCCCGCCCCCATTGCGCTGTGAATCGTCCGGCCCCCTATTCCGCTGTCGCCTGGGAAAACCGCCTGCTCGCCCTGATCCGCGAGGAACTGGCGCCGTCCCCCACCCGGTGGCGCTCGGCGATCCGCCTGACCGTCCTGTGCGTTCTCGGCACGGCGCTCATCACCGCCTCCCACATGGAGGGGGGGCAGTTCATGGTGCTGATGTTCTTCCTCGTCGCCATGAGCGACGCCCCAACGTCCAAGGCCACCCTCGGACCCAACCTGCTCGGCTGCATCGCCGGCGGTGGCATGGGAGTCGCCATCCTGTCCGCCTTTGCGGACAAGCCCGCGATCCGCTTCCCGCTCGAAGCCGTGGTCATCGCCGGCTCGATGTACCTCGTGCGGGCCACCACGGTCCCGATGGCGATGCTCTTCTTTGACATCTCGTTTGTCATCGCGGTCCCGGAGTTCCTGCCCAGCCCGGGCGTGCAACTTTACGACGGCGTCCGGGCGGTGCTGTTCCAAACGGTCGGGATCGCGGTGGGAACCCTCGTCCAGATCCTCTGGTGGCCCGAGAATCCGGAATCCCTCCTGCTCACGGACCTCGCCGAGAGCCTTCGATCGGTGGCCGACGCCTGCCGACGCCGGGGTGCCGACCCCGACCGCGACCCCGACCCCGGCCCATTGTCCGGCGCCCCCATCCGGAGTCTCCGCACCTCCGCGGCACGACTGTTCCGGCAACTCGATCTCCTGCGCGAAGCCGAAGCCGGCGACCGTTGGCTGCGACAGGGTCACACCGAGCAGATCAAGTTCATCACCGACATCCAGCTCCTCGTCTTTGCCGCCCAGGGCCTCGACGGCGATTCCAATCCCGGGGACGATCCCCGGCGGATCGAACGCCTCGCCCGGGTCCGAAGGGAATGTGAACGGCTTGCGGCCTGCCTCCGGGACCGGCGGGTCCCGGAAACCACCGCCCCCCCCGGTTCCGCGTCGTCGTCCGAGGATTCCCTCACCGAAATGGAGCGGATCCTTTCCGGACTTCCGTCCGCCCTGGTGTTCCTCGCGCACCTGAGCCAAACCGGCCGAACCCCTCCGACACGCGAACCGCTGTCGAAGAAGGGCCTTTTCCTCCCGCTGACCCCGGAGGATCGACGCCGGGCCATCCAGTATGGCGTCAAGGTCGGGATCGCCGCCTCCCTGTGCGGGGCGATCTGCCAGGCGCTTTCCTGGCCGGGCATCAGCGGAACCTGCGTCCTCACCACGGTGCTGGTGGCACAGGCGACGGTCGGACTCAGCCGACACAAGTCGGCCCTGCGGTTTGGGGGCGCCCTCGTCTCCGGACTCGCGGTGCTCGTGACAGTCGACGTCTTCATGCCCAACATGGAGTCCCTCGCCTCCCTGCTGACCGTGATCGGCAGTGTCGTGTTTGTGGCGGCCTGGATTGGAAGCGGCAGCACCCGGCTGGCCTATTTCGGTGTCCAGATCGGCGTGACGCTATATCTGATCCTGTTTCCCCGGTTTGGACCGACGCTGGACCTGGTCCCCATCCGGGACCGCCTCATCGGCATTCTCCTCGGCATTGTGGTCATGGCCGTCGTCGACGCCCTGCTCTGGCCGGTCTTCACACGGTCCGCACTAAGGGTGAAGGTCGCGGGGTTGCTCCGGACCCTCTCGGAACTCCGGGCGGTTGCCCCGGACGATGCGGGCGGGCGCAGGGAGTCGCTCTCGGTCAGCATGCACCGGGGCATCGCCGAGGTTCTCACCCTTCAGGAGGAAATGATTTTCGAGACCACCACCGCGGACGCGGACGCGGAGAATGAGCGCCAACTCGTGATGCGCGCCATCAACCGGCTCCAGGCGCTGTTTCTCTCCGTTCTGAAATCCGCCCGCGAGGGGAGGCCGCCCGGGAACCCGGAGGGAGCGGACCCCGTCCCCGCGGCATCCCGCGACGCCCTCTCGCAACGGCTGGACCTCCTCGCCGAGGTCCTGGAGGAACCGGACCCGGAAACAAGGGCCACCCGGGTCCGGGACCTCGCTCCGCCCGGTCCATCCGCGACCCCGGAAGTCCTGTCCACCGAAAGCCAGGTTTCCGCAGCGCTGGCCGCCTTCGAGCGGGACGTGGCGCGGATCACCATCCTGCGTTCCCCCGATCCCATCCGGTGACGGGGGAACTCATGGGGTATCCTTGACCCGACGGACTTCCGGCTTGCGCTTCCAGCCGTCCGGAGTCCGGACAAATCGGGCCTCCTCCTCAACCACTCCATGCGCCTCCTCCCGCTGGAGGCGAAAGAGCACTTCGTCCGCGGAGATCTGCTCCCGCCCCGCCACGCGGTACCCTCGAAGCGTGGAGAACCCATGCCCGAGGCCCACTTCATAGTGGTATCCCTCACCGGCCGGCTCGGAGGGTGACCACCAGAGCGTGTCAAAATCCTTCAGCCGCCCCGGCGCCGCATAGTTCCAGTAAAAGGTCTCCAGGGCCTCGTCCGGACCGGAAAATCCACGGTTCCGAATTGAATCCGCCCGAACAAAATCCGGCGCCTCCGACGGCCGCCGGCCTTTCAGGAGCCGATCCAGTTCGGAGGTCTCCCGGGAGTGGATCGAAGCGTCGGGGGTACGTCTCCTGCGGACGTCGCCCAATTCCCGGGTCAACTGCGCCACCAGCGCCCGGGACTGCAACAGTTCCGCGGAGGGAGTCGGACGGGGAGGGGCACCGGTCTCCGCCGGGGCCGAACTCACAACGTTCCCGCCCGGGCCGACCGGAAACTCTCCCACCGTGCCGTCCTCCCGCTCCCGCGCACTCCGCCGTTGGAAGGCCGCCCAGCCCAGGAGCGCCGCGGTCAGCAGCCACAGCGTCGCGCGCATCCAGCGCCGGACGCCGTCACGGCGTCCTGTGCATTCCCCCGGGTTCGGTTCCTGGTTCATGGAGACAGCGGAGGGCGTGGATCACCCGTTTCGTCGCTACGATTCGGACGCGAAATCACGATGGGGAGCCGTTTCCACCCCGTGCTCGTTTTTCCGAAGACCTGGGTGTTGGTGACCGCATCCAGACCCGGACGGTGTTGGACGGTCTCCACTTCGGCACGGAATTCCCCCTCTGGCCGCACCGCCAGAAGTTCCAGGGTATCCCCCCGGACACGTGCCTCGTCGACCTGGGCCTGCAACTCCGCCACCGCGGCGGCGTCCCCGTTCTCCGCCAACGCGCGGGCAGCCTCCCCTTCCCCCATTGCGGTGAGTTGGAGCAACCGCCCCAGGTCCAGATTCTGGTGGGCCGCCACCATTGATTGAAGGGCCGCCTCAGGGGTGGCCGCGCCCGCATCCGTCAGCGCGGACAGCGGGACGGCGCGTCCTGGAACCAGAAGCACCGGGCCCACGGATTCCGGACGCACTTCCGAGCCGGGTGCCGGTCCCGCGGTCGCCAGCAGTTTGCGGAGTTCCGCAGCCCGAATCCCGAGCGCCCGCAATTCAGCCGCTTCCGATTCCGGGGACGGAACCGCGGTGGAAACCGGAGGGACGACACCGGTTGCTTCAGCGCCCGGGAACACACCGGAGCCCGGTCGGGATGCCGCACCACGTTCCGTCCAGTGCCCGCTGATCACCACCCCGGCGGCGACCAGGGCGGCCGCCCATGCCAGGAAATCCTTGGCCACCCAAATCGTCCCGGGAACTCCCCCGGCGGCACCTGCACCCTTCAAGAATCCCCCCCGGATCGCCTGCGTCACGGCGGCCTGCAGTCCCCCGGGAAGAGTGGGATCCCCAAGGGCAAACAGCGCAAGGGCCAGCGTGGAGGACGACGGAACCCGTTCCGCGGAACCCAGCAGACCCCGGAGCCGCTCCAAGGCCCGCTCCACCCGTTTCCGGGCCGCCTCATCGGAAATCCCCAGAGCCTCCCCGACGGCCTTGAATTCCATGCGGCTCAGAAACCGGAGGACCAGCGCATTCCGGTCCGGTTCCTCCAATCGTTCAAGTGCCTCGTCGAGCAAGGGGAGCAATCCCCGGGTCGAATCCTCCCCCCCGGTCTCCAGATCGTGCAATCTCATGGCTTCCCGTTCACGCGTTCGGCGCCGGAGGTCGGAGCGGACCCGCTTCGATCCCGCAAAGGTGGCCGCCCGGTAAAGCCAGCCGGGCAGGACGACCCCGGCGGGCAGGGAGTCCGCCTTGTCGGCGAGGTCCAGGAACACGACCTGCGCGATGTCCTGCGCGGACTCCGGATCCCCGGTCACCCGGACCGCGGCGGAATAGACCAGCGGCAGATGGCGGCGCACCAGTTCGGCGAACGCGGATTCGGAATGGTGCCGGACATACCGATCCAGCAGTTCATGGTCCGGGAGCTCCGTCATGGTCGACTACATACACCCGACGGACCGCCAATCCGGACACGAAAACGACGGCGTCCCGCCACGCCCTGGGGGAGCCCGCGCCGATGCCGCCCTCCACCGGAATCCCTGCCGAACCGTTCCCGTCCGTCACCACACGGGAATGCGACCCGGCACCGGCGTCACGGGACGGACTCGAAACGCAGGTGATCGTAGGCGATCCAGTAGGAAGTGGAGGCGACCGCGGGGCCCACCCGGGTCAACTCCAGGCTGTTGGCGCCAAAGGTGGCCGCCACTTGCGCCGCGGTGAAGTTGAGCACCAGGTTCGTCGACTGCGAGATCCGGTCCGAGTAGAGGACGGTTCGGACACCCGTCCCGTTGACGAACGCAACCGTGAAGTCGTGGTCGCCATACCCGGGCTGGGTGACCCCGCCCACGGACCAGGAGGCGGAGGGAAGATCCACCGTCAGACGGAATTTCGCAGCCCCGGCCACCAGGGGGGATCCCAGGACGAAGTGCACCCGATTGGTCCTGTCGCCCAGGGTGTGCGCCCGTTCCCAGGCCGAGAACGGCTCGTCATTGGGCACCCGCAGAATGGACGGGAGGGAATTGAAACCCGGGGGGAACACCCCTCCGAAATAGAAGTCGTCATCCGCACCCGGATTGGCGGCCGGGTTGGAGTCATACACCGGGTCGCCCGGGAGCCGGGTGACCAGGCCCGGACGGGCATCGTTCTTGTTGTTCTGGAGGCTGAATTCCCCCCACAGGGTTCCGTTGGAGGAACCGGGAGGCGAATCGACTCCCAGTTGCCAGACGGTGCGATCCAACTGGGGAACGTCCGCCACCTGAATTGAAAACTGCGTGGTGGCGCTCTTGGGACTCACGGCGCTGTCCGTCACCGCCACCACCACCGGATGCGACGCACCGCCCTGGGTCTCCTTCGGGGTCCACGACACAACCCCCGCCGGGCTGACCACCAGTCCCGGAGGTCCGCTGACCAACGAGAACGTCAATCCGGAGGACGGACCATCCGGATCGGAAGCCGAGAGCGTGTACGACAGCGGAATTCCCTCGTCGGCCGCCAGGTTCCCCACGGCCGCAATCTGTGGCGGGAGATTCGGGTTCAGGACCTCGAGTCGGACATGGTCATAGGTGAGCCAGTAGGAAATCCCGGCGACCGCCGGCCCGGTTCGAATCAGCTCCACGCTGTTGCCGCCGAGGGTGGCGGCGACCTGGGCCGCCGTGAAATCAATCATCAGGATCGTCGCACGACTGATGCGGTTGGAGTACAGCAGGGTCGTCAGTCCCGCCCCATTGCGGAATCGGACCACGTAGTCGTGGTCGGCGAACCCCGAAATCACGGTGCTCCCGGAGGAGGATCCTCCGCTGGGAAGGTCGATCGTCAGCCGGAAGGTGGTGTCGACGCCCGTCTGGGCCGACCCGAGCAGGAAGTGAACGCGGTTCGTCTTGTCCCCCAGCGTATGGGCGCGCTCCCAGGCGATCGGAGGCTCATCGAACGGGACCCGCAACACGGCCGTGAGGCCGTTGAAGCCCGCGGGGTAGTTCCCGGAGAAGTAGAAATCATCGTCGGCGCCCGGATTCGCCCCGGCACCGGCATACGCGGGGTCCTCCGGAAGCCTCGTCACCTTCCCGGGACGCAGATCATTCAAATTGTTCTGCAGGCTGAACTCCGCCATCTGGGTGTTGATCGGGGTTCCCGTCGGCGAGTCCGTGCCGATCTGCCACATGGTGCGATTCAAGGCGGGCGCATCGGCAACCTGGATGGAAATCACCGCAGTCGAACTCATCGGAGGAGTCGCATCGTCGAAGACCCGGATGGCCACCGGATAGGTGGTTCCGCCCGCGGCTTCGCCCGGGGTCCACTGGAGCAGACCCGAGGAGGAGACCGTCAGTCCCGGAGGTCCGTCCACCAGATCAAAGGACACCCCGTTGGCGGGAATGTCCGGATCGGACGCGGAGAGTTGGAGTGCGAAGGGGATGAGTTCGTCCGCGACCAGGCCGCCCACCGCGTTCAAGACCGGCGCGGAGTTCACATCCGCCACTGGAATATCGAACTGGGCCGTGGCCGAAAGGGGAGGAACGCCATCATCCGTCAGCGCCACCTTCACGGTGTGGGACACGCCGCCCTGGGCTTCATTCGGCGTCCATTCCACCGTTCCATCCGCCGCGACCGTCAAGCCCGGGGGACCCTCTGTCAGGGAGAAGACCAGGTGATTCGCCGGGAAATCCGGATCCGACCCGTTCAACGGGAAGGTCAGCGGCTGGGTCTCGGTTGCCGCCGGCGGAGAGATGGACCCGATCACCGGAGACTGGTTCACCTCCTGCACTTCGATCCAGAACTGGTTCGTGACCCCGAGGGGAGGATACCCGTTGTCCCCCACGCTGACCGAAACGAGGAAGCTGAACCCGCCCTGCGATTCGTCCGGGGTCCATTGAACGACGCCGCCGGAGGTTACGGTCAGCCCGCCCGGACCGGACTCAAGCTTGAACGCGAGCGCCTGGGCGGGTTGATCGGAATCGGAAGCGGTCAGGGTCCACTGGGACGGCACGAACTCCTGCGCCGTCTGGTTGGACACCGATGCGAAGGTCGGGGCGGTGTTGACGGGCGGAACCCCGGTCACACTGCGAATCCATTCGATGTTGGAGGAGAGACGGACGGAGTACAAACGGGACGGAAAATCCGTGCCGGTGTTGGGGGCATAGATCAGCGGGTCCGTTCCGACCGGCCCCACGGTGTCCCCTTCCTCGTCGTAGTAGAGACCGCCCATGTCAAAGATGCTGGCCACAAAGACGGTGCCATTTGCGTCAAAGCTGAACGCGTACTCCGCGTCCACGTTCACACCCGCAAGCTTCCACTGGTTGTCCACGGCATCCAAAAGGAACAGGCCGCCACCGCTGTCGAGACTGCCCAGGGTGACTTCGTTGGGATTCGTCCCGTCGAAACGGTCGAAATCCATCACCAGGAGGTCCCCATTCGCCGGGTAGGGATCATTCGCCGGGAAATTCCTCGCATCCTGGATCGTGTTCTCACCCCAGCGGAGCGTGCCGCCCGTATAATTGGGATTCCACCGCCATCCGCGAAGCGCATCCTCGCCCAGATTGGCGACGTTGACCGCGGTGCCCCGCGTCACCCCGCGACCGAAGAGAACCGCGTTCTTCCCCACTTCATCCTTTCGAACATAAATGGGAGCATACGTGGGGAACGTCCCATTCACCTTCCAAAGGGTCAGGTCTGAATTGGGACTCATGTACCGGGCGATCGTGGTATAAGTCACCCCATTGAACAGGAACGTCTCCCCCACCTGCCCCCCCAGATGACCCGCGGTGATGAAATACTCCGGCGCGATCGGGGTGCCGGTCGCGATCCTGAACTGGCCCTGCCACTGCCATCCGCTCCCGGCCAGCGCCCCCGTCGGTGGCGTCGTGTTATAGTTGGTGTCCCCGGTGGAGCTGAAAATCAGCGCGTGCGCCGGAAGCGCGGCAACCATCGCCACCGCCACCCACACGGCATGAACCCACGCGACCCGACGCGATCTTCTCATGCCAAGGATCAGAATCGTTCCGCATAGAAATGGCGAGCGGATTCTTACTCACTTTGGCAAGGAATTGAACGGGTCGGTTCTCATGGGGAATCCGCCGGCCTCCGGGTCCGGGACAACCATCGTTCCACCTCCTCCCAGGTCCCCGACGCGATCCCGCCCCCCCGCAGCCGGTGCCCGCCGGTGGCCACCGTTCTCACCGTCATGGGCACCTTCCAAGCCGCAGCCCGGCCGGACCACTCGTCCAGCAGGAACGCCGGGACTACATCATCATCCTGCGCCTGAATCACAAGCAATGGGCGGTGCCACCGGGGAAAACGACGCTCGGCCCACCGGGGATCCGGACGGGTCGCTCCAAAGAGGCGTTTCCGCTGGACGTACTGGACATACGGGAGCTCGTGGGCCCTGCGGACGTCGAACCAGCGCGGAAGGTCGAACACACCCCCCAGGGTCACGCCTGCGTGGAAGGATTCCTCATCACCCGTGATTGCGGAGAAGGCCAGGAATCCTCCAAAACTGGCCCCAACCACCACGACCTCCGATGGGTCGGCCCATCCCTGACCGATGGCCCATCGAACCCCGTCCACCAGGTCGGAAGTGGGCGCACCCGCCCACTTCCCCGCCCCCGCCTCCTGGAACCGGCGCCCGAATCCCGACGACCCACGATAGTTGACCTGCAAAACCGCCCATCCGCGTGACGCCAAAAACTGGGACTCCGGATCCCAGCCCCAGACATCCCGGGTCCACGGTCCTCCATGGACGAGAACGACCATCGGCTTCCGCCGTTGCCCCTCCACACCCGTCACGTATCCCGTCAGCACCTCGCCATCGCGCGCGAACCACTCCACGGGACTCCGCGGAGCCCCGGTCACGGGCGGTCCCGCCGGCCATGGGAGACCGCGGACGCCACCGGGTTCTCCCCGGGAAACCATCGCGTACTCCGGAGGAAGGCGATCACTCACCCTGGAAACGACGGCCCGGCGGCCGTCCCTCGACACACCCACCGGCTTCCAGATCCCTTCCGGGAAGCGTCCCGCCAGGGCTTCCGCCGTGGCCTTCCACTCCTCGTCAAACCAGGCGGTCTGCGGAAGCAATTGTTGCCAGGACAGGCTCAGGGGGTGGTCCCCGGAAAGCAGGAGTCCCCCATCGATGTCGAACCGGTCATCGACCGCGAGCACCCGCGAGAGCCGGCCGGCCTTCACATCCACCTCATAGACCCCGCGCGTGTCGCGCCCCAGTCGGGCGGAAATCCAACCCCTGGAACCATCCGGAGACAGCGCCAAAACCGAAATGGAATCGCCCGCCAAATCCCAGGACTCCACCGTGCGCCACGCCGCACCCCGGGGACCCTCCCATCGCACCCGAAGTTCCTGTCGGATTCCGGATACCGCCAGCGCCATGCGCGCCGTTCCCGAGTCGTCCGCAAACCATTCCACCACGTCTCCCGGATTCCGCGCGACCTGGACCACCCGCCCGGTTCCCACGTCCACCGTCAACACATCGAGCCAGGGCATGGGAAACCCGCCCGGAAACCGGTCCGCCGCAAAACCCTCCAGGCAGATCCGGGACAGGGCCGCCGGTTGCGGGTGGAACAGGCGGACGACGATGAACCCCGGTGGCATGGCCAACGGCTGGAGGGCGAACTCGGGACATCGAAGGAGCCAAAACCCGCCGCCCCCACCGCCTTGATCGCCCAGGCTCAGCACCACCAGATCCTCGGAACCCGTCCACACCAGATCCCGAGCGTGTCCGCGGCCTTCGGGAATCGGAATCGAATGTCCGGACCCGGGGTTTCCAAACGGAGCCACCCAAAGCGTCCCATTCGTCTCTCCGCCCGAAATCCAGGCCACCCAGTTTCCCGCCGGGGAAATCACCGGAGCAACTCCGGATGGGGGCCAGAACCGGGAGGTGGGGAGTGACGACGCCCGCGCGGAGTCCACCAGAAACAGGAACAGCCCCAATACGAGCGCGAAACGGTGCATTCAGCGTTGGGGACTTCGACCGCCGGCCTCCTTCAAGGTCCGGCGCAGGGACGTCCGGCAGTCGCGAGGGAGGGATTGGGGTGACCGACGGGACTCGAACCCGCAACAACCAGAATCACAATCTGGGGATCTACCATTGATCTACGGCCACCAACCGGGGGCGAAGCTAGGAATGGCCCGGGAGAGCGTCAAGCGGCCCTTTTCCGGAAACCAACACCGTCAAACCCGCCGAACCGCCCCCGCCGGATCGGCACGGCTGACCGCCAGCACCCCCGAAAAACCAGTGCAAGTTTTGGCCGCGCTTCGCCAATTCACGACTGGCGCGTCCCAGCGGGAGGTCGATGCTCCCATCACCACCCACTCCAAACCCAAGCACCCCCTCATCGAGATGAACGCCCCTTCCCAACACCCCACGGCCGCGTCCCGCACCCGTTTCGGACCCAGGCTGCTGATCCTCCCGGCCCTCCTCCTCCTCGGAATCTGCGCGTTTCGTTCGCAGGCGCAGGACGGGAACTACTTCCTGGACTTCACCTATGCATCCGGGGCCAATGCCGGATCCGCCGGATGGGGATTCCATCATGTGGACATCGACTGGACGGATGCTTCGAAGCCGACGTTGACCGAGTTTGAAATGCACTTCCGGGATTCGGGTGGGCGTTCCCTGGGGCAGTTCGGGCTGGCCGATGTGACCCAATTCGACGGCAGCGCCATGTTCGACGGGGTTTTCAACACCGTCGGATTCGGACAATTCCAGGGAGATCGCTTCTCCCTCACTGGAGGCATCGATGCACCCGATCCGAACCTCACCCTCCCCTACACGGCGGTGATCGACTTCCCCAATGGCCGGACGACCTACACCATTGACGTCCGATACTCCCCCGCCGTCCCCGAACCCGCCGCCGCCCTCGGATTCGCCGGCGTCTCACTGGTCCTGTGGGCGGCGGCTACGCGTCGAAACAGGGGCCGTCCGGGCTCACGGAACTGAGCCGGACTTGAGGCATCGGGTCCCGTTCGACGCCGGCGGACGGACGTCATTGGGCCGGGAGGGTTCGAGCAAACCAGGAAATCATCTCGGCCCACATCTCCGGCGTATACGCGTGCCCGACCCCGGGATACACCACACTTCGAAACTCCCCGGGCCTCCCGCCGGCCACCCACGCGGGGGCCGCAATCCGTTCGATTGTGCGGATGCCCTCCACCGGGGATCCGGCGTCCTGATCCCCGTTGAGGCACAGGAGGGACCGGGGTGCGATGCAGGCAATCACCGCCTCGGTGTCGAAATGCCGGAGCAGGCCCGGCGCGAAATAGTAGATGCCATGGTGGCGCAGGCCGCCGGCGGCAATGAGATCCTGATAGCGGGTCAGGCAGGCGACGGCGACGCCGGACCGGATGCGTTCATCCAGCGCCATCAGCCACCAGGTCCGGGTGGCTCCCATGCTGATGCCCGTCGCGCCGATCCGGGAGGCGTCCACCTCCGGACGCGAACACAAATAGTCCAGCGCCATCAGGTCATCCCTGAGCAGCATTCCCCAGAGGGAGCGTCCCAGCCACAGCTCGAGTTTCGCCGCGCTCAGTTCCCCGGCGGATCCCCGGGTGGCATCCGGCCCGGCGCCGTTGCGGGCGCCAAAGCACGGGGCGTCCACCGCCAGCACCGCGTAGCCGCGCCGGACCAGTTCCGGACCGGGGACAACCGGTGTGTGCCTCGACTCCAGCAATTCCGAAATGCCTCCGTCGTACTCCCCACCGTGCCAGTGGTTGTAAAGAATGCCGGGCACCGGCCCCTTCCGTCCCCTGGGAAGCAGCATCACCCCGGTGACGCGCGAACCCGCTCCGTTGTCGAAGTCGAAGCGTTCCTCGGTCCAGTCTCCGTGCTCCGCCCGATTCCGGATCACCACATCCGGTCGCGCCGGGCGGGGCGGCAGGTCGCCGAGGCATTTCCACAGGATCCCGCGAATCCGGACGCGCTGGGCTGCCGCCGCGGACGCGGTGGACTCCACCGTGAAGGTGGGAACGCCTCCCACCGCACGGATCCGCGCCATGCCCGCAACTCCATTGGTCTCGGTGGGTTCTTCGGACATCATGGGGACGGCGAGAAGACACGCCGCCGCCAGGCGAATCCAACGCCCCAGCGCCTGCACGCAGCCGCTCATGCACGGATCGTACCCGAAGCCGCCCGTCTGTCAGCACCCGAGCCCCGCCGGAACCACGAGGGCGGCAGACAACGAGGGGAAACACTCGATCGCCCCCGTTCCTCCCCGACCGCCGCGACGGTCCGAAGACGCAGAGTGCGCCTCCTTCCGTCAGCGGCTACGAACCGGGTAGCCGCGGAGGGTACGACGCGCTGACTCCCTTTCGCCGTGTGGAGGTTCGCGCGCGCAAACCCGACCGTGGCCTTGGTTCTTGAGTATCCAACCCGGCCTGCGACCGTCGCTCCGTCGAATCCCCGTGCCCGAATGCCGCCGCGAATCCTGGCGGGCCGGCAACGAGAACCGGTTCCGGCACATCCCAGAATGCACTCCACCCGCAGCCCCCTGCCTGCGGAGCTTTCCGCCGCGGCGCCTTCCGGTGCGACCCGTTCCGCAGCCCCCTCTTCGGGGGTGGTGATCGCCACGGTCGCCGGCAACGCACTCGAGTTTTACGACTTCGTCACCTACGCCTTCTTCGCCGTCTACATCGGCAAGGCCTTCTTCCCGGCGTCCACGCCGCTGGGGAGCCTGCTCCTGTCCGTCGCCGTGTTCGGGGTGGGATTCGTGTCGCGTCCGCTGGGAGGCATCGTGATCGGACATTTCGCCGATCGTGCGGGGCGGCGCCCGGCCATGCTGCTGACGATCGCCCTGATTACGGTCGGAACCGCCGTCCTGGCACTCACGCCTCCCTACAGCCGGATCGGGATTGTCGCGCCCCTGATCGTGGTGGCCGCGCGATTGGTGCAGGGTCTGGCGCTCGGCGGTGAAGTCGGCCCGGCCACCGCGTTCCTGATCGAGATCGCGCCGTCCCATCGGCGCGGGTTTTCGGCAAGCTGGCAACTCGCCAGCCAGGGAACGGCCACGCTGGCCGCCGGAATTCTTGGCGTCAGCCTGACCGCCACCCTCACCCCGGCACAGCTCGAGAGCTGGGGATGGCGGGTGCCGTTCGGGCTCGGACTTCTCCTCGTTCCCATTGCCGTGTATCTGCGGCGCCATCTCCCGGAGACTTTGCACGGGGGACGGACGCCGGCACATCAATCCGGACTCCGGGGGGTCCGCCTCCACCGACGGATCCTGGGACTTTCCATCCTCCTGATCCTCGGCGGCACCGTGTCCACCTATGTGGGCAACTTCATGACCACCTTTGCCATCGCCACCCTGAAGATGCCCCCGCTGGCGGCGATGACCGCCACCGTCGTCGGGGGAGCGGCGACGTTCTCCTGCTCCCTGCTGGGGGGATGGCTCTCGGACCGCTTCGGACGCCGACCCACCATGCTTTGGCCGAGAATCCTTCTTGCCCTCACGTGTGTCCCCGCGTTCCACGCGCTGATCGCCCATCCCACGCCCGCGATGCTGTGTTCGGTGACCCTTCTCCAAACCGCGCTGACCGCCCTCAGCGCGTCGGCCTCCATTGTGGCCATCCCGGAGTTCCTGCCGCGCGGCTTCCGGGCCACCGGGCTTTCCCTGGCGTACGCGGCCGCCGTCACCGTCTTCGGCGGCACCACCCAGTTCATCGTCACCTGGCTGATCGAGGTCACGGGAAACCCCGCGGCCCCCGCCTGGTACGTCGCCGGCACCAGCGTACTCTGCGCGGGTGCCATGATGCGGGTTCCCGAAACCCTCGGGCGACCGCTGGAGGACTGACCCCGCCGCGGCATGTCCCGCCTCACCGCTTGCAGCGAAGCGGGGCGTGGGACAGCCTGTGCCCGGAAAGGGCGAATGAACGAATACCGCGATTGGGGCGGAGTGTCCGACGAGCATCGGCCGGTCACCTACTGGCGTGGGTACCCCATCCACGCCTGCCACCTGATCGTCATCGTCTACTGCACCCTGATGGTGGGCGTGGCCGTCTCCGGTCCCGCCATCGAAGGAGTCGTGGATGCCCTGGGCTTCTCCAGCGCGAAGGTGCTGTCCGGACAACTCTGGAGGCTGGTGACCTACGGGCTGCTCAACCAACCCGGACTCGGGTTCGCCCTCGACATGCTGATGATCGTCTGGTTCGGACGCGAACTCGAGCGCCTGTTCGGACTCCGGCTATTTCTCTGGCTCTACGCGGGAATCTACCTGGTCCCCCCGATGGTGCTCACCGCGGTCGGACTCGCGCATCCGACCGTCCTGTTCGGCCAACCCGGCGCGCTCGCGCTCTTCATCGCCTTCGCCACCCAGTTCCCCGGAATGCCGGTCTTCTTCTCCCTGCTGGCCCAGTGGGCCGCCCTGATCCTGGTCGGGATCTTCGCCCTCATGGCCCTCGCGGCGCGCGATTGGACCGCCCTGATCCTGCTCGCCTCCACCTGCGGCTATGCCCACGGATTCGTGCGCTACCAGCAGGGCGGCTGGTCCCTTCCGGAATTCCGCCTGCCCCGTCGTCGCCCGAAACTCCGGTCGGTGCCGCGACCGGATCCGGAGGAGTCCGGGACGGACATTTCGGAAATGGATTCCCTGCTCGACAAGATCGCCCGTACGGGGCTCGGCAGCCTGACCACCGAGGAGCGCGCCCGGCTCGAAACCGCCCGAAAGAACCTGATGCGCCGCCGCGGCGGGGGCCGGTAGGTGCTCCAAAGCGTCCGGGCAGATCCCCTCATCCCGAGTCCAGCCACGCCCCCTTCACTCCCGAGCCCCAACCCGGCCATGTCCATTCCCGCGCCCCCGATCCTGACCCCCGGCGGTCCCCCGCCGCCGCCGCTCCCGATCCCCTCCCGCGCACCCGTTCCCGTCCGGGAGCGCCCGAACCGCTGGTCGCTGGCCATGCAATGGCGCGATCTCCTGTTCGCCCATTGGTCCGTGCCGGCCGACGTGCTCAGCCGGTTTCTTCCGCGAACCTCGCCGGAACTCCACTTGGACACCTTTGAGGGACGCGCCTGGGTGGGCATCGTCCCCTTCACGATGCGGGGGATTCACTTCCGGGGCTGGCCGCCGGTTCCCGGGACCTCCGCATTCCCGGAATTGAACGTCCGCACCTACGTGACCTGCAACGGCCGTCCCGGCGTCTGGTTCTTCAGCCTCGATGCCGCAAGCCGTCTCGCGGTGCGCGCGGCGCGTGCCACCTATCATCTTCCGTACTTCGATGCGGACATGACCTCCGTGCCCCATGGGGACGGCGTGGCGTACGCGAGCTGGCGAACGCACCGCGGAGGCGGTGCCGCGGAATTGGTGGGCCGCTACGGACCTTCGGGAGCCGAGTTCCGAAGCGTCCCTGGAAGCCTGGAGCACTGGCTGACCGAACGGTACCGCCTCTTCGCGGCGGATCGTGCCGGGCGCCTGTTCCGCGGGGAGATTGAACACCCGCCCTGGCCGCTCCAGCCGGCCCGGGCCGAATTCGCCTCGCTCGACATGACCCGTTGGATGGGATGGGAGCTTCCGGACGAGCCGCCGCATTTGTTGTTTGCGCGAAAACTCAATGTCCGGGCCCACCGCCTCGTGCCCGCCTGATCCCCGCCGGGGATCCGGGTCATCTCTCGGCCAGAATATGGTCCGGGGTGATCACCCGCGTGACCGCCTCCAGGACCGTGGCGGTCGGATGGGATCCTTCCTTCGGAATGTCCGAATTCGCCAGCACCACCAGGGTGATGTCGCGGCCGGGAAGGTAGAAGGCGCTGACGTTGTACCCGGGCAATTCCCCCGTGTGACCCAGCCATCCGTGATTCTCACCGATCCCCAGGCCATAGCGCCGCGTCGCCGTATTGGGGGGAAGGGTCACCCAGGTCAGTCGTTCCTTCTGAAGCCGCGGAGACACCAGCACGCCCGTCGCACACGCCTTCGCCCAGATTCCCAGATCCCGGCGATTGGAGACCAGTTGTCCCGCGGTGAACGCCCAACTCGGATTCCGGTGCGTGGCATCCGCCACCGAGTCATCCAAGGTCTGCCGGGTGATGCCCCGGGCCAGGGGATCCGGCAGCGCGCCCTGGATGGGCCATGAGGTCTGGTCCAGTCCCAGCGGCTTGAAGATGCGCTCCTGAAAAAACTCCGCGACGGGCCCGCCGGTGACCGCCTCGATCACCAGGCCCAGCAGCACCGTGTTGGTGTTGATGTATTCCCAGCGCTCCCCGGGGGACGCGCGGAGGGGAAGGCGAAGGGCAACCTCCACCAACTCCCGCGGGGAATACACCCGGGCGGGATCGGAAATCATGCGGCGAACCCAGTCCTCGTCCGCAGTGTAGCTCGGAAGTCCGCTCGTCATGTTGGCCAGCATCCGCAGGGTGATGCGGTCGCCTCCGGGCACCCACGGAAGGTGGCGTCCCACGGGATCGTCGAGGGAGAGGCGTCCCTCATCCGCCAGTTGCAGGATCGCCGTGACCGTGAAGGTCTTCGTGATGCTTCCGATCCGGAAATGCTCGTCACCCGTCATGGCGGCGCCGGACACCGGGTCGGCGACTCCGCGCGCCGCGAGGTAGGCTTCCCCCCCGGGCATCCACACCCCCACTGCGACCCCCGGCGAACTGATGCGGGAATACGCGGAGGCCACTGCGGCATCCAGGGCGTCCCGGGGCACGCCGGCCCCGGCCGGGGCTCCCCCCGGCCACGCGACCATGGGGATCAGGAGGGCCACGCAAACCCGGAGGATGCTCATCGGGAGGACGGGGTCACGGGCTCCGGCCGATGCATCGTGAAGGTCCCACGGAAATCATCGCTGGAGTACTCCGAAACGAACCGGGTGGAATCCGCGCGTCCCTGCTGGGTGAACTCCCACGCCAGAACCTTTTCGGTCCCACTGAAAACAAACTCATTCCCCTCCCAACGCCCCTGAAGCGTCGCTTCGAAGGTGCCGCTGAAGATTCCCTGCCACCAGGCCTTGAAGCGTGCCCGGTACTCGGTGTCGGACACCTGGGTGATCACCGCCTTCAACTGGTCGGCGTGGTCGTTGTTGCTGTTCTGCCACGTGCCCATCCAGGCGCCCGTGATTTCATTCTCGGGCACCGGGGTCCTGCGGGCGCGGTCCCATTCGCGGGAGAAGCTGCATCCGGTGGTCAGGAAGGCGGCTCCGGCCCACAGGGCCGCCACGGCGGTTCGCGAATTCATGAACGGCACGCTAGGGCCGGAGGGGTCCGCCGGAAAGCGGCTTCAATGACCCGCCTACCACTCCCAATGGAACAACCCGAGGCCGGTCGGCTCATGGGTCATGTCATTGACGAAGTTCCGCGGCAGGGTCGCCCCGGGCTTGAGGTTGGGATCCCGGTTGTAGGTCTCACGGACCTGGGGACCGAAATCCTCCGGGGCAAAGGGATTGATGACCTCGAGGAAATTCCTCGGCTCGGGATTCCGGATCAGGAAACCCACCGTCCCATGCCGTTCCATCAACACCTCCGGGGAGGGGGCCTCCAGCCGGCGCTGGACCTCCTGATCCGGCTGGGTGAGCGGACTCGGCGGCGTCTCCAACGCGATCGACGTCGTGATCGGCTCGGCGGAGATCGTGGCCCCAGCGACAACCTCCGACTCGACGGGAGCGGACGCCACCCCGTCCAGAACGACGGTCGCCGCAGGCGCAGGGGCATCGGGGACGGGGGCGTCCGCCACGCCCGGGACACTGACGGGAAATGAGAGCGTCCGGTTGGTGGCTCCCACCGGCGGCGCGGAAGGCTCCTCGGCCACAGCCGCGGCAGCGGCCCCCATCAGCACCATCCACGTGACCGCCGCCCACCCACCGCGTTGAAACCGTTTCATGGAAACCAGGGGTTGTGGGTTTTTTCCTGACCCACCGTGGTCAGGGGACCGTGGCCGGGACAGATCAGCGAATCTTCCGCCATGGAGAGAATCATCCCCAGAACCCGATCCCGCGCAAGGGGGAGTTGATCCCGAGCGCCTCCCATGGAACCGGCAAAGATGGCGTCCCCCACCACGAGAACCGCCGGCGCGTCCCCGGACCATCCGGTTATTACGTAAGTCACCCCATCCTCGGCATGACCGGGCGTCTCCCGGTGCGTGATGCGCAATCCTCCCAGCGAAATCACCTCGCCCGCCACCAACCGCTGATCCTTCGGCGCGCGGAGGGAACCGGAATGAACCCGGGCCGAGGGATACCGACCCCGCAGGGGCGCCAGGGCGGCCACATGATCCCCGTGGGAATGGGTGATGAAAATATGCGTCAGGTGAAGCTGATGCCGCCCCACCAACTCCACGATGGGTTCCGCCTCGAACCCGGTGTCGAACAACGCGGCCGCCCTCGTCACCGGGTCCCACACCAGGAACGCATTGACGGTCATGCCCTCGCCGGCCGTGGTGATCACCTCCAGGCACTGCCACTGGGTCAGATCCACGGGCTCCGGGCGCCAGCCCCGGGCAATTCCGGCGAGACGGGGTCCGGACAACGTCAACCGCCTCCCGAGCGGTTCGAACCGGGTTCCCTCCGGGGCAACCCCCGTCTCCTCCAGACGCTCGTACTCGGCCACCTCCAGGCCGGCCTCGCCGGCGGCCGTCCCCGGATCCACCTGATTTGAAATGCGGGCCTTGCGCAGGATGTCGCCGAGACTGTCTTCGAGGTTCATGTCCGGACACTACGGCCACATCACACTCCGGGGCAATGCCCGGCTCCCCACGGGGTCGCGCCTTCCTCCGGAACGGAGGCTTCCTCCTCCGGGCAATTCCCGGCAGGGTCCCTCCCATGGCTTCGGCCGCGCTTGCTGACATCGTCCGCTACTGCACCCGGCGGTTGCGTCCGGACGCCTTCACCGACTACGACGGCGCGGTCAACGGCCTCCAATTCGAGAACCGCGGCCGGGTCTCGAGAATTGCCGCGGCCGTGGATGCCTCGTTCACCACCGTCCGCATGGCCGTGGGAGCCGGGGCGGATCTGCTGGTGGTGCACCACGGACTGTTCTGGGGAAGGACGGTGCCGTGGACGGGCCGGCGAGCGGAATTGCTGCGGGAACTGGTGGGACACGACCTCGCCGTGTACTCCCAGCATCTGCCCCTGGATGGCCATCCGACGCTGGGAAATGCGGCACAGCTCGCCCGTGCGCTCGGACTCCGGAACCTCAGGCCCTTCTTCGCCGGACGCGGGGGGGAATGGCTCGGGGTGCAGTCCTCCCTCACCCGCCCCATGCCGCGCCCCGAACTCGCCCGACGGCTGGCGAAGGTGCTCGGGGCCGATCCCGTGGTCCTGCCCGGAGGTTCCGACGTCTGCCGCCGGATCGGCATCTGCACCGGCGGCGCCGGTTCGGAACTCGCGCAGGCCCGGCGGGAGGGAGTGGACACCTTCATCACCGGTGAGGGACCGCACTGGACCCTCGCGCTGGCCGAGGACCTGGGAGTCAACGCACTTTACGGAGGCCACTACGCGACCGAGACCTTCGGCGTGAAGGCGCTGGCGGCGGAACTGTCGGCCCGCTTCCGCATTCCATGGCTGTTCCTGGACCATCCCAGCGGGCTCTGAATCCCCTTCCACCCGTGCTCCCAGAGTTTTCGTCCGGGCAATGGGCCCTCGCCGTGGCCGCCGCCATGGGCATCGGCATTTCCAAAAGCGGCCTTCCCGGGGTGAGCCTGCTGCACGTCGTGTTCTTCGCACAGTTGTTCCCGGGACTGGCCTCCACCGGAGTCGTCCTGCCCATGCTGGTCGCCGGAGACCTGGGTGCCGTCGCGCTCTACCGCCGCCACGCCCAATGGAACTACATCGCCCGGACCCTGCCGCCCGCGATCCTGGGGGTCGTCGCCGGTTGGGCGGTCATGCGCTGGACGCAGGACCACGGCATTCCCGGCTCGCGGTTCAATCCGGTCATCGGCGCCATCGTCCTCGCCCTCGCCCTGCTGCAGCTCGGTCGACACTGGAAACCGGCCCTGCTGGCGGGGGTGCCCCACACCACGGCGTTTGCCTGGAGCATGGGTCTCGTGGCCGGAATCACCACCATGCTGGCCAATGCCGCCGGACCGGTGATCGGGCTCTATCTGCTGGCGGTCGCGCTCCCCAAGGAGGCCTTCGTCGGCACCGGTGCCTGGTTTTTCCTGCTCATCAACCTGATCAAGGTCCCGTTCAGCCTGCAGCTCGGACTCATCACCGGACCCAGCCTCGCGTTCAACATCGTCCTGCTTCCGGCAATCGCCGCCGGCCTCCTCGGGGGTCGCTGGGCCATCGTGCGGATCCCCCAGCGGGTGTTCGACAGCCTGATCCTGGTCTTCGCGCTCGCGGCGTCCGCACGGCTTCTCATCAGCGGGTGACCGCATCCGCCGTGATTTCCGGCGGGACATCCAACCTTCCGGACGAAATAGTCCGTCCGGACGCATGAAACCCCACTGGACCGGAGTTTTTCCGGCAATCACCACCCAACTCCACCGGGACGGTTCCCTCGATCTGGACGCCACGGCGTCCCATGCCGACGCCCTGATCCGCTCCGGAATCCGGGGACTGATCCTCCTGGGCTCCCTGGGCGAGAACCAGTCCCTCGCCCCCGCCGAGAAGCGCCAGGTCATGGACGCCATGAAAGCCGCCGTCGGCGGCAGGGTGCCCGTGCTCAGCGGCGTCGCCGAGGCCAGCCTGGACGCGGCGATATCCTATGTGCGGGACGGCGAGCGCCTCGGACTCGACGGCTTCATGCTGATGCCCCCGATGGTGTACCGGTCCCCGGATCCGCGGGAATCCCTGCACCATTTCCGCACGGTGGCCCGGGCGACCGGGCTGCCCATCATGATCTACAACAATCCGATCAGCTACGGGCACGACCTCACGCCCGAGCTGTTCGCGAAGCTGGCCGACCAGCCGAATTTCGTGGCCCTGAAGGAAAGCTCGGGGAATACGCGCCGCATCACCGACCTCCACAACACGGTCGGGGGGCGGTATGCGATCTTCACCGGTGTGGACGACCTGGCGCTGGAAAGCGCCGTGCTGGGCATCGACGGATGGGTCGCCGGCACGGGCATCGCATTTCCCGAGGAGAACCAGTATTTCTGGGAACTGACCCGGAAGGGGGACTGGGCCCGGGCGACGGAGATCTACCGCTGGTTCACTCCGCTCCTGCACCTCGACGTTCATCCCAAGTTTGTCCAGTACATCAAACTCGCGGTCCAGGAGGCCGGCCTGGGCAGCGAATGGGTCCGGGCTCCGCGCCTGCCGCTCGTGGGCGCCGAGCGCAAGGCGGTCCTGAAGATCATCCACGAAGGTCTTGCCCGGCGTCCCCGCCTGCCCCGGCGCCGCTGAAGGCCCGCCGGATGGGGGCCACCCACCGCCCCCCCCAAGGGCAGGTGGGCCCGGAGCCATGCATGCATGGGGCCGGCATGCGCCCATGCCCGGATCGACTCCAGCCTTATCCTCCAACGGGATCGATACGGCTTCAGCCTGACTTCCCGTGCGGCGCAGCGCGCCCGACGCCCTCCCGTCACCCACGCCCCCCGGACAGCCTGAAGGCTGCACTACAAACGCCATTCCGAGTCCGCGATTGACGCGGGACCGGGTCCCGCTGGAGCGTTCCGGCCCTCATGAGCGTGCTTTCCCAACAGGTGGCCGTGGTCACCGGCGCGGGCCGGGGCATCGGCCGCGCCATCGCCCTCAAACTCGCGTCCGCCGGGGCGGACATCGTCTGCGTGTCCCGCACGGCGGAGAATTCCGCCAAGGTTGCGGACGAGGTTCGCGCCCTCGGACGCCAGGCCTGGCCGCTGGCCGTGGATGTTTCGGACGCGGCCGCCGTCACCGCGGCCGCCGGACAGATCCTGTCGCAGGCCGGACGCGTGGACATCCTGGTCAACAACGCCGGCGTGACGCGTGACGGCCTGCTGATGCGGATGAGCGAAGCGGACTGGGATGCCGTGCTCAACACCAACCTGCGGGGCGCCTTCGTTCTCACCAAGGCATTCACGCGCACATTCCTCAAGCAGCGCGCCGGGCGCATCATCAATGTCGCCAGCGTCGTCGGACTCATTGGCAACGCGGGCCAGTGCAACTACGCCGCCAGCAAGGCGGGCCTGATCGGGTTCACCAAGTCCGTGGCCAAGGAGTTCGGATCCCGCGGGGTGACCTGCAATGCCATCGCTCCGGGGTTCATCGAAACGGACATGACCGCGGTGCTCGACGACGCGGTGAAGGCCGCGCTGCTCCAGCAAATTCCGCTCGGCGCCCTTGGAAAGGCGGACGATATCGCCGAGGCGGCGCTGTACCTTTCCGGGCCCGGCGGACGCTATGTGACGGGCCAGGTTCTCACCGTGGACGGCGGGATGGTCATGTAACGAAACGGAATTTGGCGGAACAAGGGCTTGACGCCTCCACAGCCCACGCCTAGACAGGCCGCGCAATATCAACACGCCCTATGGCTGAAAAAAGCATCGAGCAACGCATCAAGGACATCATCGTCGAGCAACTCGGAGTGAACGCCGATCAGGTCACCCCGGAAGCCAAGTTCATCGAGGACCTCGGTGCCGACTCGCTCGACACGGTGGAACTCGTCATGGCCCTCGAGGAGGAGTTCGGACTGGAGATCCCCGACGAGGAGGCCGAGAAGCTCCAGACCGTGGGAGACGTCATCAAGTACGTCGAGGACCAGCAGAAGTAGTCGTCCCGCCCCGCGTCAGAAAGGCAGCCGGTGCCTCCGGCTGCCTTTTTGCTTCCGGATTCCCGTACTTTTCCTTGCCCCCCGGGGCCGGTTTCCGGGCTAATTCCGCCTCAAGCTATGAGTTCATGGTCTGAACGCCGGGTGGTCGTGACCGGGATAGGCTGCGTATCCAGTCTGGGCAACGACGCGGACACCCTGTGGCGCAACATCGTCTCGGGGCAGTGCGGCATTGACCGGATCACGTCGTTCGATCCGAGCCCGTTTGACTGCCAGATCGCCGCGGAGGTCCGGGATTTCTCGCCCACACCCGCCTTTCCCAATCCGAAGGAGATCCGCCGGACGGACCGCTTCTCGCACTTCGGCGTCTACGCCGGCTGGGGGGCCCTGAAGGACTCGGGGCTCGACCTCGACCGCGAGAACCGCGACGAGATCGGCGTCTTCATGGGGTCCGGCATCGGCGGCCTCAAGACCACCGAGGAACAGCATTGTGTGCTGCTGGAGAAGGGGCCGTCGCGGATCAGTCCGTTCATGATTCCGATGCTGATCCTCAACATCGCGTCGGGATTGTTCTCCCTCTACTACAAGCTGCGCGGCCCCAACTTCGCCACCTGCTCCGCCTGCGCCACCGCCACCCACGCGCTCGGCGAGGCGTGGGCAACCATCAAACGCGGCGACGCGACGGTGATGTTCGCCGGCGGTGCCGAGGCCACGGTCGTCCCCATGGGCATCGCCGGGTTCTCCTCGATGAAGGCCATGAGCACGCGCAACGCGGAACCGAAGCGGTCCTCGCGGCCCTTCGACCGGGACCGCGACGGATTCGTGATGGGCGAGGGCGCCGCCATCCTGGTCCTGGAGGAACTCGAGCACGCGAAACGCCGCGGAGCCCGCATCTACTGCGAGGTGGTCGGTTACGGAAACACCGCCGACGCCAACCATATGACCTCCCCCGACCCGGAGGGCGAAGGCGCCGGGCGCGCCATGAAGATGGCCCTGCGCCACGCGGGGATGCGCCCGGAGGAGATCGACTACATCAATTGCCACGCGACCAGCACCCCGGTGGGTGACATCTGCGAGACGCGGATGATCAAAAACGTGTTCGGGGATCACGCACGCACACTGGCCGCCAGCTCCACCAAGGGCGCCACCGGCCACATGCTGGGCGCCGCGGGCGCGATCGAGATGGCCATCTGCTGCAAGGCGGTCGAGGCCCAGGTGGCCCCTCCCACCATCAACCTCGACAACGCCGACGCGGAGTGCGACCTGAACTTTGTCGCGAACACCGCCCAGGAGCGAAGGATCGAAGGATTCGCCAACAACTCGTTCGGATTCGGCGGCCACAACGCCATCATCATCGGACGACGTTTTCAGGGATAACGCTGGAATCACCGGACTTCGAATCCGTCGGGCTTGGTTTACGACTTTCGGAGTTTCGCAGGACCGCACCAGATGTCATGAGGATGCGATCCACCCCCCCGAGTCAACGCCGGCCGGATCCCTCCCCGTTCCGCGCATCCGTGTTCCTCGGGAGGTGCGCCGTCACCCCCGTCTCCCTGCTGGTTGCCGCCACGCTCCAGGCCCAGAATCCGGCGCCCCTGACCAACATCATCGCCATCAAGGCGCTGTCGGTGGATGCCGCCGCCCGTAAAATCCCGGTCCACCTGCGCGCGATCACCACCTCGGTCAATCCCGCCGTCCAGGATGCCTTCATCCAGGACGACACCGGCGCCGTCTACCTGGAACCCGGCCCCATCACCGCGTCGATTCACATTGGTGACGTGGTCGAAGTCACCGGCGTGAGCGACCCGGGAGGATTCGCTCCCGTGGTCGTCCCGGACTCCATCCGGATCCTCGGCAGGGCACCCCTTCCGGAGGCGCGTCCGGCGACGGCCCGAACCCTGTCCGGCGGACGCCTCGATGCCGAGCGCGTGGTCATCGAGGGGACGATCCGGACCATCCAGGCCGCCGACGATGGGACCCTCGACCTTTCCGTAAACCTCCCCGACGGCCCGGTCCTCATTGATGTGTACGGGAGGTCCCGGGATGCCATCCCGGCGCGGGCCCGGGGCGCCCGGATTCGCATCAGTGGCGTCGTCACGCCCGGATTCAACGAAATCCGCCAGGCCACCTTCGCCCGCGTCACTGTCACGCCGGCGGATGAATTCCGGATCCTCGAGCCCGGCCCCGACAATCCGGACGACATCCCCGCCACCCGCATCGCGGACCTCATGCGGTATGATCCGATGCGTCCCGAGGACCAGATCACGCGAATCGTCGGGTCCATCACCGCCGCGCTGCACTCGCGGTCCTGGTTTGTGCAGGATGAATCGGGAGGAGTGCTGGTCCGCAGCTCCACACCCGCCCGGTTGGGCACCGGGGACCGGATTGAACTCATCGGAGCCCCGCGGGTGGAGAACTCCACCGTCATTTTTGCCGCGGATGAATTCAGGAACCTGGGACGGGGCAGCCTGCCCAGTCCCATCGCCGTTTCCCCGGAGACCTTCACCGAGCAGCGTTTCGACCTGAGGCGCGTCACCCTCGAGGGACGGGTGCTCGCGGTCCGCCACTCCTACGCCCTGGGGCGCACGGAAATCGTCACCCAGTTCGGCACCGCCGCCGTGGTGGCCGATGTGCCCGGACAGAAGTTCAACACGACCTGGCCCGTCGGGAGCAGGATTCGGGTCACGGGCGTTCTCGACAACCAATCCACGGCCCTGCGGGACCACCAGGGGGTCAGCATCCACCTCACCGGGGAAGGCGACATCACCATCCTCGAAGGCCCTCCCGCCAACCCCGTCCGCTTCCTCATGATCGTGGTCGCCGGACTGGCCTCCTCCGGCCTCCTGGCGCTTGCCTGGGGATTCACGCTGCGCCGGCGCGTCGCCGCCCGCACCGCCGCCCTGTCCACGGCCAATGGGGAACTGAGCAGGGCCAAGGATGCCGCGGATGGCGCGCTGCGGAATCTTCAGGCCCGGGAGAAGGACCTGGAGGCGCTGCTGCTCAAGTCGGAACAACTGGCGCTGCGCGCCGAGGCGGCGAACCGGGCGAAGAGCGAATTTCTGGCGACGATGAGCCACGAGATCCGCACGCCCATGAACGGGATCCTGGGCATGACCGAACTGCTCCAGCAGTCCCGTCTCGACGAGCGCCAGCACGAGCTGGCCGA
>JAEUHD010000246.1 GCA_016793645.1 Verrucomicrobiales bacterium
TAGTCCAGGCTTTAGCCTGAACCCCGCACGCCCCGGACAGGCTAAAGCCTGCACTACGAACGAGGGTTCGCAGTTTGGGCTTCAGCCTGAAACCGCCGCGCGCCGGCGGATCCGCCACACCCACCCCATGGCGACGGCCAACCCGCCCGCCACCACCCAGGCCGGGGCCGTCGGCTGGCCTGTGACCCAGATGGCGCCGGCACTCACCGCCGGGCCTCCACAAAGCCCCATTCCAATCAGGGCCTCGTGGACCCCGCCATGCTCCCCGTGGGCGTCCGAACCATCCATGGAGTAATACAATGCGGAATAGTACAGCAGCGCCGAGGCCCAACCGAATCCGACCTGCGCCAGGATCAGTCCCGCCGCCGTGGGGGACAACATCACCGCGACGAAACTGAACAGCAGGATGGCAAACGCCCCGAAGAACCAGTCAAAGCGATAGTGCCATCCCGTCCAGAGCCACAGCTTCAGGAACGCCAGCGCGCGGGCATAGAACCACACCGACAGCACCAGGCCGGCCTGCACCACAGTGAGGCCCACATGGGCGGCAATTCCCGGGGCCACGACCATGATGGTATTGATGGCCATGTAATTGAACGGATTGGCCACCCAGGCGAGCCGGCGAAAGTAGTCCGGTCGGACGGCGGTATCGTGGGGAATCGGTCCCGCCGGGACCGGCGGCGCCGACGCCAGCCAAAGATCGTGACGCCGTTGCAAGGGCCAGGTGGCCAGCCATTGGACGAGGTGAATGACCAGCGGAAGCCAGTACAGGCTGGGGCGGCCGAGATGCTGAAAGATCCATCCGCCGGAGGAAAACCCGAGGGCTGCCGTGCCGGCCCACACGACGTTGTAAACCCCCACGCGGTGCGGCAGGCGCGCCGGGGTCTCGTGCTCGCTGACCAGCGCCTCCAGCATCGGCCAGGTGAAGCAGATGGCGATCGTCCAAAGGCCCAGTCCCACAAACTGCCCCCACAGGGCCGGCACGAGATAGCCCACCCCCAGGCCCAGGGCCATGCCCCCGAATCCCAAGCGCAGTGAACGGAAATACCCGTTCCGCTGCCCGAACCGCCCGCCGTACCAGGAACCCCCGACGTAAACGAGACCGTGCAGGGCGCCGACCGCAAGGTTGTTCAGGTTGGTGAATCCGTGCGCATCGCGCAGCAGAAACATCAGGTAGTTGAAGTAGTACGCCGTCGCGAAGGAGTTGGCGCCCTCGATGAGGTAGTATCCGGTCTTGGACGGCGACGGACGCATGCGGTCGGGGCGCGGAGGAAATCCGGTGCGGGCCATCCCGTCACGCCGGCTTCTTCTTCGCAAAGACGTGCGTCGCGTGTCCGAAGAACGCCTCGGCGGATTCCATGAGGGTTTCCGACAGCGTCGGATGCGGGTGCACGATGGCCGCGAGATCCTCGGCCGTGGCGCCCATTTCCACTGCGACCGCGCCCTCGCCGATCAACTCGCCAGCGCCGTGCCCGACGATGCCCACGCCGAGCACCCGATGCGTCTCCGGCTCGAGCAGGAGCTTCGTGAGACCGTCCACCCGGTCGTAGGTGAGCGCCCGTCCGCTGGCCCCCCACGGGAACTTGGCGACCTCCACGGCAATCCCCTTCTGACGGGCCTCCTGTTCGGTGAGTCCCACCCAGGCCACCTCGGGATCAGTGAACACCACCGCCGGGACGACATAGTTCCGGTTCACCGCGGTCCCCTCCCCCGCAAGATTTTCCACCGCCACCCGGGCCTCCTTCGCCGCCTTGTGCGCGAGCATGATGCCTCCGGCGATGTCGCCGATGGCCAGGATGTTCGGGTCCGTGGTAACCATGCGTTCATCCACCTGGATGAATCCCTTCTCGTCGCGGGCCACGCGGGTGTTTTCCAGGCCGAGGTCCTGTCCGTTGGGAACCCGGCCCACGCTCACCAGCACACGGTCGTAAAGTTCCTCCAGGGTCCTGCCCTCGTGTTCGCTGACCACGCGGATCTGCTTGCCGGCCGAGGAAATCTTCGACACCCGGGCCTGCAGCCGCACCTCGCGGAACGCCTTCTTCGCGTACAGGGCCACCGGACGCACCAGATCCGGATCGGCACCGGCGAGGATGCCCTCCATCGCCTCGATCACCGTCACCTTGGATCCCAGCGTGGCGTAGACCGTGCCCAGTTCCATGCCGATGTAGCCGCCGCCGATCACCAGCAGCGACTCGGGGATGTCGGGGATTTCCAGCGCCTCGGTGGAGGTCATCACCCGGGGATTGCCCAGGTCGAACGCCCGCGGCAGGGCCGGACGCGATCCCACGGCGATGATCGCCTTCTGGAAGCGGAGGAACTGATTCCCCTGTTCCGACTCGACCCGCAGCGTCTGGGAATCCTCAAAATGTCCCCTCCCGTGCATCACGGTCACGCCGCGCATCTTGGCGAGGCTGGCGATGCCGCCGCCGAGCCGCTCCAGAATGCCATCCTTCCACGTCCGCAACCGGTCCAACTGGATGTTCGGCGCCCCGAACGATATACCCCGGCGCTCCGATTCCTTCGCGACCTGGATGGCGTGTGCGGCGTTGAGCAGGGCCTTGGAGGGAATGCATCCGCGGTTCATGCAGACGCCCCCCAGCCGCGGGTCCCGCTCCACCAGGATCACCTTGCGGCCCAGGTCGGCGGCATAAAAGGCGGCCGCGTACCCTCCGGGTCCGGCGCCAATCACCACGATGTCAGCTTGAATCGGTTCCATGAAATTCAGGGGAGTCCCCACAGGATCCGGCAGATCCCGCGGGGGAATGGGATGTTTTCCGGGGCCGGCTCAGGCGTTCACGAGTTCCTCGGGGAACTCCTGGATCGCCCGCACGAGGTCCACTGTGAACCGCGCCGCCGTCCCGCCGTCAATCACGCGGTGATCATAACTGACCGTCAATGGCAGCATCAGACGCGCCTCGATCCGGCCGTCCGCGGCCACCACCGGCTTCCGGACGGCGCGTCCCAATCCAAGGATCGCCACCTCCGGCTTGTTGATGATCGGGGTGAAGTGACCGCCGCCGATGGCGCCCTGGTTGGACACGGTGAAGGATCCACCCTTCATGTCGTCGGGTCCCAACTGGCGGTCCCGGGCCCGCACCGCCAGCGCGGCAAGCTCCTGCGCGATCTCCCGCAGGCTCTTGCGGTCGGCATCGCGAATCACGGGCACCAGCAGCCCGGCGTCGGTGTCCACGGCGATGCCCAGGTGCACATACTGCTTCAGCACCAGGGTCTCGGCCACCTCGTTGAGGCTGGCGTTGAAGATCGGATGCGTCTTCAGGACGGAAGCCAGGGCCTTCAGCACAAAAGCCGTCGGGGTGAGCTTTACACCCGCGGCCTCATAGGACGCCCGATGCCGGGCGCGCAGTTCCTCGACGCGGGTCAGGTCCGCCTCGTCAAACTGGGTGACATGCGGAAGCGAAACGGCGTTTTCCACCATGCGCGCCGCGATGACCTTGCGGAGGGCCGACAACGGCTGGCTCACCACGGGACCATGGAGGGAGAAATCCTGGGAAACCGGCGGGAACACCAGTCCCTTGGGCTCATCCGCATGACGGCCGGCGCGTTCCACACCGCGTTCCAGCCGCGCGATGTACCGGGCCACGTCCGCCAGCAACACCCGGCCACCGCCACCGCTGCCGCGCACCCGGTTCAGGCGGATGCCCAGATCGCGGGCCACCTTGCGGACATAGGGCGACGCGGCGGGTTCGGGGCCGTCGGCCGCCGGTTCCCCGACCGGAGAGACATCATCGTCGTCCTCATCCGGATCCCCTGCCGGGGCCGGGGCCGACGACCGGACCTTCGCCGCGGCGGGAGCGGCGGGAGCGGGCGCTGGGGACGATCCGGTCCCATCGTCAACCGAGATCAGGCGCGCGCCCACCGAGATCTTGTCCCCTTCCTTGACGTGCACGGCGGTGACTCGACCCGCCACCGGACTGCGGATCGGCGCAACCGCCTTTTCCTGCTCCAATTCGAGAAGGGTCTGGTCCACGGCGACGGTGTCCCCCACCTTGACCAGCAGGGTGGCCACGGTTCCGGAATCGGCGGCTTCTCCAACCTTCGGCAGTTTAACATCCATAGTTTCGAGCGTGCAGTCTGTCTGTCGGGACCGGGCCGGCAAAGGAATTTCACCGGCGGAGTGACCTCCGGCCGGACGGAGACCCCCACCCGTACGCCGGACTTGGATTCGCGCAATGGGATTCGCCGACCCGAAGGAGAACTCACTTGGGGGACGCCCCATCCGCTGTCATTCTCCCCGCCCATGGATCCGCTCGAACGCCAGCGTCAACTGGCCGCCCAGTATCCCGACAACGAACTCGCCCGCTTCAGCCTCGGCCGCGCCCTCTTTGACCGGGGCGAGATGGCCGCGGCGAAGCTGGAATTCCAGGCGGCGTTGAAGCGAAAGCCGGACTGGATGGCGGTGCAGATCCTCCTGGGCAAGTGCGATCTCCAATTGGGCGACCCGGCGGCCGCCCGCGCCGCCTTCGAGCGGGCACGGGACCTGGCCCTCGCGCAGCATCACGAGGGTCCCCTCGCCGAGATGGAAAGCCTGCTCGCCGACTTGCAGGACGTCCCCCCTTCGGTAGGGTGACCCCGTTCTCATGATCCTGCGCCACCGCCGCCATTCCACCCCGGGGTCCTCCCGCCATGGGTTCACCCTGATCGAGCTGCTGGTGGTGATCGCCATCATCGCGATCCTCGCGGGCATGCTCCTGCCCGCCCTGTCCAAGGCCAAGCAGAAGGCGACCGGCATCGCCTGCGTCAACAACTGCAAGCAGCTCATCACGGCCGCCCTGGTCTATGCCACGGACTTCCAGGATTACCTGCCCCCGAATGGCGAGGGGGACGCCAACGTCAACCTGACGAATCCCCCGCCCAATTTTGTCCCGAAACTGTGGGTCGAGGGACGCGAAGGCAGCAATCTGATGGAGGGTTCGGCGAACGGCCTGATCAACGAGCGGGTCTCCCTCATTGCCCCCTATCTGAAGGCCAAGGGCAGCTTCAAATGTCCGGGGGATGTCTATACCCATGTGATCGACGGACAAAAGCGCCGCAATCCGCGAAGCTACGGAATGAACGCCTTCGTCGCCTGGAGTGGGGACACCTACAACGGACAGGGGGAGGCCAGGACCTGGCTGGTTCCCCGGAAGGCCGGGGATGTTGTGGCGCCCAGTGACATTTTCGTCTTTGGCGAGATCCATCCCCAGAGCGTCTGCCGTCCCTTTTTCGGGGTGAACATGACCGGCAACAACGGGGTGTACCACGTGCCCGGAAACTACCACGCGCGGGTCTCCAATTTCGCCTTCGCCGACGGCCATGCCGAAGGACACAAGTGGGTGGACGGCCGATTCAACACTCCGCCGTTCAAGGGGGATTTCCATTCGGTGCACGGCGGCGTTCCGGGCACGACCTCCCGCCTCGACAATCAGTGGCTCCGGGAGCACACGACCCGGAAGAAGTAGTCCCCGGATCGCACCGGTCCCGCCCGTCTCGTGAAGCCCCTGGCCGAATGCCGCTTGTACGCCTTTGTGGACACGGCGTACCTGGCGGGACGCGACCCTGCGGAGGTCGCCCGCCAACTCTGTGACGGCGGCGCCGACCTGGTGCAACTCCGGGCCAAGGGGGCTCCGGCGCCCGAGGTTCTGCGCCTCGCCCAATCGATTCTTCCCGAGACCCGCGCCGCCGGAGTCCGCCTGGTCATCAATGATCATGTGGACGTCGCCCGGCAGGTCGGCGCCGATTCTTGTCATCTCGGTCAGGAGGATTTCTTCGACGCCGGGCACACCCATCTGGCGTCGCTGCGCACCGCCACTGCGCCCGCGGAGTTTGGCCTCAGCAGCCACGCTCCGGACCAGGCCCTGCGCGCCGTGGCGGCCGGGGCGGATTACGTGGCCGTCGGCCCCGTGTTCGCCACCGGCACCAAACCCGGCCGCCCCGCGGTCACGCTGGACTATGTCCGCTGGGCCGCCCGTGAACTCACCACCCCGTGGTTCGCCATCGGGGGCATCACGCTGCAAAATCTCGACTCGGTGCTGGAGGCGGGCGCCCGCCGGATCTGCGTGGTCTCCGCGATCCTCAACGCCCCCGACATCGCCGCCGCGTGCCGCGAATTCCGGCGACGCCTGTAAGCCCCGACTCACGGTGGAACCCCGCTGCCGCGGGGTTCTGATGTCCGTCCGCAGCAGCACTGCTGCGGACCCGCACCGGTCCTCCGCACCGAGTTGCGGAGGAGAGGTCACCCGCGGGCGGCAGCCCGCAGCCACCGGTTGGGAGGAAGCCGCCCCTCACGGACGCCGCTCGCGGATCGACGCCACAATGTCGGCCACCACTTCGGCCCGGGGTTTCGCCCCCTGCGGCCCCTTGCTATGCAGGCGCACGGACACCGCGCCCGCCTCCAGGTCGCGTCCACCGATCACCAGCATGGTGTGCACACGAGCTTTCTCGGCGTCGGCAATCTTGGCCTTGATGGGATTGGTTCCGAAATCCCCCTCCACCCGCACAAATTGCGACCGCAATTCCTGGAGGATGGACTTCGCATACGTGACCAGCGGCTCCTCGTCCCCGAGGGTCAGGATCCGCACCTGCTCCGGAGCCAGCCACAACGGGAAGTTGCCGGCATAGTGCTCAATCAGGAACCCAATGAAACGCTCGTGCGTCCCGAGAGGCGCGCGATGAATGCACAGCGGCGTCTTGTCCGTGTTGTCGCGATCGCGATAGGTCAGTCCAAACCGCTTGGGCACCGCGAAGTCCACCTGGTTGGTGGCAATGGTGAACTCGCGTCCGATGGCGCTCCACACCTGCACATCAATTTTGGGCCCGTAGAACGCCGCCTCGTTGGGCACCTCGACATAGTTGATGCCCGACTCGATCAGGACGTTGCGGACCATGTCCTCGGTCTGGCGCCACAGCTCGGGCTCGTTGACGAACTTCTGTCCGAGCCGCGCCGGATCATGCGTGCTGAAGCGCATCTGGTAGCGGTCGAGTCCGAAGATCTTGAAATACTTCAGATACATGTCGTTCACCGCCCGAAACTCGTCCGCGAACTGTTCCGCGGTGCAGTACAGGTGCGCATCGTTCATGTTCATGGCGCGAACGCGCATCAGTCCGAACAACTCGCCTGACTGCTCATAGCGATAGCACGTGCCGTACTCCGCCATGCGCAGCGGAAGGTCGCGATAGCTCCGCGGTTCCGCCGCGAAGATGCGGTGGTGATGCGGGCAGTTCATGGCCTTGAGATAGTAGCGCCCGCCCAGGAAGGTGATCTCCGCCTCGATCTTGGCGATGTCATGCTGGAGCTGCTCCACCGTCAGTCCGGCCGGATTCGCACTGGTCGCGTGGGACATGCCGTCCCAAAGCTGGATCAAATCCGCACGCCGTTCCTGGAGACGGTCCCGCATCTTGCGCTCCTCCTCCTCGAGCATCTCCATCGGAGGGAACATGGACTCCGCGTAGTACGGCAGGTGCCCCGACGTGGTGTACATCTTCTCCTTGGCGAGATGCGGGGTGCGGACGCGGACATATCCCGCCTGGAACTCGGTCTCCTTCGCCAGCTTCTCCAGTTCCTCGACCAGCACGCCGCCCTTGGGCAGCCACAGCGCGAGCCCGGGCCCCACGTACTCCGAGTCGAAGGCGAACAATCCCATCTCGGCGCCAATCTTCCGGTGGTCCCGCTTCTTCGCCTCCTCCTGGAGGGTCACCCATTGGTCCAACTCCTCCTTGTTGCGGAAGGCGGTTCCGTAGATGCGCTGCAACTGGGGATTCTTCTCGTTCCCGCGGAAGTAGGCGCTCGCCACCTTGAGCAGCTTGATGCCGCCCGGCTTCACGTTGCCGGTGCGCATCACGTGCGGACCGGCGCAAAGATCCACGAACTCCCCGTTCTGGAAGAAGCTGATGGCCTCCCCCTCCGGAATGTCGCCCAGGCGCTCGACCTTGAACTTCTGTCCCTTGGACTCGAAGTAGGCCCGGGCCTCCTCGCGGGTCTTGATCGACTTCTCGAAGACCTGGTTCTCCTTGGTGACCTTCCGCATCTCCTCCTCGATCTTCGGGAAATCCTCGGGGGTGAAGCGGTGCGACAGCTCGAAGTCGTAATAGAATCCCTCCTCGGTGGGGGGACCGATGTCGAGCAGGGCATCAGGCCAGATCCGGAGGACGGCCGTGGCCAGGATGTGCGCGCACGAATGACGCAGGCGCATCAATTCGTCCATCTGTCCGCGCTGCTCCAGCGTCTTGCGCTGGACGTCGGACTTGGCGGCCTCGAAGGCGGGATTGGATTGGGATTCAGGAGCGGACATGGGAAAGGGGGTGTTGGTCACTGGTCACTCGTCATTGGTCACTCGTCCTTCGGCGCCACCGACCAATGACCAATGACCAATGACCAATGACCAATGACCAATGACCGAAATTGGAATCGGACGCGATTTGGAAGCGAGACCGGGACGTTGAGGAAATCCTCTGATTTTTCTGAACACTGAAAACTGAACACTGAAAACTTTCAGCAAGTGGAGAAACAAAAACGCCTCGACCGGTTCGGGGCGAGGCGTGGGAGCGTCGGCAGCTACGGGCTGCAGACGCTAGGACGTCGTCGTAGTGACGTGGACCTTGGAGATCACGCGCCCAATAGAGCCCAAGCCCACCCCGGCCCGCAACCGGATTTTGCGGGGCCCCGGATGCCCTCGGAGGCCGGTCCGGGAGCGCTACGACAGCAATTCCAGAATCCATGGGCTCCGGGCACTCGCCCGGACGCTCTTTCCGGATCCGCCGCAAAGGTCGGGGCTTACCCCCCGTGCGAGAAACGCCTCAATGATTTCCTTCTGGGCGGTCACCGCGGCCTCCGAGCCCGATCCCCCCCGCCCGGTATTCTGGACCGCCAGATGGAAGGGGGTGGAACCGGAATGGTTCGAACGTTCCGGATCGCCTCCCGCCTCCAACAGAAACCGCACGGCCGCGGCGCACCGGGTCCGCACCGCCCGATGCAACGCCGTCGCACCATTCGCATCCTGAAGGTGGAGGTGTGCCCCGTGATCCAGCAGGCTGCGAAGCGTTGCCACCTGCTTCCGGGGATCCCAGGCCGGTCCGTCGGGAGCGCCGTCCGCGGCATAGTGCAGCGGACCACTCCGGCGATGGTTCCCCGCGGCATTCGGGTCCGCACCGGCCTTCAACAAGGACCGCACACAGTCAACGCGATACCCCGCCGCCGCCAGATGAAGCGCCGTGTCACCGGCGTAGATCCAGTGGTGGATCCCCGTTTCGTGAAGGGTGGGACTCCGAATGAGGGTCGTGGCGAGTCCGGGGTCCGCGGACAGCAGCGTCCGGACAAGCGTCCGGTCGTCCTTCACAATGGCATTCAGCAACGGATTCATTCCAGGGTGGCCGGTGCGTGGGGATCCCACCACGTAACGTGCGATCTCCGCTCAGGGCGGGATCTTCGAAGACAGCCCATCCTTCAATTTTCCCGGTAACACAACTTCAAAAACGCTTCTGGGGAGGGTGAGAACGGATTACCACCATGAAGACGGAGATGAAGGATCACCCCAACTGTCCCCAGTGCGGGAGGCCCCTGAGGGCAGGACTGCCCGGAGGATTGTGCGCCGCCTGCCTTCTGGCCCAGGGAGCCGAGACCGAGGGCACCGGGCGCTTCGAACCACCCCCGATCGAGACGGTGGCCCGCCTGTTTCCCCAACTCGAAATCCTGGGCCTCATCGGAAGCGGTGGCATGGGGGCGGTTTTCAAGGCCCGCCAGCCCACCCTGGACCGTGTCGTGGCCCTGAAGGTTCTGCCCGCGGGCGGGGATCCCCGTCTGGATTTTGAGGAACGATTCACCCGGGAGGCACGCGCGCTGGCCCGCCTGAGCCATCCCCACATTGTGACCGTGCATGAGTTCGGGCGGGCGGGGGACCTGCATTATTTCCTCATGGAATACGTGGAAGGCTCCAACCTGCGCCAACTCGAGAAGGCCGGCCGGTTGTCCCCGAAGCAATCCCTCCAAATCATCCCGCAAATCTGCGACGTCCTTCAATATGCCCACGACCAGGGAGTGGTTCATCGGGACATCAAGCCCGAGAACGTCCTCGTGGATCTCCGCGGGCGCGTCAAGATCGCGGACTTCGGCCTTGCCCGGATCCTGGGCGTGGAGCGCAACACACGGCTCACGGCGGAAGGCCAGGTCATGGGCACCCCGCACTACATGGCGCCCGAGCAACTGGAGCGCCCCCTTTCCGTCGATCATCGCGCGGACATCTATTCCCTCGGCGTGGTCATCTACGAAATGCTCACCGGGGACCTTCCCCTCGGCAACTTCCCACCGCCCTCGCGCAAGGTCCAGGTGGATGTGCGCTTCGATGAAGTGGTCCTTCGCGCTTTGGAGAATGACCCGGAATCCCGATACCAGCACGCCAGCGAAGTGAAATCCCGGGTGGAGACCATCTCCTGTGGAGCCACCGCAGATGCCTCTCCTGTCCCGACCCCGCCTCCGGTTCCAGGGACTCCAAATCCACTTCCCGGGACGGCAGGCTCCATACGGGCGGTCCACTGGGCGGGTATCCCCTTGTGGATGGATCGGGACGGCGTACGCCGGCCCCACTGGCCCGGGATCCTGAAACTTTGGGCGATTCTGTTCGGAATTCTCAGCATCGCCTTTGCAGGGGTGACCGCCGCGACCGGTCGATCACTCCTCGGATGGGTGGGCATCCTCGGGTGGCACAGCCTCATCCCACGGATCCTGATTGCGTCCATGATCGTAGGGTGGGCTCTGCGCAGGACCCTCAGGTGCGCGACGGAAACGGTCCCCCGGGCCCCTCGCGCGCGGCACCTTCGGCCCCCGGTTGCCATTCCGCTGATCGCGCTCGCCGTCGGCGCCTGGGTTCTCGTGGTCGAACCCGCATTCGTCCGGCGCCTCGGCCTGCTGCCGGGTGTCCACGCACACCGGAGTCGCTCGGTGGCCGCCATGGATCCCAACACCGGCACCCTGTCGGTCCGTCTTCCCGGGGGCGGCACGCTGGAATTGATGGCCGTCGCAAACGCCCTGGATCAGCCGCCCCAATGGTGGCGGCCGGATGGGAGGGACCTCGGGACCAACGCACTCTCCGTGGAACAATTGAACGGCTTCGCAGCCCGCGACTCGTCCCCCCGCCTGCTGGTCTTTCGGAGCAACGGACTGACTCCCGACGCAGGCACTCCCCGCTACGAGGTCGCACCCGCCGCCAACATCACGGCGGGCGGTCAAGTGCGCCGCGGGGACCGTCTCCTGTTCGGCGCGTGGCCGGTGGTGGTCGGATGGCCACCGTCCCTGGATCAGGCAACCCTCGACCTGGGAATCGCCCTGGAGCCCTGGCGGACGGTGGTGGCACATCATCCCCATGGCGGCGACGTCTCGGAATTTCGTCGTCCGGGCGATCCGCGCTGGTCCGCCAGCCTGAATCATTTCGGCGCCAGCGGCGGCGACGTCGTCGCGACGTTTGCGATCCGGCAGCAGGATCCCGACTGGGAAACCCGCGTGGTCGCCGTGGACGCGGAGGGTCGGGTGCACACATTCCGCCATGCCAGCGGAAATCCGGACGGCGAAAGCGCGACCTGGACCTACCTGTTTGGCGGCCTCGCGCCGGAACAAGTCCAGGAACTTCGGGTCCAGGTCCGACGACTGGACTGGTTCGTCTTTCCCCACATTTCCCTGCAGGCCTCCACACGGCCGAACCCCCAATAGGAACCGGTCCAGGAACGGGTATTCCATGAACTCCTCGATCTCGACTCCGGCAACACCGCCGATTGTCCGATACCGGCCCCGAATACCTTCCCCGCGACCGACGCCACTGCATTGGGGATGATTCCCCAACGCCGGCCGCCTCCCGCCTGTGGACCCACCCCCATTCTCAAGGATGAGGACGCGAAAATCGACCCGATCCCCCGCCCCATTCAGCCCTTCAGCCGCGACCGCTCCGGCTCCATCCCGATCGCATCCGGATACCCGCATGACTACGATCTGACGGGGGTGTCCGCGGGGTCTTCCGGGTGCCCGGATGCCTCACCGTCCTGTCCGTATCCCGGTGGAACCGATCCACCGCATCCCGCGAATTCCGAGGGGAACGGCATCCGCACCGGAATCCCCGGGCAGGGATCCTGCTGAACGGGTGGGAAGAACCCCTGAAGGTCCCCTCCGTATGAACTCGAAACGAAACTCATTCCGATCCCTCGCGGCCGGATTCCTGATTGCCCTCACCCTGACGCCCGTCCTCCGGGCGCAGTCCGATCAAACCATCTACGCCGACGGCCTCGCGCCGGGATGGGACAACTGGAGCTGGGCCGCCGTCAATTTCGCGGCCACGGCTCCCGTCCATTCCGGTTCCAAGTCCGCGAGCATCACCACCGACGGCTGGGAGGCACTCTACCTGCATCACGCCGCGTTCAACACCACCGGATACACCGACCTCCGGTTCTGGATCCATGGCGGCGCAACCGGAGGACAACTGCTCCAGGTGCAGGCGACGCTCGGCGGCGCCCAGCAGGCCCCCGTCACGCTCCCCGCGCTGGCCGCCAACACCTGGCAGCAGGTGACGCTCCCGCTGTCCTCACTGGGGGTCGCGGGCAAGGCCAACTTCGACGGATTCTGGATCCAGGATCGCAGCGGCACTTCGAAGCCGGCCTTCTTTGTGGACGACATCACGCTCGTCGCCGTGCCCCCGCCGGCGTCGCTGGCCATTGCCGTGGACGCGGGACGGACCCTGCGGACCGTGGATCGCCGGCACTTTGGATTGAACGCGGCGATTTGGGACGCCGCCTTCAGCACGCCCTCCACGATCTCCCTGCTTCAGGAAATGGGGAACCAGACGCTCCGTTTCCCCGGCGGATCCCTGTCCGACGAGTATCACTGGCAATCCGGCACGACGGGCAACAACACCTGGACCTGGGCAACCTCCTTTGACGAGTTCGCGCAGGTCGCCCGGACCACGGGAGCCCAGGTATTCATCACGGTGAACTATGGAACCGGTACGCCCGCGGAGGCGGCGGCCTGGGTCCGGTACGCCAACGGCGTGCAGGGACTGGGCTTCAAATACTGGGAGGTGGGCAATGAGAACTATGGCGGCTGGGAAACGGACTCCAATCCCCGTCCCCACGACCCCTACACCTATGCGCTGCGGTTCCGCGACTACTACCAGCAGATGAAGGCGGCGGATCCCACGATCAAGGTCGGCGCCGTGGCCATCACCGGCGAGGACCAATACGCCAACTACCCGGACCATCCCGCAACCAATCCGCGGACCGGGCAGGCGCACAACGGCTGGACCCCGGTGATGCTGTCCACGCTGCGGAGCCTCGGGATCACCCCGGACTTCGTCATCTATCACCGATACGCCCAGGGACCCGGCGGTGAAAGTGATGCCGGGCTGCTCGCCTCCTCCAGCAGCTGGCCGGCGGACGCTGCGGATCTCCGGCAACAACTGACCGACTACCTGGGCGCCCCGGCCGCGGGCGTGGAACTCGTCTGCACGGAGAACAACTCCGTGTACAGCGGTCCCGGCAAACAGACCACCAGCCTCGTCAACGGCCTGTTCCTGGCCGACAGCCTCACCGCGGCGATGAAGACCGAGTTCAACGGCGTGGTGTGGTGGGACCTCCGCAATTCCCGCGAGACGGGAAACAACAACTCCGCGGGACTCTACGGATGGCGGCCCTATGGCGACTACGGGATGGTGTCCGACGCCATCCCGCCCGGACCTGCGGACCGGTTCCCCACGTTCTACGTGGCCAAACTCCTCCAGCATTTCGCCCGGGGCGGTGACACGCTGGTGTCGGCCACCAGCAACTACTCCCTGCTGTCCGCCTCCGCGGCACGCCGCGCGGACGGAACCCTGCGGATCCTCGTCATCAACAAGAGTCCCACGGCATCCCTGCCGGTGACGCTCTCCATCGCGGGCTTCACGCCCGGCGGTGCCCTGACGGCCTACTCCTATGGAATCCCCCAGGACGAAGCGGCGCGGACGGGCACCGGTTCCGCGGACATCGCCATCACCTCCCCCGGAGGCGCAGCGTCCACCATGGCGTACACCTTCCCCCCCTACTCCGTCACGGTCCTCTCCCTCCCGGGCGGAAGCGCCCCCCCGACCCGGCGGGTGGACGCGTGGATCAAGACGGCGGGCGAGGCCACCTTCTCCGGCAACAACATCTACAATGCCGACGGATCCGGACAGAGTCGCGTGGCGGCGGTGGCGGGAGGCCAATCCGCGTCCTTCAGCATCGCGGTCCAGAACGAGGGTTCGGCGGCGGACAATCTCCGTCTTCAGGGCACGGGTGGATCCACCGGTTTCACCGTGAAGTACTTCACCGGAAGCACCGGAGGCACCGAAATCACCTCCCAGGTCGTGGCGGGCTCCTATCTCCTGACCAACGCCCCCGCGGGTTCCGTGAACCTCTTCCGGGCGGTGGTCACCGTGACACCCGGGACCGCAGCGGGAACCTTGAAGGACTGCATTGTGACCGCCATCTCCGGAGGGGACGGCACCAAGCGGGACACCGTCCGGTTCCAGGTCACATCGAAGTAGGAACCCGCCCCCCGGCGACGGGAGCCCCTGGCCCGGCTCGTTCGTAGTGCAGGCTTTAGCCTGTCTTTCGGGGACGCCCTGGCGCCCGTTGGGCGGGGAGCAGCCTGAAGACCGGACGACCCGCACGCGGAGTGTCGGACTGCGCCCCGGGCGACGGGACGCCCGCACCGGGGCTTGCCTCCGGGCGGCGTCCCGTCAGCCTTGGGAGATGCTTCCCCGGTGGACCCTGTTGGGTTGGATCCTCGTCTCGACCCTGTGGGCCGCTCCCTTGGACGCGGGTCCGGTGGAGCGTCGTCTGTACGTCGCGGTGCCGGGGATCCGGAACTACCTCGAGTACGGCGGGCACGGCATCCTCGTGATGGATCCGGGCCAAGGCTACCGGTGCCTCCGTCGGATCCCAGGCGCGGGATTGGACCCCCGGGGG
>JAEUHD010000294.1 GCA_016793645.1 Verrucomicrobiales bacterium
CCGGGTGAGGATCGTGGCGAACTGGACCCAGGCCCCGGTCTTCGCGATCAGAGACGACACGACACAAATGGCGGCGAGGGCGCCAAACCCCACGGCAAACCACCGGTCCCAACGCCGTTCCACCGCGCATTTGATCCCCAGCAGGAGTGCACCCAGTACCAGGGTCGAGACGAAGGCGCTCAACCAGTGCTCGAGCCAGGTTCCCGCGTACCATTGGTTCAACGCGGGCATGCGGCCCATCGCCGCGGCAATCACCGACAGCGACGCCAGGAACATCATCGGGCGATGGATCGCGGGACGGTTCCGATTCCAGACTCCCACGAACACGAAGGCTCCAAAGGTCACGACACCGCTCAGGGGAACGGTGAGAAACTCCTTCTGATTCAGACCGAAGAGTTTCAGATCGGGCGGGTTCACCCGCGCGGAATCGATGGCGACCCGATAGCCCACCACCACGATTGCCGCCGCCAGTGCCGCACCTCCCACACCCAACATCCGGTGAATCGACCTGCGCCCGCCGGCGATCAACAGCGGTTGGACCACGGAAAGCACCATCCAGGCGGTCATCAGGACTCCGTGCAGAATCAGCAGCGACCGGTTCGGTGGCGTCAGCGGACGTCCGGGGAACGCCTGCAGGTTCAGGTAAAACATCCGGAAACCGATCAGGGCGAGCACCAGCAGGACTCCGGAGGTGATCGGGTAAAAGAGGTGGTTGCGTCCGGATTCAGAAGCGGAAGGCGGATTCATGGAGGTCTCGTTGGTTTCCGCCGCGAGTATCCCACGGCTCCGGAAGAGGTGTCCATGCCCTGTGCGGAGTGAGGGATCGACGGGCCGGCCCCAAAAGGCAACGAATGGACACGCCGTGTCAAAGGGAATGAAGTCCCGGCCCCCGGTGAATTCCGGCATCCGCCCCCCCCGGGCTCCCGCGTCCAGCCTTGGCGCGGGCGGGGCACCAAAATGTTTCGACAGTCCGGCGGCTCCCCCGATGATTCCCCCGAATCCCGCATTTCAAAACAAGGTTCCCCCCATGCCGAAGAAACCCGCTTCCCCGTCCCGCAAGCCCACGGGGGTGTCGCTCCATATCGGGCTGAACAGCGTCCGGCCCGCCACGTACGGGGGATGGGATGGTCCCCTGGCCGCCTGTGAATTCGACGCCAAGGATCTGGCCGTCATCGCCCGGTCGCAGGGCATGAAGTCCCGGGTGCTCCTAACCCGCAGGGCCACCCGCGCGGCGGTGCTGAAGGGAATCCGCAGCGCGGCCGGGACGCTGAAGGCAGGCGACCTGTTTCTCCTGTCGTATTCGGGCCACGGCGGTCAGATGCCCGACACCAATGGGGACGAACCCGACCGGAAGGACGAAACCTGGTGTCTCTTCGACGGACAATTGATCGATGACGAGCTCTACTTCGAGCTCAGCAAGTTTGCCGCCGGCGTGCGGATTCTGGTGCTCTCGGATAGCTGCCACAGCGGTTCCGTCGCCCGCGCCATGCCCCTGGCTCCGCCTCCGCCAGGACAACGCTCCCGACTGATGCCGGATTTCGTGGGGCGGCGGACCTATGCCGAACATCAGGTCTTTTACGACCGCATCCAAAAGGAGGTTGCCCGGGCGGCCCGCAGCCGCTTTTCCGATCCGGACGAGGCGCTCGCCCAGGTCGGCGCCGCCGCCCACGCCATCGGACTCGTCGGGAAGTTCAACCCGGCCGTGATCCTCATCTCCGGATGCCAGGACAACCAGACCTCCATGGACGGCGAACACAACGGCGCCTTCACCGAGCAACTCCTGAAGGTCTGGAACCACGGCGCCTTCCGCGGCACCTACCCTGACTTCCATGCCCGCATCCGGGCCGGGCTCCCTGCCAGCCAGTCCCCGAATCTCTTCGTTCTCGGAAACGCCAAGGCCTTCCTCGCACAAACCCCCTTCACGGTGTAGTCCGGCGGAGGCCCCCGGGATCCCGGCGCGCCACGGATTGATCGGAAGCCCCATGAACCGCTGGCCTCCCGGCTCCGGGCTTGTCACGGTCCGCACGGATGATCGTCCCGCCGATCGCGCAGCGCGAGTTTCGGGTGGCATCGCGAAGGGCCTGGACCTTTCGCGTCCGGTGGATCACCGCCGCCGCCGCCGCGCTGCTCGCATTCGCCGTTCTCGCATTCACGGACGCACGATCGCGCACTGCCGGGACGTTCCTCTACTCGACCCTGACCGTCGGCGCCTTCCTGTTTGCCGCCGGAGTCGGGCCGTTCCTCGCCGCCGCCTCCATCAGTGAAGAGCGGCGGGAGGGCACCCTCGGACTTCTCTTCCTGACGCCCCTGAGCGGATGGGACATCGTCTCCGGGAAATTGCTCATCACCGGACTCAACGCGCTCCTGGCCCTGACCTCCGTCGTTCCGGTCTTTGGACTGGCCTGGATCCTGGGCGGCGTCACCGGCGCGGAGGTGGGGCGCATGTCCGTGGCCCTCGTCCAGACCCTGCTGTTCTCGCTGGCCGTTTCCATCGCCGTCTCCGCGGGACGTCGGAATCCCGCCGGAGCCACGGCCTGGAGCGGCGCCGTCCTCACCGCCTGGATTGCCGGGAGCGCCCTGTTGTTGAACTGGCTCCCCCCTTCCGCCGTCCCGGCATCCCTCCGCTGGATCCTTGATTCCAGCCCGTGGATTCTGTTTCGCGCGGCAACGGACGCCGTCTTCAAGGCCAATCCGGGGGAATTCTGGACGGCCCTGGCTTCCGGGCAGTGCGGCACCTGGCTTTCCGTGGCGGTGGCGGCCTTCCTGACGCATCGAACCTGGAGGGATGTCGATCCGTCGGGGACGACATCGGGCATTGGACGGTGGATTCGTCCGCAACCCACCCGGCGCCGTCCCATGTCGTTCGCAGCTTTCGAAACGAATCCCCTCCTCGCCTGGAGATCGACCCGGACCAGCCTGCGCCCCGTCCTGTGGATGCTCAGCGGATTCGGAACCGTGGTGATGGTTCTGGCGCTGGCAACCCAATCCCCCCCCGCAGTACCCCTGGCCCTTCCCACCCTCGGGTACGGCGTCCCCCCAGCCCCTGCGTCCATGGCGTTGACGGCGATTCTCCTGCTGCAGAAAGTCCTCTTCGCCTGGCAATCCTGCGAGTTCTGGACGCACGGACGCCGCACGGGCGAACTGGAGATCCTGCTGAGCACACCGCTGCGGGACGACCAGATCCTCGAGGCCCAGTGGATCCTCCTTCGACGTGACTTCCTTGGACCCCTGGTGTTCCTGATCGCCGTGGTTCTCCTCGGCCCCGTCGCCGTGGCCCTGATTCCGATTTTTCCGACGCCGCCCTTTCCTGGCGGAGGCATCCTGACCGCAGCGGGTATGTGGTTCTACCAGATCATCACCCTGCCCCTCGAATTCCTGGCCATCGCCTGGATGGGCGCCTGGATCGGCCTTTCCTCGAAACGTCCTGGCGCCGCGTTCGGACGCACGGTCCTGCTGGTCATTGTTCTGCCGGCGCTCTTCTTCTGCCTGCCCTCGTTTCTCGTGGCCGGCCTGTGGTTCGGCTACGCACGAAACCGGATGTCGCTCCCGATTCGCGACATTCTCCAGGACGGGTGGCGCCGGCGATCGAGGCGCAAGAATTCCCCGCCGCCGGATCCACGCGCGCTCTATGAAGGGTCGGGGAAGCGTTCCGTGTGAAGGATTCAGTCGGACGTAGTCCCGGGTCGAGTCCACCCCTCGCCAACAACAAATTCCCATTCCTCCCCATTTCCTGTCTTCCTTGGCCCAGTGACGCTGTACGACCAGTTGGTGACGTTGAAGTCGACCTCCGCCGGAGCGGTG
>JAEUHD010000032.1 GCA_016793645.1 Verrucomicrobiales bacterium
GCGCTCCTGACCATCATGAAAAGCGGTTCGGCTTCGACGCTCGACGTCGTCGCCCGGGTCAAGGAGGCCATGCCCGGAATTCTCAGGGGACTGACCCCGGAGTTGAAGGTTCGCGAATTCGCCGATCAATCGCTGTTCGTCCGGGCGGCGGTCAACGACGTGATTCGCGAGGGCGTGATCGCCGCGGCGCTGACCGCCCTGATGATCCTGCTCTTTCTCGGATCCTGGCGCAGTACGGTCATCATCGCCCTGTCCATCCCGCTGTCCGTCCTGTCCTCGCTCGCGGTGCTCAGCGCGCTCGGAGAGACGATCAATCTCATGACCCTCGGCGGGCTCGCCCTCGCGGTGGGCATCCTCGTGGACGACGCCACGGTGGAGATCGAAAACGTCCACCGTCAGATGGCGTTGGGGAAGCCGCTGGAACAGGCCATCCTCGATGGCGCCCAGGAAATCGCCCTGCCGGCCTTCGTCAGTACGCTCTGCATCTGCATCGTATTCGTCCCGATGTTCTTCCTCACCGGCGTCGCCCGGCACCTGTTCGTGCCGCTCGCCGAGGCGGTGGTGTTCGCGATGCTCGCGAGCTACCTGCTCAGCCGGACGCTCATCCCGACGCTAGTGATGTGGTTTTACCGGAACGCGCAGCTCTACGGGGCCCACGGCAGCCACGGCGCGGATCCCGAATGGGAGACCGGCGGCACCCTGATCCGCAAACGCGAGGTGGCCCGGAGCGCACGCTGGACCGGACCCTTCAGCGCCATCCAGGCCCTCTTCGAGCGGGGCTTTAAATCATTCCGCGAAGGCTACCGGGGACTGCTCGCGACGCTGCTGCATCACCGGGCCGGATTCGCCGTCGTGTTCCTCGTCTTCTGCGCCGGATCGTGGCTGCTGTATGTGCAGCTCGGACAGGACTTCTTCCCCTCGGTGGACGGCGGACAACTCCGACTCCACTTCCGCGCCCGCACGGGCACGCGGATCGAGGAAACGGTTCGCACCGCCGACGCCATCGAACAGGTGATCCGGGAGGTCATCCCGCCCGCCGAACTCGCCGGCATCCTCGACAACATCGGCATCCCCACCTCCGGCATTTCGTTGAGCTACTCGAACAGCGGGCTGATCGGGACCGGGGACGGCGACATCCTCGTGTCCCTGAAGGAGGGCCACGGTCCCACCGGGGACTATGTGCGGACGCTGCGCCGACGTCTGAACGCCGAGTTCCCGGGCACCACGTTCTATTTCCTCCCGGCGGACATCGTGAGCCAGACCGTCAACTTCGGACTGCCCGCCCCGTTCGACATCCAGGTGCTCGGACGGGACCTCGTGGAGAACCGCAAGATCGCCACCCGCCTGGCCGAGCGCGTCCGGAGGATTCCCGGCGTCGTGGACGTCCGGGTCCAGCAACCGGCCGACCTTCCCCGATTCCGGGTCGTCGTGGACCGCGATCGTGCCTCGGAACTCGGACTCACGGAGCGCGATGTCGCCAACTCGGTGCTGCTCAGCCTGAGCGGCAGCGGACAGGTCCAGCCCGCCTATTGGCTGAACCCCAGGATTGGCATCCAGTACCTCGTCAACCTTCGGGTGCCCGAGGTGGCAATGAACTCCCTCGAAACGCTCGCCGGGATCCCGATCACCGCGAGCACCAACGCAACCGGTGACGGACAAATCCTCGCCAACCTCGCCACGGTGACCCGCACCAACGGCCCCGCCGTGCTGTCCCACTATAACGTGCAACCCGTGATCGACGTCTTCGGAGGCGTCGATGGACGCGACCTCGGCGGGGTGATGCGGGACCTGGAACCCATCCTCGACGAGGCCCGCAGGGAACTGCCGCGGGGAAGCACCATCCAGGTCCGCGGCCAGGCGGAGACCATGCGGTCCAGCTACCAGGGCCTTCTCCTCGGACTCGCGGGGGCCATCGTGCTCGTGTACCTCCTGCTGGTGGTCAACTTCCAGAGTTGGCTGGATCCGTTCGTGATCATCACCGCGCTCCCCGGCGCGCTCGCCGGCGTGGCATGGGCGCTCTGGGTGACGGGCACCACGCTCAGCGTTCCCGCCCTGATGGGCACCATCATGAGCGTCGGCGTCGCCACCGCGAATTCCGTGCTGGTGGTGAGCTTTGCCCGTGACGCCCTCCGCCGCGGACTGACCCCCACCGCGGCTGCGCTGGAATCGGGAACCACCCGCCTTCGCGCCGTGGTGATGACGGCGCTCGCCATGATCGCGGGCATGGTCCCGCTGAGCCTCGGACTCGGCGAAGGCGGCGAACAGAATGCACCGCTGGGCCGGGCGGTGATCGGCGGACTGCTCTTCGCGACGGTCGCCACCCTGCTCTTCGTCCCGGTGGTCTTCTCCCTGGTTCATGGACGCAGCGAGGCATCGGAGCCCGGATCCGATCCCGCGGACGCCTCCGGAGACGCCGAAGGTCGCGCCCTGATGATTTCCCACTCCGCCTGATGAACGAACTCCACACGCCCCCGGCGGACCGCTCCGCAAGGTCCGGTCCCGCGCCCTGGATGCCGCCCGCCCCGCCGGCCGCCCCCCCGGTCCGTCTCGGCCGCTACGCTGTGGCCGCGGTCGTCGTCATCGGCGTCGCCTTCGCCGCCGGATGGTTCCCACGCGTTCAGCAGCGCCGGCAGGTCGCGGAGACCACGCAACAACTCTCGGTCCCCTTCGTAACCGTGGTGTCGGCCACGCCGGGGAAATCTGCCACCCCCGTTTCCCTCCCCGCGGAAATCCGTCCACAGATGGAAGCAGCCCTCTATGCGCGGGCCACCGGATACGTCCGCCGCTGGTTCGCCGATCTTGGCGCCTCGGTGACCCACGGACAGGTGCTGGCCGAACTCGACACTCCGGAACTCACCCAGGAACTCGCCCAGGCAAAAGCGCGGGTCACCGAAGCCGTCGCCGCCGAGGACCTCGCCCGCAAGACGTCGGAGCGCTGGGAGGAAATGCGCCGCATCCGCGTGGTCAGTGCCCAGGATGCGGACGAGAAATCCTCCGAACTCGCCCTGCGAACCGCCCAACTGGAATCCGCGCGCGCCGAGGTTCGGCGCCTCGAAAGCCTGATCGGATTCGCCACGGTCACCGCCCCCTTTGACGGCATCGTCACCGCGCGCCGGCTGGAAGTCGGGCAGCTGGTCTCCGCCGGGGCCGGCACGGAACTGTTCCACATCGCCCAGACCCGCACGCTGCGGGTGTTCGTCCGGGTGCCGCAAACCCTCGCGGCCTCCATCGCCCTCGGCCAGACCGCCGAGGTCACCTTCAACGAGCTTCCGAACCGGCACTTCCCCGCCCGCGTGGTCCGGACGTCCGGCGCGCTGGATCCCGTTTCCCGCACACTGCTCACGGAACTGGAACTGCCCAATCCCGAGGGCACCATTCTCCCCGGCGGATTCGCCCAGGTGCGCTTCGCGGATGTGCATCCGGAACCGGTCGTGACGCTGCCCGCCAACACGCTGCTCTTCCGGAACGACGGTCCCAAGGTGGCCCTCGCCCGGGCCGACAACCGGGTGGAACTGCGGTCCGTGACGCTCGGACGCGACCTCGGCGCCTCCATCGAAATCCTCCACGGCATCACCCCGTCCGACCGGGTGATCCTCAATCCCGCCGATTCCATCGGCGACGGCGCCGCCATCCAGATTCACTCGCCGGCTACCGCCCCCGGTGCCGCGGCGCACTGATGCCCGGGAAACCCGCTTCACAATCCCTCCGCACCCGCACAGGTTGGTGCGGTGAAGCCGGTCCCTCCCTCCCGTCTCGGACTCCGCCTTTCGGCCGCCGCCGCAGGACTCGCCTCGCTCCTCCTCGCCACCGGCTGCGCGTGGTTTCGTCCTGAACCCGGATTGGTTCCCGCCGGAACGGCCCGCGTGGACATCTCGCCGCCCCACGCCGTCCGGCTCATGGGCTACGCCGCCCGCGCCCAGCAACCTGCGCCGACCAACGTCCTCCAGCGCATCCACGCCCGGGCCCTGGCGCTCGGGGAGGGCACCCACGCCTCCGTGCTGCTCACCGTGGACAACTGCATCCTGCCCGGCGCCGTGACTTCGGAGATTCGCAATCGCCTCGCGCGCCGGGTGCGCCTGGCTCCGGAACACCTCACGATCTGCGTCACACACACCCACAGCGCCCCGTGCCTCCGCGGCGCCGCCCCCAACATCTTCGCCCTGGAAATCAGTGCCGCCGATCAGGACGCCATTGATCGCTACACGGACTTCTTCACCGACCAACTGGAGGCCGCCGCCCTCGCCGCCCTGAAGGACCGGAAACCCGCGCGACTCGCCTGGGGCCAGGGCTCCGCCGGCTTCGCCAAGAACCGGCGCACGTCCGGCGGACCCACAGATCATGATCTGCCGCTGCTCCGGGTGACGGCGCCCGACGGACGCCTCCAGGCCGTGTTCGCCGGCTACGCCTGCCACTGCACCACGCTCGGCGGGGAGATCAATGGAACCCACGGCGACTGGGCCGGCACCGCTGCCCTCGCCCTCGAACATGATCATCCCGGGATCGTGGCATTGGTCGGCATCGGATGCGGCGCCGACTCGAATCCGGATCCGAGGGGATCCCTGGCGGACGTGAATCGGCATGGCGACACCATCGCCACGGAATGTTCGCGCCTGATTTCCCAGCCGCTGACACCCCTCACCCAAGCCCCGGTCTGCCAACTGAAGACCGTGGACCTGCCGTTCCAGGTTCACTTCACCCGTGCGGAATGGGAACGCCGCGCCACCAACTCCGGGATCGTTGGCTATCACGCCCGGAAATGG
>JAEUHD010000324.1 GCA_016793645.1 Verrucomicrobiales bacterium
TGGCCGGACACCTGCGCATCGGGGATCGCGTCACCATCGGGGCCAAGGCGGGGGTGATGAACCATATTCCCGAGGGCCAGAGCTGGCTCGGTGCCCCGGCGCGTCCGGACCGCGACATGAAGCGGCAGCTCATCGCGATCGAGCGCCTTCCGGATCTTGTCCGGCGCGTCCAGGAACTCGAGCGCAAGCTGGCGGAACCGGCGACAGCCGCAGCTCCGACACCGGCGGCTTCGCCCACCGCCCCGGGCTGACCCGATTCCGGGGGAACGTCATGCTCCGCGCGGCGCTCTCCCCGCTGATCCCGCTGGCCCCGGTGTTCCTGCGGGAACTCCGACTCTCCCATCGTCGGGTCGGCAACTGGCGGACGAACTGGAAGTGGGTGATCACGGTCCTCGGGGCCAGCGCGATGGTGGTGGGGATGGTGCACCAGTCCGTCAGTTCCATTTGGCATCTGGCGCAATTCATCAGTCCGCTCGCCAGCGCCGTCATGATGATGATGCCGCTGGGGTTTGCCGCGGACCGCCAGGCGGGACATCAGGCGCTGCTTCGCCTGACCGGACTCGGTCCGTTCGCGGTCTTCGGCGCCAGTGTGGCGGGCTCCCTCTGCCGGTTGATGGAGCTGTGGCTGTTCTCCATTCCCGTCATGCTCGTTGCCATGAGAATGCTGCGGGTGCGTCCCCAGATCGCCCTGCTGCATCTCGCGATTCTCGGCGCGTTTCTGGTCTGGCTCGCCACGCTGCGTATTCTCGGCGTTGCCGTGGCGCGGACCCGATCGGGCACCATCCCCATCGCCATTGCCGCGGCTGCATGCCTCTTCGTCCCCATCGCCCTCGAGACCTGGGGATCGAAGCATCTGGGTCCCGGGCTCAACGCAGTTCTTCAGGTCGCGGGAGGGATTCAGGACTGGGCGGAATTGCACCATGCGTCCCGGGTCCGCGCGTCCACCGCGCCGCTGTGGCGGGTCCTCGCGCGCCTCGGATTCTGGATTGTCCTCTGGCTGGGCATCGCCGCGTGGTGCTTCCGCCGGGACTGGCTGGCCGCCGAGGACGGTCAACCTTCGGAATCCCGGTGGCGGCGTTGGCTCCGACGGCTGGCCCGGGACCGGGACACCTCCGCGACGCGCGTGCTTTCGGAGAACCTTCCGTATCGCATCCGGTTTCCAACCGCGGGTTCCTGGCGGGCAATCGAGTGGGGACTCGCCGCGGTGCTGGGAATCGCGGCGATCGCATTGACCGTGACGGTTTCCTGGAGGGTCCTTCCCTTCATCCTCGTGCTGGCGGTTTCCCTCGTGGATATGATCGCCCACGTCGCGGTCTCCATCCCGGTCGCGGAGGATCGCCAGGCGGGGGTGTTCGAACTGCTGTTCACCACGCCGCTGCGGCCGGCGGGAGTATTGTCCGCCGCGGATCGAAGCGGACGCGACATCGTCCGCACCGCGATCCCCCCCGGACTGACCCTGGCCGCCCTGGCGGCCGCGCTCGCCGTCTGGCAGGTGCCGCCGGCGGATCGGGCGACCCACCACGAGTGGATTCTCCTGGTCTCCCAGTTTTCCTGGCCGATCTCCTATGCTCTCGGGCTGGCGTTTCTCCCGTTCAGGCTTCCCGCCAGCCAGGCGGCCAACACCGGCGAACCCTTTCACGCGTATTCGCCACCACCGACTGCGGTGATGATGCCCATCGTCGCCGGACTGGGAGTCTGGGGAATCCAGGAGTTTGGTCCCGAAGCCCAACTGGGAATCGCCATCGGAGGAACACTTTTTTGGGTGATCATGCTTCTGGTGCGGGAGCAGATCGCGGCCTCCAAGGGGCTCAACGACGAGGAATTTCGAACCGTCGCCGCGGCGCCGCTGCCGCCCGAGGGATTCCGGGAAAAGGACACCCGGAATACGAAGCCCTGGGTCCCGGAGGATTTCCATCGGTAACCGCCGCCGCGGATCCTGCGTGCTGCTCCCACACAACGCGTCACCCGCGAGAACGCGGGATCTCCGCACCCGCACTCCCGGAGGATCCTTCCCACAAACGGCTTTGACCGTCACACTGTCCGCACCATGAGCCCAGCGTCCCATCGCGCGGCCCGCGCCGCCGCCGGACTCGCGATCAACCTGCTCTTCCTCATGATCTGGGGATTCGCCGGCATCGGCAAAGTCCTGGAGGGCGTCCCGTCCTGGTTTCCCGACAAGTTCGGAAAGACGCTGCTCGCCACGGTCCCGGGCCTGTCCGCGACCTTCTGGATCCTCGCCCTCAGTGAAGTCCTCGGCTTCCTGCTCGCCCTGGGCGCCCTCGTGCGTGGGGAGTTTCTCGGACGCCGCCCCGCCACCCTCCTGACCTGGACGCTGGTGTGGAGCCTGTTCATCTTCGTTCAACTGAGTCTCGGGCTCTGGCTGACCGCCGACTACACCGGCACCGCCCAGGAATTCGCCTACTTCACGGGCACGCTCGTCTCGCTGATGTTCGTTCTGGGAACCCCCTCCGACTCCGCGCCCCCCGAAACCAAGCCCTGATCCTCCCGCAGCCCCCGTCCCATGCGACTGCTCCGCCGTATCCTATTGGTCCTGGCCATTCTGATCCTCCTGACCGCATCGGTGGCGGGCGCCCTGTGGTGGTACTATCACCCGACGTTCACCCGCACCGGGCCCGTGGTGTACGGACACCGCAACGGCGAGGCGCTCACCCTGGAGGTTGTGAAGCCCGAGCATCCCAACGGACTCGGGATCGTTCTCATGGTGAGCGGCGGCTGGAAGTCCGGCACCAATTCCTTCCACCCCTGGATGGTCGCCCCGCTCCTTCGGCGGGGCTACACGGTCTTCCCGGTCTGCCACGTGTCCCAGCCAAAGTCCACGGTGATGGAGATCACGGACGACGTCAGCCGGGGCGTGCGCTTCGTGCGACATCACGCCCAGGAGTACGGGGTGGATCCGAACCGGCTCGGAGTCACCGGCGGCAGTGCCGGGGGACACCTGAGCCTGATGATGGCCACGCGGGGCGGACCCGGACCCGCCACGGCTCCGGATCCCGTGGATCGTGAAAGCAGCGCCGTGCAGGCGGTCGCGATCTTCTATCCGGTCACGGACCTGCTGAACCTCGGCGCCTCCACGGAGAACCTGCACGACGGCGGTCCGCCCAAGAGCTTCGTGAAGGCGTTTGGCCCCCGGTCCACCAACCTCGCCGTCTGGGCGGTGACCGGACGCGAGATGTCCCCGATCTACTTCGTCACATCGAATCTCCCGCCCACGCTCATCTACCACGGCGACGCCGATACGCTGGTCCCGCTCGACCAGTCGGAGCGCTTCGTGGCCCGGGCCCGGGAGATGGGACGTCCGGTGGAACTCGTGGTGCACCCGGGCGGGCAACACGGCTGGCTCACCATGCTGTGGGACATCCGGCGGTTCGCGGATTGGTTCGACCGGTTCCTGAAGAATCCCGGCAACGCCGGGTGAGGAACCCAAGGTTGCCAGGTCGAATGGAGATGCAGCCCCATTTCCCCGCGCCATGAACGAATCCCGTGGATGGACCACAATGACCGCCGTGGGGGTCGCACTCCTCGTCGGGATCGTCGTTGTCTTCCTGGCGATGGGGCGGCGACCCGGCGATGCCGACCAGCGCCTGGCCCGATGGCGCTCGGCCGGATTCCCCACCACGCCGGCCGAAGTCAACGCCTGGTACGCCCTCGTGCCGGCCAGCGAGAACCTCGCCCCCGGGGTCCTCGACGCCATGATGGCGATCCGGTCCAATCCCAGGGACACCAACATGCCGACCGTGGGACGCGGCACGAACCCGCCCTCCGGCCAGCCGTTCTCGAGGGAGCAACTCCGAATGGTTCGGGAATTTCACGTCTCCAACGCCGCTTCGGTGGACGCGATGCTGAAGGCGTTGGAGCGTCCCCGCTGCCGATTTCCGACCGACTTTTCCAAGGGTTACATGACCCTGCTGCCGCACCTCGCCCCCCTCAAATCCGCAGGCAATGTGCTCGCCCTGGAGGCTCGACTCGCCGCGGATGAGGGACGCGGACACGACGCCCTGGTGCTCCTCACCAACGGCCTCCGCCTGGCCGCCGAGGTGGAGGCGGAGCCCACAACGATTTCCGGTCTGGTGGGCAATGCCATCCGGAACGCACAGGCATTGGCTGCGGAGCAGGTTCTCGGGCAGGGCGCCCTCGACGCCCGGGATCTGGCCACCCTGCAGGACTCGTTCCTTGCGGCGGTCGCGACCACGACGATGACGCCGTCCATTGTGGGGGAGGCGGCCAACTACTCCTCCGTGTTTTACACCCCGTGGCGAACCCTCGTCGCCCTGGGCGGCGGATCCACGGGATCGGGGTCCGGGGACTTTCTCGAGGAATCGGCGATGGGCCTTTACTACGCGTCCGGCTTGAAGAACCGCGACCGACGTCTGGGGATCCGGTACTTCGACGACATGTTGGCCATGTCCCAGGCTCCCGTGGACGACCGTGCCCACCTGTCCCGCAAGGCCTCGCAGGAGCTCGATACCGCCCTGAGCCGCGGGTTTTTTCCCATCGCCAAAATGCTCCTGCCCGCCCTGGTCAATCTCGGGGAGAAACACATCCGCAGCGTGAGCCTGCTCCGCGCCGCCGCCGCCGCCTGCGCGGTGGAACGGTTCCGACTCGCCCACGGTGGAGCACTGCCCGAATCCTTGGAGGCCCTGGTCCCCGGGCTTCTCCCGGCGGTTCCCTTGGATCCCTGGACCCGCCAGCCCCTGCATTACCGAAGGAACTCACCGGGCTACGTGATCTACAGCGTCGGCACGGACGGCAAGGACAACAACGGTGTCACCTACGCCAACCGCCCGAAGGCATATCAAGGCGGCTACGACGATGCGTTCACGGTCGGCCGTTGATTCCGTCTGCTCCGTCCCCGGCCCTCAAACATTCCCGCCGCTCCAGCCAAACTTGTGGCGCAACGTGGCGTAGAAACTGGAACCTGCGAGGCGGACCAATTGGACGGTGCGTTCACTGCGCCGGATAGTCACGCGGTCCCCCGGGGCGAGCTCCATTTGTTGTTGTCCGTCGGCGGTCACCGATGCCGTGAGCCGGTCGCTGACCAGCGTGACATCCACCCGGGCGCGGAGATTGATCACCACGGGACGAATGCTCAGCGTGTGCGGACAGATCGGCGTGAGCATCAATACCTCCGCATCGGGCCCGACAATGGCGCCTCCCGCCGCGAGGGAGTACGCGGTGGATCCCGTAGGCGAACTCGCGATCAGTCCATCGCACCGGTAGCGCGTCAGCAATTCGCCATTCACCTCGACCCCCAGCTCAATCAGCCGGGACGCCTGACCGCGGGCAAGCACCACGTCGTTCAGGGCCAGGATGGTGGCGGTGGACGACCGCTGCCGCACTTCGGCCTCGAGGAGGGAACGTTCCTCCAGCTCAAACCGTCCCTCCCACAGCTTGCGCAGTGCGGAGGTCAACTGCTCGGGAGACACGGCGGTCAGAAACCCGAGATTGCCGAGATTGATGCCCAGCAGCGGCGTGGAGGACCCCGCCACCTCGCGCGCGGCGCGCAGCATCGTGCCGTCCCCGCCCAGCACGAGGAGCAGATCCGTCTGCCCGGCCAGTGTCGCGAGGGAATTCGCGGGGGTCGCCTTCGCACCCACAAGCCGCGCCGTCGCGGCGTCGAAGGCCACGCGGCGCCCGGCCCGCTCCAGGGCGGCCGCCACCCGTCGGGTCAGGGCCTCCGCACCGGGCTTGTCGGGATTGGCCACGACGCCAATGCGGCGAAGGCGGGAGGCAAATTGTTTCACGGAGGCGATTCCAGGAGCGCCAGAAACTCGCGGTTCCCGGCGGGACCCAGCAGCGGCGAGGTGGTGACGCCCCGCCAGACTAATCCCAGCGGCTCGGTTCGGACAAATGCTTCCAACTCCGAAAGCACCCGCGCATGAACGTCCGGATCCGTAATCACCCCGGCTCCGCGGTCGGCCTCCTCCCTGCCCGCCTCGAACTGGGGTTTGACCAGCGCCACGACGCGTCCGCCCTTGCGAACCAACGGGGCAATCGGCGGCAACACCTGGCGCAGGGAGATGAAGGAGCAGTCCATCACCACAAGGTCGAATCCCCGGAGGTCCGGCGGAAAATGGGACGCGGTCAGGTGGCGCGCGTTGGTGCGCTCCATTACCACTACCCGCGGATCCTGACGCAGCTTCCAGGCAAGCTGCCCCTGACCGACATCCACCGCGAACACCCGGGAGGCGCCATATTGCAGCAGGCAATCGGTGAAGCCTCCCGTGCTCGCCCCGACGTCCAGCGCCGTCACCCCGGTGGGATCCACGCCGAACTCGGTCAACCCGTGCTCCAGCTTGTGTCCACCACGGCTGACATACCGGTCGGCGGCAAGCAACTCGATGTGGTCCGTTTCCCGGACGCGGTCGCTGGCCTTGGCCGCCGGATGCCCGTTGACGCGGACCTGTCCGGCCATGATGAACCGCTGGGCCTGCGTGCGGCTTTCGCACACCCCCCGCTCCACCATCACCTGATCCAACCGCTGCACGGCGCAAGGAAACCTGAACGCGCGACGTTTGGCGATCCCGTGGAAGCGCCACCACCCTCCTCCTCGCGAAGCGTCTTGGACTGCGGTAGCCCCCTACCGCTTTTCGTCCCGCCGGGACGCGCATCAAGGAACTCCACCCCTTATCCGCGGACAACGCGTTGTTCCAAAGCGCCAGAGGACTGGCGCACTCCAAACCCTGGCGGTTCTCCCTGCGCCCCATTGCTCGCGAAGCGTCTTGGACTGCGGTAGCCCCCTACCGCTTT
>JAEUHD010000382.1 GCA_016793645.1 Verrucomicrobiales bacterium
CGTCGTGAAATCCTCTGGGTTCCGCAACGCTTCCTTGGCGCTTTCGCGTCTTCCCTGTTCAACGTCCCCAGCAATTGCCCGGATCAGGAGAACCGGTCCTCGGTCCAGGGATCCGCGGTGTTGGAGTAGCCGCGGAGTTCCCAGAATCCGAGGATGTCGCGGTCGAGGAAGGTGATTTCCCGGATCCACTTGGCTCCCTTCCAGGCGTAGCGCTTGGGAATGATCACCCGGGCCGGGCCGCCGTGCTCCGTGGGCAGGGGGGCGCCATTCCATGTGTGGGCGATGAGGACGTCCTCATCGAGGCAGACATCCAGCGGGTTGTTGGTGGAATAGCCGTCGTAGCTCTTGAAGAACACGTGGGTGGCGGAGGCCCTGGGTTGGACGAGATCCGCGAGGGCGAGGAAGGAAACCCCCGTCCAGGTCATGTCCAACTGGCTCCAGGTCGTGACGCAATGGAAATCACTGGTGTCATTGGTTTGGGGCAGGGCCAGGAACGCCTCCCAGTCGAGGGTGACGGGGCGTTCGACCTGGCCGCCGATCTTGAGTCGCCATTGGGCGGGAAGGATCTCGGGCTTGATGCCGAGGTCGAGGACGGGGAAGTTCGTGACCTGTTTCTGGCCCGGGGGGATGCGCTCCCGGGAGCGTTCGGTGGTCCGGGACGTCCCGGACTTTCGGGCGGCCCAGCGTTCCTTGGCGGCGATGTAGGCTGTGTTCACGCGGAGAGGGTGTCCGGGACCGTTGGGAACGCAAGAAACGGGAATAATCTCCTTGATGCCGTTCGGGAACCCGGGTAAGTACCGCGCTCCTTTTCGAGGAAAGGAAACATTTTATGGCACGCATTTGTCCCATCTCCGGCAAGCGCCCCGCAAAGGGCAGTCACATCTGGCGCTCCGGTAAGGCCAAGAAGAAGGGCGGTATCGGTACGCACGTGACCGCCATCACCAAGCGGCGGTTCTTCCCGAATCTCCAGAACGTCCGCGTCGTTTTGCCGAACGGCCAGGTGAAGCGCATCCGGGTGGCGGCCAGCGTCATCAAGAAGGGGCAGATCACCAAGGCGCCGAAGCGGACCTGGACCAAGAAGGCGGCCTGAGGGCGGCCGAATCGGAACCGGCGGCACGCACGCCGGCCGGCACTTAAAGGACGGTTCTCCCTTCCGGGGAACCGTCCTTTGGCGTTTTACCACCGGGGAAATGGGGGGCGGGGGACCGGGGTTGCATCGCGCCGGGGGGGACGGGATCGGTCATTCCCGTTTGGAGCGGTGCTGCAAGGCCCTCTGGATCTCCCGGTCGGATTCGCGTTTGCGGATGTCGTCCCGCTTGTCGAAGTCGGCCTTCCCCTTTCCGACGGCCAGTTGGACCTTCACCTTGCCGTTCTTCCAGTAAAACGAAAGGGGGACGATGGAGTGTCCCTTGATGTTTCCCAGGGCAAAGAGCTTTTGGATTTCGGAACGGTGGAGGAGGAGTTTCCGTTTCCCCTTCGGGGCGTGGTTGTGGACGTTGCCGTGGGAGTATTCGTCGATGTGGGCGTTGTGGAGCCAGACTTCGTCCTTCTCCACGCGCGCAAAGGCGTCCGATATCTGGCCACGTCCCTGGCGCAGGGCCTTCACCTCGGTCCCGTGCAGGACGATGCCGGCCTCGAAGGTGTCGAGGATGTGATAATCGCGGCGCGCCTTCGAGTTGGTGAGGATATCGGCCATAAAGCCGGCAGCCGGAGAGCGGGGCCCTCCGGCTGCGAATCCATCGGGCAGGAGACCCTGCGTCAGGCCACGGCGGCCTTGCGGGACCGGCGCCGTTTGGGCGCTTCGGAACCGGAGGCACCCACTTCGGCTTCGAGTTCGTAGCCGATCTTCTCCTCCAGAAGTTCCAGAAGGGCGATGTCCGCCACGCCCATTTCCGGGGTCACCGCCACCAGGGGGCGGCTGATGCCGCCGCCGCCGGAGTTGAGTTGGCGGACCCGGCGTGAAATGACGTTCACGAGGACATGTGCGTTCCCCACCTTTTCGAGCGCCTTGCGCGTCAGTTCTGCGTTCATTCGTTGGACTCTCTTCGAAGCGAGCGGGGTACCATAGGCAGGGAGCGAACGGCGGCAATGGAAATTTGACGGCAAGCGGCTTGGCGAATCCGGGGAACGGCGGATAGCGTAGCCGCATGCTCCAGGGTATGCGGTTTGCGGGGTTGCTGGTGGTGGCGGTCTGGCTGGGGGCGACCGTGTTCCTCACCTTCGGGGCGGGCCCCGCCTTTTTTTCGTCCGCGATGCTGGAGGTGCTGCCGCGGTACCACGCCGGCCGGGCCGCCCAGATCGTATTGGAGTCCTTCTTTGAGTTCCAATTGGTGTGCAGTTGGCTCGCCGCGGTGCTGGTGTTGGTGGATTGGGCGACCACGGGACGTCTCCCGCGGCGTTGGGCCCTGGCGCTGCTGGGAGTGCTGCTGGCCCTCGTCCTGATCGGTGGCATGGGCATTCAACCCCGGCTCCGTCGCCTTCATGCGGTGATGTACGCCCCCAATTCGAGCGTGGAACAGAAGGAGGTGGCCACCGTCCAGTTCCGCCGGTGGCATGGGGTCTCCCAGATGGGAAACCTGGTCGTGCTGATCGGCGTGGTGGCCTATTTCTGGTCGTTGGCGTCCCCGGTTCCCCCCCGGCCGGGCATTGTCTACGCCGGACGACGCAACGGATGAATCCGGGCGGGCCGGCGCCCCGGACTTACGCCGCGGGCTCCGGGGTCTTCCGCGTACGCCGGGCCTTGGGCAGGCGGGGAGCGTCGCTCCAGAGGCCTTCGAGGTCGTAATGGGCGCGGACCTCCGCCTTCATGACGTGGACAATCACGTCGAAGAAGTCGGCGACGATCCAATTCGTCTGGGCGCGGCCGTCGGTGGAATGCGGATGGATGCCGAATTCGTTGCGCAGTTGTCCGAGGATTTCACCCTCGATCGCGCGCAGGTGCGGTTCGCTGGTTCCGCTGGCGATGACAAAATAATCGGTGACGTCGGAGAGTTTCCGAACGTCCAGGACCACGACGTCCTCGGCCTTCTTGTTTTCAGCGAGGTCGCGGCACAGCAGCGCGAGCTTCTTGGAATCCATCGCGGGGACCGTGCCGCCCCGGCGGCAAACCGACAAGGTGGTTTCTGAAGGCGGGATCGCGGCCCTTGAAAAAATCCCGCGGGTTCAGGGATGCCCCTCGGGCGCCTTTTCGCCGGCGGGAATCGGGAAGGGCAGCCGGTTTTGCGTTGGCGGCAGCGGACAGGTGGCAAACGGGGTGAAGCCGCAGGGCGGTGTGTAGGCGCGATTGAAATCCAGGATGACGCGGCCGCTGGCATCCGGCGGACTCACATAAAGGAACCGGCCGGAACCGTACGTGGTCCTGCCGGCGGTCGCGTCCCGAAACATCACGAAGTAGTCCGATTCCCCCGGCTCCACCGCGACATCGAGCCGGTACTCGGCGCCGTCATGCCGGAAGACCAGGGCGCCCGGGGAAGGGAAGTCCTGGGTCCCGCCGATCATGCTGGGGACGCGGAGGGTTCTGGGACTGGGGAACGGGTCATAGCGGCCTTCGATCCGCCACGAAGGGGAGTAGGGAAAGCATTCCGGCGCCTTGAAGTTCTTCCGCCAGGGGGACTCCGGATCCCGGATCCTCAGGCCGATCCTCCCGCTGCGCTCGATGACGATGATGGACAGGGGGCCCACTTCGAGCAGGGAGGGAGGCGGGGTATGGTCCGAAACAAGGGACGTCCGGGTGACCGGACGTCCCTCCACGTGGGCATCGATCCCGGAACTCGCGATAAACTGAACGGAATCCCCCGTGCGGATGAATTGTCCGATCTCGGGTGCCGACCGTCCTGCGGGGAGGAGGACGTCATTGGTGGGGGCGCTTCCGGCGGAATTCGTGCCCTCCTTCAACCAGTGCAGTCCCACGAGGGTGGTCCATCCATTGGTCCCTGCCAGCGATTCCGTGCGGCGGGCCTTCCAGGTGACCCAATCCGGCGGATCCGACGACGGTGTGGCACACCCGGCCCCCAGGAGCAGGGATGCCGCAAGGAGGGCGAGTGCGCCGGAGTTGTGGGGAGACATGGGCCAAATGGGGCGGCTGAACCCGGGCGGATCGTCAGGGTTTGGGCGCGTTGGTTTGGGTCGCGGCCTTCCGGATCAGTTCCTCGGTGCGGTCCGCCGGATTCGGCGGCAGCGGACGCCCGACCGGGCCTGCCGCGTTGGTGGACAGGTTGGGCGGCGGTGTGAAGGGCAGGGCGGCCTTTTGGAGGAAGTCTGCGATCTCCTGCACCGTGGACGGATTCGCGGCGGCGACGTTGTTGGTCTCCCCGGGATCCTCCGTGAGATTGTAGAGCTCGATGGGCTGTTCCGGACCCAGCTTCACGCCCTTCCAGTTGCCGATGCGGGCGGCCTGCTGATAGCCGCGTTCATGGAACTCCCAGTACATGGGGCGGGGCTCGCGGTCCGTCCTGCGCCCGAACAACGAGGCGGCAAAGGAGACGCCGTCGAGTCCGCGGGGTGTCGTGGTTTCCGCGATGTCCGCAAGGGTGGGAAGGATGTCCCAGAACGCGACGGGGCGGTCGTTGGTGGTTCCCGGTTTGATGTGTCCGGTCCAGCGGGCAATGAGGGGCACCCGGATCCCCCCTTCATACAGGTCGCGCTTGATGCCGCGGAGCGGGCCGGAACTCCGAAAGAAGGCCGGGTCCACGCCGGACTCCGCATGCGGGCCGTTGTCGCTGGTGAAGAGGACGAGGGTCACGTCGTCGAGGTTCCGCTTTTTAAGGTCCGCGAGAATGGAACCCACCATGGAGTCGAGGTGGGTGATCATGGCGGCCTTGCGGCGTTCGGGATCGGGCCAGGATTCCTTGGCGTAGATCCCGAGGTTCGGAACCTCCATGCCGACCAATCCCCGTTCATTGTTGGCGTGGGGAAGGATCGGGGCGAAATAGAGGAAGAAGGGGCGGTCCTCGTTCACCCGGATGAAGTTGGTGGCGGTGCGCAGGAGCCAGTTCGGACTGTAGTCGGTGCGCCTGCCCTGCTGGTTTCCGGGAAGGAAGAAGGGCAGCGAATTCCGCCACAAAAAGACCGGGTAGTAGTCGTGGGCGTGTCCCTGGTCGAGATAGCCGAAGAACTCCTCGAATCCCTGCTGGTTTGGATGTCCGCTCGTTCCCTCCCATCCGAGCGCCCATTTTCCGACGGCGCCGCTGTGGTATCCTGCGTTGCGGAGCACCTCCGCGATGGTGATGTCGTCCGCGGCAAGGGCGACCTGGGTGTTGCTGCGGACGCGGGCGTGTCCGGTATGCTTCCCGGTGATCAGGGTGCAGCGACTGGGCGCGCAGACGGTGTTTCCGGCGTACGCCTGGGTGAAGCGCATACCCTCGGCGGCCAGTTGGTCCAGATGGGGAGTCTGGATGCGTGTCTGTCCGTAACACCCGAGGTCGCCATAGCCCAGGTCGTCGGCCACGATGAGGATGATGTTGGGAAGCGTGGCCGGGCGCGATGGTCTTGCCGCCTGTGCGGAGACCAGGGTGAGTGCGGCGGCCATCCACGCCGCGATTCCTCGGAAGCGAATCGGCATGGGGCCACGCTAGCAGCTCCGGCTGCGGGTCGCAGCGGGGAAATCCGAACCGTTGTCCTCACGCCCCGGCGGGCGGGACGCTGGCGGGCGGCTTGACGATGGCCGCGAGGACGAGTCCGCTCACGACAAAGGCGACGGCGTCGTAGGCCGCATTGAGCATCAGCCAGGGCCAGGGCTGGAACCAATAGATGCCGGCACCCAGAACCATGTAGTTGACCCCCGCGAGTCCGGCCACGGTCACGATGAGGAGGCGTTGTCCAAAGCGGGGGCGCGCGGTGAGGTGCAGCAGGCCGGCGAGCAGGAAGGTCGTCACCCAGCCGTGAAGGAATCCGGAGGCGAAGAATCCGGGGGTCATGGGTTCGACCCCGCCCTTGCGGTAGTGGATGGTCACGACGGGTCCCTGGCGATGGAGTTCCGTGGATTGTTTGGGGTCCGTGGTGATGGAGGGCACGAGGTAGAGCCCGTCGTTGGGCAGGGCATTGCGAAGCGCCTGTCCCAGCTCCACGTCACCCACCGCCGCCTTCTCCACATAGGCATAGGGTATCGGGCAGGTCCAGAACGCCGCACCGAAGAGGAAGAGCGCGATGGCGGCGGCCAGGCTTCCGAGGAGGATTCGTTTCATCGGCGTTGGGGGAGGGGGGTGTCGAGGAATACGAGACTGGAGGGATCACCGGACGCCCGCCGTATCGTTCCCCCCGGGCACAGCCAATCATGGCGCGGGGGAATCGGGGAGCGAAATTCAGTTGGCGCTTCCGGTGCGTCCCGATCTGCGGGCCGGTGCCTGGCGCGGGGCGGAGCGACGGGGTGCCTCCCGGCGGATCTCGGCCCGCGAGGGGGTGCCCCGGGCATCGCGGGCGGCGGGGAATTCCCGGGGATTGGACGGCTTCTTGCGCGGGGTGGTCCGGCGCGTTTTGGAGGCGGCGCCGGGGAGTTCCGCGGTTGGAGGCGGGGGAACCACGACCAGGGAGGGCTTCTTTTTCGGAGGCATGCCTCAGCCTGACAGGGTCTCCCCGGGGCGCAATGCGACATTACGCCGCATCAGGGAGCCGGGGGATTTGAAGGGGCGGCGGCGAGTCCCCGCCTCCGCAGCATTTCCTGCATGGCCTGGTCCATGGCGTGTTCCGCGAGCGGGCGGCTCACGTCGTCCAGATGAGCGGTCGCGGCTTTCAGGCGCGCGGGATCCCCGGTCTTCGTCTTCGGATTCTCCTGTTCCAGCACCGCCTCGATCTCCGCCAGGGCGTCCAGCAGTTGCTGCCGGTACTCGGAGTCCAAATCCCGGTCGTATTCGGCCATGGTTTTCCGCGTGGCCACCAGGGTTTCCCCGGCGCGCAGCTTGGCTTCGATCCATTGGCGCGCCCGCAAATCGTCGAAGGCGTTTTCCACCGATTCCTCGACCATGCGCTGGACGTCCTCGTCGGCCACATCCACGGCCGACTTCAACTCGACGATCTTTTCCCGACCCGTCCGGACGTCCCGCGCGAGCACGTGGAGGACGCCGTTGGCATCAATTTCGAATTGGACCCCCACGCGTGGGACGCCCTTCGGTGCAGGCTCGAATTCCAACTCGAAACGCCCGAGGGACCAGTTGTCGGCGGCACGTTCGCGTTCCCCCTGGAGCACATGGATCAGCATCGAAGGCTGGCGGTCCACGGCCGTGGTGAAGAGTTCCCCCGCCTTGACCGGAATGGTCGAGTTGCGGGGGATGATGACATTCATGAGTCCGCCGAAGGTTTCGATGCCCAGCGACAGCGGGGTGACGTCGAGGAGGAGGAGGTTGCGGAAGCCGCCGGAGAGGATCTCCGCCTGAATGGCCGCGCCCAGGGCGACGGCTTCGTCCGGATTGATGGAGGTGTTGAGGTGGGGGCCGGTGCCGCCGTGAAAGTCCTCGCCGAGGCGGAGATCCCCCCGGGTTTCGTCGAATTCCGCGCACTGGAACCACGAGGCCACCAGTCGGCGGACCAGCGGCATGCGGGTCTGTCCGCCGACCAGAATGACCTGGGACAGATCCTTGGACTCGATTTTGGCGTCCGCCAGGGCCCGGAGACAATGCGTGCGCGTGCGTTCGATGATGTCCCGGGTGAGGCGCTCCAGTTCCTCCCGCGTGAGCGTGAGGTGGAAACTGAACGTCGGGGTGAGGAAGGGGAGCGCGATCTCGACGCGGGTCTCGGTGCTGAGGCGGATCTTGGCCTGTTCCGCGGCCTCCCGGAGGCGGCTCATCAATCCCAGGTCCCCGGCGGGGTCGGGGCCGCCGGATGCCTGGAGGCGTTCGGCGAGGAACCCGGTGATCCGGCGGTCGAGGTCGTCCCCTCCAAGGCGGGTGTTTCCGTGGGTGGACAACACCTGGAAGACGCCCTCGTTGAGTTCGAGGATGGAGAGGTCGAACGTGCCCCCTCCGAGGTCGTACACGGCGATGCGGGCCTTGTCCTTCAGCCGGTCCAGGCCGTAGGCGAGGGCGGCGGCGGTGGGTTCGTTGAGGATGCGTTCCACCTTGAGGCCCGCGAGTTCGCCGGCCCGGATGGTGGCGTTGCGCTGCGCGTCGTTGAAGTAGGCGGGGACGGTGATCACCGCCCGCGTCACCGGACCTCCGAGGGACGCCTCCGCCGTGCGGCGCAGCTCCTTCAGGATCTCCGCGGAGACCTCCTCCGGTGTCCGTGGACCTCCGGGCAGTTCGATGGCCACGGGGCCGGAGCCGTCGCCCTTCACGGAGTAGGTCACCAGCATGTCCTCGCGGGGAATGTCACTGCCGCGGCGTCCCATGAACCGCTTCACGGAATAGACCGTGTCCCGGGGTTTCACGGCGCGAATCCGGTTGGCGGCATGGCCCACCACCGGCGCGGTTTCGGGCCCGGGGAAATGCACCACGGAAGGGAGAAGGCGGCGCCCTTCCCCGTCGGCGATCACATAGGGGATGCCGCTGTCCACCACCGCCACGAGGGAGTTGGTGGTTCCAAGGTCAATGCCGACGATCTTGCTCATGAATCCGGGCGGGACGTTGGGGGCAAACCTCCCTTGCGGCAAGGCGGTGCGCATGGGCGCCGTCCCTCACGAGGACGATGCGATGCGGCTGTCGAGTTGGAAGACCTGTCCGGACACGTTGCGCATCCCGGCCAGAAAGACCATGAACCGGGCCACTTCGCCCGTTTCGTTGATCCGACCGAGGGCGTTCGACGCGGCGTGCCGGGTCAGGTCCTCCGGAGTGACCGGACCGAGCAGGGCGGTGGGGAGGTACCCCGGGGAAACCCCGTTGACGCGAATATTGAACGGTCCGACCTCGCGTGCGAGGGACTGGGTCAGGCCCACGAGGCCGGCCTTCGCGGCCGAGTAGTTGGCGGCACCGTGACGTCCGACCCGGCCGCTGAAGCTGGCGAGGTTCAGGATGTGTCCGTCCCGCTGGCGCATCATGGCCGGCAGGACCGATCGGGAGCAGAGGTAGGCACCCTTCAGGTTTACCCCCATCACGGGATCCCAGTCCTCAACCGAGAGCCGGGCCAGCAGGTTGTCCCGGGCCAGGCCCGCATTGTTGATGAGGACATCGATTCGTCCCCAGCGTTCCAGAACCCTGTGGACCGCGGTCCCGGCGGAGTCCGCCTGGGTGACATCCAGCGTCAGGGGAAGGATCCGGTCTCCGGTCTCCCGCAACGGAGTTCGATGGGTGCCGGCGGCGACGTTCCATCCGTCCCGGTGAAACGCCTGCACCAGCGCCGTCCCCAGGCCGCCGGCGGCCCCGGTGATGAGCACCACCCGCGAGTCCGAGGCGTTCATGGGGATGCGGGCGGAATTGCCCAGGTGCCCGCGATGAGGCTCGCGGCCACGCGTCCCTCGTGGGCGATGACCCCGGCGGCGGCCTCGGCTGGGGAACCGCCATACGGGATGGCGATCAGATCGGCCTGTGCTCCGGTGCTGAGTTCCCCGAGTTGCCCGGCCAACCCGAGCGCCCGGGCGCCGTTGACCGTGGCGAGGCGAAGTGCGTCCCCCGGGGACAGCGTCGCGTCATGGCCGAGGAGTTCGCGCAGTTCGGCGAGGAGCGACAGACGGGGCGGGCGGCCCCGGATGGGAAGCGTCGAGGCAAGGCTGTCCGTTCCCAGACAGCAGTTCACCGCGGCGGCCTCGAGTTCCTCCCGGGGAAAGCGGTGATGGCCGAAATAGGTATGGCTTTTGGGACAGTGCACCACGTGGGTTCCCGAGCGTCCGAGCCGCTCGGCGTCGCCGTGCCAGAGGTAGTTGACGTGGACGGCGAGGTGGGTGGCGGACAGCAGTCCGCAGCGTTCGAGGTGCTGGACGGGGGATCCGAGTCCGCAGTCGTCCATGGGACGCTGGTGTTCCAGCCAGTCGAACATCGGTCCGCGCCGGTACATGAACATTTCGAACTCCGCCTGCGACTCGGCGACATGGGTCGTGGTGCGCAAGCCATCCCGCCGGGCGGTGTCCCCCGCGAGGCGCAGGAGGGTGGGCGTGGTGGAGTAGGGGGCGTGGGGCGACAGACCGAAGGCGCCGGTGCCGGGATCAAGGGAGCGGAACGTCCGCAGCGCCTCCTGGACCAGGGCCTCGGGATTGCGTCCGCTCCGGACGCCGGTCATTTCGACGAAGGAATGGACCCGGAGCGGCGTGGCGGCGCGGCAGTCCGTGAGCAGTTCGGGGACGCTCTCGATATTGGCCACCGTGGTGGTGCCGCTCTCCAGCAGTTGGGATGCGCCGGCGAGCCACGAGGCGGCGTAGTCGGAATAGTTCCACTCCGACTTGGCCGCGAGGATGGACTTGATCCAGTCGGGAAACGTCCTGGGCGGCCGGAGTCGGCCCGCCATGTGGGTGTAGTCGAGGTGGCAATGGGCATTGATGAGGCCCGGCAGCAGGACCACGTCGCCGAGGTCCACGGCGGTGCCGCCGTGGATCCGGCGCAGGTCGTGCCATGCACCCACGTCCGCGACGGTGCCCCCGGAAATGAGAACCGCGCCGTCCTCCAGGGACGGCGCGGTGATCGGAAGAACAATGCGGGCTCGGAGGAGCACGTCAAAGGCTGGCTGCGCGGGACTTCTCCTTGAGGCGCGCCGCGATCTTGTGCTTCCGGGCCTTGGCCTTGCTGTGTTTGGCGCGCACCTGCTGCTCGAGCTTCTTGGCCGCCAGATCGACGGCGGCGTAGAGGTCGGCCTCTCGGTCCTCGGCGTAAAGGTCCCTGCCCCGGACGCCCAGGCGGATGGAGCACTTGTAGGTCTTGTCCGGGGACTTTCCGGTGTGGTCCTTTTCAAGGCAAACCCGGGCGTCGATCAGCCATCGGTCGATGTGTTCGAGCTTCTCGATGCGGGCGAGCACGTGCTGCTCGAGCGCGTCGGTCAGGGTCACATTATGTGTGGTCAGGATAAACTTCATGACAGGACGCAAGCTTGACCTCTCCGTGGCAGGATTCAATTCCGCGTTGCGGGTGAACGGGCCGCGGGAGGCGGGCGGCTACATGTGCGCGATCAGGTTGTCGCCGAATTCCGAGCACTTGATCTGGGTGGCGCCCTCCATGAGGCGGGCGAAGTCGTACGTCACCCGCTTGCTGCCGATGGCGCCGTTGAGACCCTTGAGGATCAGGTCGGCGGCCTCCACCCAGCCGAGGTGGCGGAGCATCATTTCGCCGCTGAGGACGACGGACCCCGGATTCACCATGTCCTTGCCGGCGTACTTGGGTGCAGTGCCGTGGGTCGCCTCAAAGATGGCGTGTCCGGTGATGTAGTTGATGTTGCCGCCCGGGGCGATGCCGATGCCGCCCACCTGGGCCGCGAGGGCGTCACTCAGATAATCCCCGTTCAGGTTCGGGGTGGCGATCACGTCGAAGTCCTCCGGGCGCGTGAGCACCTGCTGCAGGGCGATGTCGGCGATGGCATCCTTGATCAGGATCCGGCCCGCGGCGAGGGCGGCCTTCTGCTCGGCGTTGGCGGCGTCCTCACCCTTTTCCTTTTTGGTCCGCTCCCACTGGGTCCAGGTGTACACCTTGTCCCCGAAGTGCTGCTCCGCGCACTGGTAGCCCCAGTCCCGGAAGGCGCCCGAGGTGAACTTCATGATGTTCCCCTTGTGGACCAGGGTGACGGACTTTTTCTTGAACTGGATCGCGTAACTGATCGCGCTGTGGATGAGCCGGACGCTTCCGGACCAGCTGATGGGCTTCAATCCGACGCCGACTTTCACACTGGAATCCACGTTGGGCGCACCCACCGACTTCCAGAAGGCCTCGGCCGCGGCCTGGGTGCCGAAGCGGATCTTTTTGAATTCCTTGGGGAATTCCGTTTCGAGGAATCCGAGGAACTTGGCGCATTCCGGGGTGCCGGCGGCGAACTCGATGCCGGCGTAAATGTCCTCGGTGTTCTCGCGGAAGATCACCATGTCGACCTTCTCCGGGCGCTTCACGGGGCTGGGGACGCCGGTGAAGTACTGGACCGGGCGCAGGCACACGTACAGGTCGAGCAACTGGCGCAGGGCGACGTTGAGGGAGCGGATGCCGCCGCCGACCGGGGTGGTCAGCGGTCCCTTGATGCCCACGAGGAATTCACGGAAGGCCTCCACGGTGTCGTCGGGCAGCCAGTTGTTGAATCGCTTGAAGCTCTCCTCGCCGGCGAACACCTCCATCCAGGAGATCCTGCGGGAGCCACCATAGGCCTTCTCGACCGCGGCATCGAGGACGCGCACGCTGGCGGCCCAGATGTCGGGACCCGTGCCATCGCCGCGGATGAACGGGATGATCGGGTGATTCGGCACCTGGAGTTTGCCGTTCTGGATGGAAATCTTGTCGCCCTGGGGGACGGTGCAGGTGGTGTAAGGCATTCGAGGGGGGGTGAGTGAGGCGCGAGCCTGGATTCGGAATTCGTGCTTCTGGTAGTGGGGCCGCGGCGCGGCCGGAAAGGCGTGATTTAAGCGGGTGCCCTGAAGTCGCGGCAAGCGGATTGCGGCTGCGCGGGTAATCCGGGAGCGCCGGGGACGATTTCCCGGGGGAATCCAAAATCAACCTTGCCGCTCGGGGGTCGGTTGTTACCGTGCCGTCACACGATCCGACGGCGGGCGCCCGGCGCGGCGGCCCTGCGGGATCGGAATCCTGTCCCCTCCAACCGCCATTGTGAAAATCTTCAGCGGCAACTCCAATCCTTTGCTGGCGAAGGCCATTTGTGAAGCCATGCAGGTGCCCCTGGGCAAGTGCACGGTCAGCACGTTTCCCGACGGGGAGACGTTTGTGAAGATCGATGAAAATGTGCGTGGTGAGGACGTTTTCATCATCCAGTCCACGAGCCCCCCGGCCAACCAGCACTGGATGGAATTGTTCATCATGATGGACGCGCTGCGCCGGGCGAGTGCGACCCGGATCACGGCGGTGCTGCCGTTTTTCGGATACGCGCGGCAGGACCGAAAGGATCAGCCGCGGGTTCCGATCACCGCCAAGCTGGTGGCCAATCTGCTGGTGGCCGCGGGCGCGGGACGGATCCTGACCATGGATCTCCACGCCCAGCAGATCCAGGGGTTCTTCGACATCCCGGTGGACCACTTGTACGCCGCTCCCGTGATCTACGAGTATCTCCTTGGCAAGAAGCTGGAGAACCTGGTGGTGGTGAGCCCCGACGTCGGGGGCATCAAGATGGCCTATGCGTATGCACAGCGGCTGGACGCCGAACTCGCCATCGTGGCCAAGCGCCGGAAGAGTCCGACGGAGACCGAGGCCACGGCGGTCATCGGCGACATTGAGGGGCGCAATGTCCTGCTGGTGGATGATCTCACGGAGACCGCGGGCACCCTCACGAGCGCCGCCAATCTCCTCAAGTCGCGGGGGGCCAAGCGCATCATTGCCTGCGTCTCCCACGCCCTGCTGACCGACCTCGGATTGGAGCGGATCAAGAAATCATCTATTGACGAATTGATCACGACCGATACGGTCGCGCGCTCCGGTTACCCCGGAATAAACATCACAACATTGTCCGTGGCCACGTTGCTCGGTGAGGCGATTCATCGCATCCACCGGAATTCGAGTGTCACGTCATTGTTTGAGTTTAAGGGTGGGCGCACCAGCTAGCCCGGATCGTTTCCCCCAGGGAAGGGATCTGCACTCGGTGCCGGCGCAGAAGCGTCGGGCTGGTGGGGCGCCTGCAGATACGACTTGGACATGAAATCGATCGCCCTCAGCGCGAACTCGCGCACCCTGTTCCGTCGCAAAGGATCCCGCAAGGTCCGGGCCGGCGGACGGATCCCGGCAGTCATCTACGGCCGCCACAATCCCCCGCAAAGCCTCGAACTCGACGCGAAGGAGTTTGAGCTCATCGTGCACAAGGCCCATTCGGAGATCATCCTGGTGGACCTCACGGTGTCCGGGGACGACAAGCCCGCCCGTCTGGCCATTGTCCAGGACGTGCAGCATCACCCGCTGACCGGGGCCACGCTCCATGTGGACCTCCACGAGGTGAAGGCGGACGAGAAGGTGACGATTGAAGTGCCTGTCGAGGCGGTCGGAGTGCCGGAAGGTGTCAAGACCGGGGGAGGAACCCTGGAGCACGTCCGGTTCCGGCTCAAGGTTCGCTGCCTGCCGAAGGATTTGCCGGATCATATCAATGTCGACGTGAGCGCCCTGAAGGTGGGCGACACGCTGCACATCGGGGAAATCGCGGCGCCGGAGGGCGTGGAGCTTCTGGGCGACAAGAAGATTCCCGTGTTCGCCGTGGCCGCACCGGTGGCGGCGGAGGCGGAGACCACGGCGGCCCCCGCCGAAGGCGCCGCGGCCGCTGCGGGCGAAGCCAAGCAGCCCGAGATGATCAAGGAGAAGAAGGACGACGCTGCCGCCGCCGCGAAACCCGGCGACAAGGCTGCCGCCAAGAAGAAGTAATCCGGGACTGGCGCGGTCCCGTGGAATCCACGGGACCGGCCGGGCCTTCCCGATGTGAATGCATCCGGTCTGATCGTGGGTCTGGGAAATCCCGGATCCGAGTACCGGGAAACCCGTCACAATGCCGGCTTCATGCTGGCCGAACGCCTCGCGGATCGCTGGGGCGGGGTGTGGCGGATCGAAAAGAAGTTCTTTGCAAGTCTGGCGGAATGCCGGTTTGCGGGTCGGCGGTGGATTCTCTGCCGGCCCCAGACCTACATGAACGCCAGTGGTGAGGCGGTGGGACGGGTGGCGGCCTTTCACAAGGTCGCTCCCGACCGGATCCTGGTGCTGGTGGACGATGCGGATCTTCCGCTCGGCACCCTTCGGCTCCGGCCCGAGGGAAGCCCGGGTGGGCACCACGGATTGGAATCCGTGGAGCAGCATTTGGGAACCCGGTCCTATCCCCGCCTCCGGCTCGGCATCGCCCGGCCGCAACAGACCCGACGCGATCTCGTGGGCCACGTCCTTGGACGACTGGCCGACGAGGATCGCCCCGGTTGGGATTTGATGTTGCAACGGGCGGCCACCCAGGTGGAATGCTGGGCCACCGAAGGAATCGCACCGGCGATGAATCGCCATAACGGGGCGGCGCAGGCCGCTCCGGACACGTCAGTGAACGCAGAAAGGAAAACGCAGTGAAACGCTACGAAGGATTGTTCATTCTGGATCTCGCCGGCCGCGAGGACGGCCTCAACGAAGCCGTCGAAAAGGTCAAGTCCATCATCGCCAGCACGGGCGCCCAGGTGCAGAACGTGCAGAAGATGGAGAAGCGTCCGTTTGTCCGGGTCACCGACAAGAAGGTGACCGGCGGACATTATGTGAACGTGATTTTCGAGGCCCTTCCGGCGGCCATCGCCGCGCTGCCCGGCAAGTTCACCCACGTCGAGGAGGTTTACCGGGTCCTGTTCAGCGAGGCGTCGAAGAATTCGTCGGCTGCGACACCCGCGCCGGTCGCCTGAACCGGCGGCACCGGCCTTTTCCTCCGGCAAACACCCAGCCCCCGCCCCCATGGCCAGCTACAACAAGGTGATCCTTCTCGGTAATCTCACCCGGGATCCTGAGCTCCGGTATACCCCCAAGGGGACGGCCTCGGCGCGTCTCGGGTTGGCGGTCAATCGATCCTACAAGACGGACACCGGGGAGACCCGGGAGGAGGTCACGTTTGTGGACATCGATGCCTGGGGAAAGCAGGCCGAGCTGATCGCCCAATATCTGCGCAAGGGAAATCCCCTGTTTGTGGAGGGGCGGCTGAAACTCGACCAGTGGGACGACAAGACGTCCGGCCAGAAGCGCTCGGCGATCCGCGTGGTCATGGAGAATTTCCAATTTGTCGGGGGCCGCGCCGAGGGGCGTCCCGCCGGCGGTCCGCCGTCGTCCGGTCACTCCGCGCCCGCCTCCCCTGCATCCGCACCCGCGTCCGGCGGTGATTCCGGACACGACGGTCCTCCCCCCGAGGAGGACGACGTCCCATTCTGATTTTTCGATCCGTCCCATTTCAATCGCATCCATTTATGCCGAAATCCGAAGTCATCCTCATCAAGAACGTCGTTGGTCTGGGCGGCGAGTCCGACCACGTCGCGGTCTCCGCCGGATACGCCCGCAATTTTCTCATCCCGCAGGGACTGGCCGTGCCGGTGACCCAGGGCAACAAGAAGTGGGTGGAGAATCTCCGCAAGCGCCGTTCCGAGCGCGAAGCGCAGGAGCTCAGCACCATGAGCGAGCTTGCCAAGAGCCTGTCCGCCGTGACCCTGACCCTCGCGGTCAAGACGGGCGACGACGGCAAGGTGTTCGGCTCGATCACCTCGGGTGCCATCGCGGACGCGCTCAAGACGCAGCTCGATGTGGCTCTCGACAAGCGGAAGATCCATCTGGAGAAGCCGATTCACACCCTGGGAGAGCACGAGGTGGAGCTGCGGCTTCATCCGGACGTCCGGTGCAGCCTCAAGCTGGTGGTCAAGAGCAGCAATCCGCTGCCGGAGGTCGCCGCGGCAGCCGCCCCGGCGGAGGCGCCCAAGACCGAAAAGCGTGGAAAGCGGGCTGCTGCTGACGCCGACGCCGAAGCCCCCGCGACCAAGGGATCCAAGGGATCCAAGACCGAGAAGTCCAAGTAACCTGGTCCGAGGGACCCGAGTTTTTGGGGCCGGCAGCCATCGCTGCCGGCCCCGTTTTGTTTTCCGGAATCCCCGGACGCAGCGCAACCCAGGCCGGAACGCGAATTCCCGGGCGGAGGTTGATTTTGAGCGTTGAGCTTTGAGACCTGCGCCCGAACCCTTCCCGCATGTCCGTTCCCGTACTCGCTGTCGCCAACCAAAAGGGAGGCGTTGGAAAGACCACCACCTCGGTGAACCTGGCCGCCTGCCTGGCGGGGCAGGGACGCCGGGTGCTTCTCGTGGACCTGGACGCGCAGGCGAATGCGACCAGCGGACTGGGCCTCGAGAAGGCGGAGGGTGGCAGTGTGTATCGTCCCCTGATGGGCGAGGGAACCCTTTCCGAGCGTGTCCGTCCGACGGCCTTCCCGGGATTGTCCGTCATCCCCAGCGAATTTGATTTGTGCGGTGCGGAGGTGGAGTTGGCGCGGGGTGAGGATCACCTCAACCGGCTGCGGCGTGTGCTGGAACCGCTCCGCGAGGACAGCCGGTTTGATGTCATCCTCATCGATTGCCCTCCGTCGCTGGGGCTCATCACGCTCAACGCCTTTGCGGCCGCCGACCGGTTGGTCGTGCCGCTCCAATGCGAGTACTACGCCCTCGAAGGGGTGGCGATGATCTCCCGGATCCTTCAGCAGGTCCGGGATTCGGGTATCAATCCGCGCCTGGAAATCCTGGGGATCGTCATGACGATGTATGATGCCCGGACGCGACTGTCGCAGAATGTGGTGGGCGAGGTGCGGCAGCATTTCGGGGATCGCGTCTTTGAGACGGTGATTCCGCGCACGACGCGTCTGGCGGAGGCCCCGAGTTTTGGGCAGCCCATCATCCACTATGACCGCTACAGCGCCGGTGCCGCCGCGTACGAGGTCCTGGCGGGGGAGGTGTTGGCCCGTCTGGATCGCCTCGCTGCCGGTTCGTAGGCGATTGCCCGGTTGCGGACGCCGATGCCCGCGGAGTAGGGTCCGAAACGCCCCGCAAACGCTCCGCATGGCGCAGCGTCCCGGGTCCCTTCGAACCGATGAAATCGTGGTCTTCAATCTGTCTGGGCGGTGCGCTGACGTTGATGGGACTGCAGGTGCCCACCCTCCGGGCGGCAACCCCCGTGGCCGTCTGGTTGACGGATCCCGGGGGCACGGCCCGGTTTGAACGGCAGGCGGCTCCCCGCGAATTTGGGCCTGCGGCTGCGGTGACCGGGACGGGTCTGGAGGTCAGCGAGCGCCGTCATTTTCAGGAGATGGTGGGGTTCGGATTCACCCTGACCGGGGGCAGCGCCCAATTGATCCGGGCCATGGGCGACGCGGCGCGGGAGTCCCTGCTGACCGAGTTGTTTGCCGCCGGCGGAACCAACATCGGTGTGAGCTACCTTCGGATCAGCGTCGGTGCCTCGGATCTGAATCCCCGCGTCTTCACCTACGATGACCTGGCGCCGGGAGAGACCGACCCGGACCTGCTCCGCTTTGACCTGGGGCCGGACCGGACCGACGTGATCCCCGTCCTACGACAGATCCTGTCCGTGAACCCGCGGGTCGGGATCATGGCGTCCCCGTGGACGGCGCCGTCCTGGATGAAGACCAATGGGGATTCCAAAGGCGGACATCTGAAGCGGGACTGTTACGGGGTCTACGCACGGTACCTCGTGAAGTACGTGGAGGCCCTGAGGGCGGAAGGCATCTCCGTCGACGCACTTACGATCCAGAACGAGCCGCTGAATCCGGACAACAATCCCAGCATGGAGATGACGGCTGCCGAGCAGGCGGAGTTCATCCGGGATCACCTCGGTCCGGCGTTTCGGACGGCGGCGCTGAAGACGAAGATCGTCTGCTATGATCACAATGCGGACCGTCCGGATTATCCGCTGACGGTTCTTGCGGATCCCGGGGCGCGATCCTTTGTGGAAGGATCCGCCTTCCACCTGTATGCGGGGTCCATCGACGCGTTGAGCCGGGTCCACGAGGCTTATCCGGACCGAAGCTTGTATTTCACCGAGCAATGGATTGGCGCGCCGGGAAGCCTGGTCGGGGATCTGGGGTGGCACCTGACGGAAGTGGTGGTCGGTGCCAGTCGGAATTGGTGCCGGACGGTGCTGGAATGGAACCTGGCGGCGGATCCGAAGAACGGGCCTCATACGGACCGGGGCGGATGCGACCGGTGTCTGGGGGCACTGACCCTGGATGGCGACCGGGTGGTGCGGAATCCGGCCTATTATATCATCGCCCATGCCTCCAAGTTTGTGAGGCCGGGATCGGTCCGGATCGAGTCCTCGGTGGTGGAGGGGCTGCCGAACGTGGCGTTCCGAACTCCCGAGGGTCGGACGGTGCTGGTGGTTCTGAATCGCGACCGGGTGCCGCGGACGTTGGTGGTTCGGGCGGAGGCCGGAGGATTGCCCCTGACCCTCCCCGCCGGAGCGGCGGCGACCTGTGTTTGGTAGCTCCGGGGGCGTCGCAAGCCGAGGACTCCGGCAGTCCTTGAATTTCGCGCGATCACGGGGACTATCCACCCAACGCTGACCTACCCATGCGAATCCCGTCCCTGCTCCTTGTTGCCTCCGCCACCGTCGCACTCACCGGATTTTCCGCGGATTGGCCCGGTGTCCACGGACCCAACGGGGACGGCTCTTCCCCGGAATCGATTCCCAAGTCCTGGCCGGCAGGAGGGCCCAAGGTGCTGTGGAAGGTTCCCAGTTCGAAGGGATTCAGCTCATTCGTGGTGGGCGGTGGCCGCGCGTGGACGCTGGAGCTTCGGGAGGTGGAAGGGGCACCCCAGGAGGTGCTGGTCGCCCGGAATGCCGACACGGGCGCGGACCTTTGGGTCCGGACGCTGGGATCCGTGAAGTATGATGGCGGGGGTGACAGCGGAACCAACGACAACAAGGGCGGGGACGGTCCCCGATCCACCCCGACCCTGGATGGGGACCGCGTTTACGTGACCTCCGCGAAGTTGGTGGTGTCCTGCATCGACGCCAAATCCGGGGATGTGCTGTGGCAGCACGACCTGATGAAGGAGTTCTCGGGACGGAACATCACCTGGCAGAATGCGGCGTCGCCCGTGGTGGAGGGTGACCTGGTTTTGGTGGCCGGCGGCGGGGCCGGCGAATCCCTCATCGCGTTCCACAAGAAGGACGGCAAGGTTGCCTGGAAGGCGTTTGACGAAACGATGACCCACGCCACCCCCACGCCCGCGACCCTCCAGGGGCAGCGGCAGGTCATCTTCTTCCTGAAGTCCGGACTGCTCTCCGTGGAGCCGAAGACGGGGAAGGAACTGTGGCGGTTTGCATTTCCGTTCCGGACATCCACGGCCGCTTCCCCGGTGGTCGATGGGGACCTGGTCTATTGCTCGGCGGGCTATGGAGTGGGTGCCGGCGCCTGTCGTGTGTCCCGGACCGGGGACGCCTGGAAGGTGGAACCGGTGTATCGGTTCGAAGGCAACAACCCGCTCGCCAACCACTGGTCCACGCCGGTGCTTCAGGACGGACATCTTTATGGCATGTTCCAGTTCAAGGAGTATGGGAGCGGTCCGGTCAAGTGCGTGGACATCCGGACCGGGAAGGTGCTCTGGGACCAGGCTGGCTTCGGACCGGGACAGGTGATTCGTGTCAACGGCGGCATCCTGGCGCTGGGGGATGCGGGGCAGTTGGTCCTCATCGAACCCACGCCCTCCGGGTCTCACGAGTTGGCGCGCGCGCAGGTCCTGGAGGGCAAGTGCTGGACCACGCCCGCAATCAGCAAGGGCCGGGTCTATGCGCGGAGCACCAAGGAGGCGGTGTGCCTTGAGTTCGGAAAGTGAGTCCGGGCCGTGGACCCTGACGACTTCCCCGGGTCTGTTGGCCCCAAACCGGATTGATGAGGGCGCGCATTCCTTTCGTCGGACCCCTGCAGACCCGACGGGCCTGCTTCCGGGACGGGGGCGGGTTTCCCTGTGGGTCCCCTTGAATCGCTATGGTTGAGTCATTTTGGTCCTGGAGCCCCGGGAGGGCGTTGATGCGGGTCCTGCTGTTGTCCGCGGCCCTGCGGACCGCGGATGCGGGAGACCTTCAGTTCAATCACGATGTCCGGCCGCTGCTTTCGGACAATTGTCTGTCGTGCCATGGGCCCGACCCTGGATCCCGGAAGGCGGGTCTGCGTCTCGACACCCGCGAGGGCCTGTTCGGGAAAACCAAGAAGGAGGGTGTCGTCGTGGTCCCGGGCAATCCGGAGGCGAGCGCCCTTTGGAAAAGGCTGGTGACGACGGATCCCGAGGAGCAGATGCCTCCCCCGGACTCCCACAAGGAGCTCAAGCCGGAGCAACGGGAGGTACTGCGGCAGTGGATCCTCCAGGGTGCCTCCTGGCAGCCGCACTGGTCCTTTATTCCTCCGGTTCGGCCGCCGCTGCCCGAGGTCCCGGGGACCGGGACGGTGGAGCGGAATCCCATCGACGCCTTCATCGCCGCCAAGCTCTCGACCCGGGGATTGGCCATGAATCCCGAGGCGGACCGACGCACCCTCGCGCGGCGCCTGTCCCTCGATCTCACCGGGCTTCCCCCGGACCCGGCGGAGGTTGAGGCCTTTGTGGCCGACCGTTCTCCGGACTACTACGGGAGCTACGTGCGGCGCCTGATGGATTCCCCCCAGTGGGGGGAACATCGGGCCCGGTACTGGCTGGATGCGGCCCGGTATGCGGACACCCACGGCCTGCATTTCGACAACTACCGCGAGATGTGGCCGTATCGGGACTGGGTGATCCGGGCGTTCAATCGCAACGAGCCCTTTGATCAATTTGTCGTCGAACAGCTCGCCGGCGATCTCCTGCCCGATCCCTCCCAGGACCAGAGGGTGGCCACCGGATTCCACCGGTGCAACATGACCACCAACGAAGGCGGGACGATCGAGGAGGAGAACCTGGCGTCCTACGCCAATGATCGCGTCACCACCACGGGCTGGGTTTTCCTGGGGCTGACCGCGAACTGCGCCGCCTGTCATGACCACAAGTTCGATCCGTTCACGATGCGGGATTTCTATTCGATGGCCGCATTTTTCCGGAATACCCGGCAATCCGGATTCGACGGCAACGTGAAGGACGGGGCCAATCCCAGCCTCGTGGTGATCGGGGATGAGGCGGACCTGGCCCGTTGGAAGGCGCTGCCTGGGGAGATTGAAGCGGCCAAGCAGACTGTGGGTGAGGTTCGCAAGAGTGGTGAAGCGGCCTTCGAGTCGTGGGTGGCGGGGATCCGGCCGGAGGACATCGAGCGGGAATTGGCGATCCGAGATCTCACCTTTCGCGCCCCGTTGGCGGATGGCTCCGTGGAGTCCCTGGGCGCGGTGCGGGAGGGCAGGGAGATCCGGACCACGCCGGTGGGCGCCCTCACGCTGGCGACCAACGCGTTTTTTGGTCCGGCCCCCCTCTTCGCCAAGGGGGTCAGCGCCTCGTTTCCGGAGGTGGGCGATTTTGACGCGGGCCAGGCGTTCTCCTATGGCGCCTGGGTCTACGTCCCGCCCAACTACAACGAGACGGCCGCGGTCTTTGCCCGCATGGCGCCCGAGAACAAGGCGTATCGCGGCTGGGATCTGTGGATCCAACAGGGCCAGTTCGCGACGCACATTGTCAGTGCCTGGCCGGATAATGCCCTCAAGGTTCGGACCCAGAAGCGGCTCGCCCGGAAGGGCCAGTGGCAGCATGTGTTCGTGACCTATGACGGATCGGGCAAACCCGAGGGGGTGAAGCTGTATGTGGATGGAGCGGCGGCGGAAACCGAGGTCGAAAACAGCAAGGGAGTGACCGGCAGCATCCGGACCGACGCACCCTTCACCCTTGCCCAGCGCAGCGGGGGAAGCCACTTCGACGGTGTCGGTCTCCAGGATCTCCGACTCTATTCCCGAACGCTGGCGCCCGCCGAAGTCACTGCCCTCGCGCGCCAGTCCCTCCTGAGGACCCTGGTCGGGGTGCCGGCATCGGATTGGAAGCCCGAGGTTCGCCGGGAGTTGTTGGAGTACTTCCTGACGACCCGCCATGGCCCGTTCCAGGAGGCCCAGGCCCGGATGGCCGCACTGGAAACCGAGAAGGAGGGCATCCGGCTCAAGTATCCGGTTACCCATGTCCAATCGGAGAAAATGGATTCCACGCCGATGGCGAACCTGCTGTTTCGCGGCCAGTACGACCAAAAGAAGGACGCGGTGGAGGCGAATGTTCCGGCGACCCTGAATCCGTTGCCGGAGGGAGCCCCGAGGAATCGGCTGGGGCTCGCCCGATGGCTGGTGGCCGCGGAGAATCCCCTGCTGGCGCGCGTCACGGTCAACCGCTTCTGGCAGGAGTTGTTCGGGGTCGGGCTGGTCAAGACGACCGAGGACTTTGGCATCATGGGCGAGACGCCGGTGAATCCCGAGTTGCTGGATTGGCTCGCGGTGGAGTTCCGGGAAAGCGGCTGGGATGTGAAGCACCTGTTCCGACTGATGGTGGAATCGAAGGCCTATCGCCAGGATGCCCGGGTGACCCCGGAGAAGTTGGAACGGGATCCGGGCAACCGTCTCCTGAGCCGCGGTCCGCGGTTTCGCATGGACGCCGAAATGGTCCGCGACTATGCGCTGGCCGCGGGCGGACTTCTGGTTCCCAGGATTGGAGGTCCCAGTGTGAAGCCCTATCAGCCTCCCGGGGTCTGGGAGGCGGTGGCCATGCCGGAGAGCAATACGAAGCGCTATGAGCGGGATTCCGGGGATTCCCTGTATCGGCGCAGCCTGTACACCTTTTGGAAGCGGGCGGCGCCGCCGGCGTCGATGGACATCTTCAATGCCCCGAGTCGGGAGGTGTCGTGTACCCGCCGGGAACGCACCAACACGCCGCTTCAGGCCCTGGCCACGTTGAATGATCCGCAGATGATTGAGGCCGCCCGGAAACTGGCCGAGCACGCATGGACGGCGGGGGGAGGCGACACGAACCGCGCCGTGGATTTCATGGCCAGCCGGGTGCTGGGGCGACCGTTGCGACCGGAGGAACGACAGGTTGTGGGGCGGACGTACGATGGCTTGGTTCGCCAATATTCCGTCGAACCGGATGCCGCCGCCCTGCTTCTTTCTGTGGGGGAATCCAAGGCGGATGCCTCCATCGCGCCGATGCAGCTGGCCGCCCTGACGATGGTGGCCAACCAGCTCCTGAACCTGGACGAGACGCTGAACAAATGATTCGCGGGGCGGGGCGCGCCAGGCACGTCCACCCCTTTTGAACCGAAGGAATTCGACGGTCGGTTTGTGGCTTGGCCGGGTTGCCCTCGGCGGCCGGTTCGCCGGACCGGAATCTTCCGCGGCCGTAATTCCTTCGGCCCTCCTGTAACCATTTTCCGCTCGGGTGCTCTTCCTGGATACGATCATGAGCCGTCGAACGCTGCTTATCACCTCCGCCCTGGTCCTCGTGGTCGCCTATGTGGGCCGCTGGGCCTGGCGGGCGCATCTCAACATCGTGACCCTCGATGTGCACAACATGCTGGTCCAGGATGTGGCGCGGAAGATCCGTTGGCAGACCTGGGAGCCGATCACCGTGCACAAGGATCTCACCAACCGGGTCACCTTTGCCGTCGAGGATCAGCCGTTGGAGGGGGTGCTGGCATTGATCGCGGAGCAGGCCAACGGACGCTTTACCGTTGCCTACCCGCTGTACACGTCCCGGGCCAAGCTTGCCCTTGCCAAGCGGGTGGCGTCCGGAGAGGTGCCGCCGCCGCAACTGGGCTGGACCAATTGGAATGCCCGTCCGAACTTCGCCGCGATGGCCGCGAGAATGGCGGGCACGGATGCGGGTGCGGGAGGTGCGGGTTCGGATCCTGCAGGGGGAACGGCTCCGGGGGCGCAACCGGGAGGTTTTGGTGGTGGATTCGGAGGGGGACGCGGAGGTCCCTTTGGCATGATGAATGACATTCCCTCGACTGCGGCGAAGGTGACGCTCGACATCAAGGGTGAGACGCCGGTCGAAGCCGCCTCCGAGTTTCGACGCTTTGGCCGGGTCAAGGTGGTTCCCGAGGATGGAACCTTCCGAACCGTCCAGCTCAACATCCAGGACGCGCCGATGGACGCTGCCGTCGCCCAATTGGCCAAGTATGTGAACCGGAAGTGGGCCAAGATCTACGCGCTCGAAGCCCGGGGTGGCTTTCAACCTCCCCCCCAGGGCGGCGACGAGGTCGCCCGGGTGCGTCCGGACTTTGAGCAGATGCGTCAGCGGATGGAGAATTTCCAACCCACTCAGGAAATGCAGGAACGGGCGACGCAGCGGATGCTCAGCGGCATCAAGAACTCCTCCGCCGAGCAGCGGGCCATGCAGCGCCGGCAACGGGGCGGGCGCGGGGGTGGCGGCGGAGGCGGCGGAGGCCGCGGTGGTGGCGGCGGTGGTCCCCGTTGAACTTCTGTGACTGACTTTTGAATTCCACAAACCCAAGCACGATGAACTCCCCCGTTGACCGCGTCCCTTCCCGGAACCGCGCCTTCACCCTGATCGAACTGCTCGTGGTGATTGCCATCATCGCGATCCTCGCCGGGATGCTCATGCCCGCCCTGGGCAAGGCGCAGCGCAAGGCCAAGGATATTGCCTGCCTGAACAACCTGCGCCAATTGGGCATCGCCCTGATGACCTACGCCGGGGACAATCAGGACACCCTGCCGGCCGCGGAGCCGCTTCCGTCGCTCGGGCCCGGTGGAACGAACGGATTGCCGCGCATCGCCGACGTCCTGGCGCCGCAGTTGGGTTACGGGACGGGCACCAACCAGCCCGGGAACAGCGTTTTCAAATGTCCGCTGGATGTTCGTTATTATGACGACGGCAGCAGCAAGCGCTTTGGCTATTTTCTCGCCGAGGGAACCAGCTATGAGTGGAACCCCTACTTCAACGGGAAGAAGCTCGGCAAGACGAGCAGTCGCATGTTCATCGTTTCGCAGATGCCGTTGATGTACGACTTCAGCAGTTGGCACAGCGCATCCCGCGTGACCGCCGCCAGCACCAATGACGCCCTCACCACCGGCGTGAAGGTGTCCGGAACCAAGAACGCCGTGTACAATGACGGCCACGTGAGCGCCCTGAAGTAGTTGGGGGCGCCCACCCGGGAGCCGGGGGGGCGGGCGCGGGTTCCGATGCATTGAACTCCGGAGGCGCCCCTCTCCGCCACCCTCCCAGGGGAGATACGGGATCGAATTCCACCTTTCGCGAGGGCGTCCAAGTGGGTACCTATTGCGTTATGGACCCATGGAGTGAAGCCCAACTGGTGGAAACCCGGCGTCAGTTCTTTTCCCGGGGGCGCAATGCCCTCGGATACGCCGCCCTGGTCCGACTTTTTGGGGATCGGACTGCGGGTTGGGCAGCCGCCTCGGGCGAATCGTTCCAGGCGCCCCACTTCGCGCCGAAGGCAAAGCGGGTCATTTACCTTCACATGGTGGGCGGGCCGTCCCAGATGGATCTCTTCGACCACAAGCCGAAGATGGCGGAGTGGTACGACAAGGACCTTCCGGATTCGATCCGCCAGGGACAGCGGTTGACCACGATGACGTCCGGACAGTCCCGGTTCCCCATTGCTCCCTCGAAGTTTCGCTTCAGCCAGGTGGGATCGGCAGGACTGTGGATGAACACGGAGCTGCTGCCGTACACGGCGAAATGCGTGGATGACATGTGCTTCGTCCGGTCCATGCACACCGAGGCCATCAATCATGAGCCGGCCATCTGCCACATGCAGACCGGGAACATGAATTCCGGGCGCCCCTGCATTGGTTCCTGGGTGAGCTACGGACTGGGTTCGATGAACGAGAATCTTCCCACCTTTGTGGTGCTGGTGGCGGAGCCGACCAACAAGGAGCAGATTCAGGCGATCAGTGCCCGGCTGTGGTCCAGCGGATACCTGCCTGGGGAACATGCGGGCGTCTCGTTCCGCAGTGCGGGCGATCCGATCCTGTTCATCAACAATCCCCCGGGTGTTTCCCCGGATTTGCGCCGGATGCAGCTCGACGGGCTTCAGAAGTTGAACGAGTTGAATTTTCGGCAGGTGGGCGACCCGGAAACGCAGACCCGGATCCGCCAGTTTGAAATGGCGTTCCGCATGCAGGCGAGCGTTCCCGAGTTGACCAACGTGGGCCGGGAACCCGAGTCCACCTACCGACTCTACGGCGAGGAGGCCCGCAAACCCGGAACCTACGCCTATACCTGTCTCCTGGCCCGGCGGCTGGTGGAGCGGGGGACGCGGTTTGTCCAAGTCTACCTCAACAACTGGGACCATCACAGCAACGTCGGCGGGCGGCTGCCGATGCAGTGCAAGGATGTGGACCAGGCCACCTACGGATTGATCAACGATCTCAAGTCCCGGGGATTGCTCGAGGACACCCTCATCATCTGGGGCGGGGAATTCGGCCGGACCATTTACAGCCAGGGCGGACTCTCGAAGGAGAACTACGGACGCGACCACCATCCGCGCTGCTTCACCCTGTGGATGGCGGGCGGCGGCGTGAAGGGCGGGACGGTGTACGGGGAGACGGACGATTTCTCGTACAACATCGTCGAGAATCCGGTGCACGTCCGCGACTTCCACGCCACGATCCTCCATTTGCTGGGGATCCGGCACGACCGGTTCACCTACAAGTATCAGGGTCTCGACCAGCGCCTGACGGGTGTGGAGGAGACTCGGGTGATCCGCGAACTACTGGCCTGATCCGGGGCGCCGGAATTGTCCGCCGCGGCGGTGCCGGGGGCTTTGGGGACGTTGCGGACCGGGACGTGCCGCGGTGCCGCCTCGACCGGAGGACCCACGCCGGGAAGACCGCCCGCCGGGGGGACTCTGGAGGTTGCCCGGGCGTTTCGGGAGCGGCCGGGCGGGACCGCGGTTGCGTCCCGCGGACGCCGTGGCGGGGCCCCGACCTCCCGTTCGCACCGGGGTGCCGGAGGGTTTTCGTTGGGGTCCGCCGTGGGGTGTCGTCCGGCCCGCGGTGCGGGGGCGGACGGCTCCTGCGAGCCGAAAATCCACCTGCTTCTTCGTGCGGTCCACCCGGGCCACCTGGACCTCCAGGCGGGCTCCCAGGCGGATGACCCGGCGGGTGCGCCGCCCGACCAGTTGCAGACGGTCCGGATCGAATTGGTAGAAGTCATCCGTCAGCGCCGACAATGGAACGAGTCCGCTCATCGCCAGCTCGGTCACGTCCACGAAGAACCCGAAATTGCGGACGTCGGTCACCAGGGCTCCGTAGCGCTGGGGTTGGTCGGACGCGAGCTGGGCCTCCAGGTGGGAGAACAGTTTGACGTCCTTGCTGTCCCGTTCCGCGTCGGCGGAGTTTCGCTCCGTGGTCGAGAGGTGTTCCGCGACGTCGCGCATGTCCCCCGTTTTCGCGGGGACCCGCTCGAACAGGGAGCGATGCACCACGAGGTCGGAGTAGCGGCGGATGGGGGAGGTGAAGTGGGTGTAGTGCTTCTTGGCGAGGCCGTAGTGTCCGAGGGACTCCACCGCATAGCGGGCCCGCATGAGGGACTTGAGAAATCCGATCTTCAGGGCGGGACCGAGTTCGAGGGTGCCGAGGTGTCGGAGCAGCTTTTGGATCTCGGGGCGCCGGGTGAGGTTGCCGCAGGGCACCCGGTGGGCGAGGACCTCCTCGCGGTACTCCGCGAGCCGGCGCTCCTCCGGGGATTCGTGCACGCGATGGATTGTGGGACGCCCGCCCTGGATCAGTTTTGCCGCCACGGCCTCATTGGCGAGCAGCATGAACTCCTCGATCAATTGGTGGGAAACGTCGTTCTCAATTCGCTCAATGCGATCCACGCGTCCGGAATCATCCAGCCGGATCTTCATCTCGGGGAAGTCCAGCTCCAGGGCCCCCGCGTCAAAGCGCCTGCGGCGAATTTTTTGGGCGAGGCCGTGGGCCTGGTGAAGCATTTCCTCCACCGGACCGGACGGTGCACGGCCGAGGACTTCCAGGACTTCTCGATAGGTGAAGCGCCGGCGGGAATGGATGACCGCGGGGTAGGCGGTGGACTCCAGCACGCGTCCGTCGGAGGAAATCCGGAACTCGACGCATTTCGTCAACCGATCCACCTGCGGTTTGAGGGAGCAGAGTTCATTGCTCAGGGCCTCGGGCAGCATGGGAATGACGCGGTCCACGAGGTAGGTGGAGTTCCCGCGGCGTCGGGCCTCGGCGTCGAGTGCCGTGCCCGGTTTCACATAGTGGGAGACGTCGGCGATATGGACGCGAAGACGCCACGTTCCCTGGGGAAGCGGCTCCAGGCCGATGGCGTCATCGAAATCCTTGGCGTCGTCGGGATCGATGGTGACCACCAGGTGGTTCCGGCAGTCCTTGCGTCCGGCGAGGTCCGCCGGCTGGACGTTGGTTCCAATGGCGCGCGCCTCGTCGAGCACCTCGGGGGGGAAGCGCAGGGGGAGATCGTATTGGCGGAGCACCGACAGCATGTCCACGCCCTCCGCGTCCGGGGGGCCGAGCACCTCGACGACTTCGCCCTCCGGATTTGCGTTCCGGGAGATCCATTCCTTGAGTTCAACGACCACCTTGTCTCCGACGCGGGCGGCGCGGCCGACGTCGCGGGGTTCCGGCACGTAGATGTCGTGGGGAATCCGCGGGTCATCGGGAACGACGAAGGAAAATCGTGCGCTGCGCTGGAGTGTTCCCACGAGCCGGGTCCGGCGCCGCTCCAGGACGCGTAGAACGGTCCCGGTGGGGCCTCCGCCGCCGGGGCGTCGGTGGGTGGCGGGCGAGCGGTCGAGGCGGATCAGGACCCTGTCCTCATGCAACGCCGTGCCGCAGGAGCCCTCCGGTACGGTGATTTCAGGGATGCCGGGATCGTCGGGAACGACAAAGCCCTTTCCCTGGCGGTTCATCCGGATGCGTCCGGGAATCAGGTCCGCGGCCTGGGGCAGTGCGAATCGGTTTCCCTTGATGCGGGCAATCCTTCCGGATTGTTCCAGGTCCGCGAGGGCCTGATTCAGTTCGGCGCGCCTTCCGGGGATGAGGCGCAGTTTTCGGAGCAGTTCCCCGGCATCGGCGGGGACATAGTCGGGGCGGCTGAGGAGGTGGAGTATCGGGTCTTTCATGAATGGGACGCGGACGCGTGCGCGTCCGGGCGTCCTACCTTTCCCCCAGCCTCGCCCAGAAGCGGTCGATGCGCCAATCCCAATCCCGCACACGCGGTCCCGAAACCCGGATCGGTCACCGGTCGGATCCGGTGTCCGCCGCCTCCTTGCGGATCGTGCCGAGAAAGTCCCCCATGAGTTTGAATCCGGCCAGCAGTCCCGCGACGACTCCGGTTGTTCGCTGCCAGGTATCCGGTTGGGTGATCATGAGGAACGCCATGATGGCCAGGGCGCCGACCACCAGCAGGGTGCGAAGGCCGGACCATTCGGTGGTGTTCGCATCCGCGCTGGACGCCGGAACCAGGGTCGAGACCCGAAGGAAGCGCCGCCAGGCACCGCCCGAGACTCCGAGCTTCGGATCCAGGCGCAGCCATCCGGTCTGCAGCAATCCGGGCAGGGAGCGGTTGGCGCCGTCCTCGAATCCCGTCCGGGCAACCTCCCAGAGGACTCGCTGCTCCCCGGGGGTGCTCCGGTTCCATCGTCCTTCGTACTCGCGTCCAAGACCGATCAGCACGGACCCGGTCGCATCCACGTGCGCGGGCAGGCTCCAGATGCCGGCATGGATGGCGGCTGTCGGACGGACGGCGTCGGCGTCGGCCGCCGAGGATACGAGCACGACGACCTGGCAGTCCAAGTCCTCAGCGGCGTGGATCCATCGGGCGGAGAGTTCGGGGGAGGCGGCTCCGCGCTCTTCGCGACGGTCCCACACCAGGGTGGAACCCGGGGGAATCTCCGGAGGCCCAGGATCCTTCCCACCCACCCACAGCACCCGATGACGTTCGGATGCCGCGAAGACTCGAATCGTTTCCGAGGCGGGAGTTGTGTCCGACGCCGTGTCGGCCACCGCGGTGACGAGGCTGGGAAGCGGGACGGACCCAGGGGACATGAACCGCAGGAGCAGCATCCGGGTGGCGATGAAGCGGGCGGACAGCCATGCCGCGAGGAGTCCCAGGACGACACCGGCGAGGCTGATGAGGACCCAGCCATCCTGCCCGCCCCATCCCGGGAAGGTCAGTGCCCGGGAGGAGATTTTCAGTGTCCCGGCGCTCGCGGTGGGGTGCCAGTGCCGCTCCACCAGTTCCTGGAATCCGGGAGGGCGGGCGGTCCACCAGTTGGTGTCGCCGGCGGCGAAACTTCCCCATCCGTGCATCCGGGTCCCCAGGTTGTCCCCTGAGCTGAAATCGCGACGAAGCGCGTGCAGGATCTGATCGAAAACCGTTCCCGATTTGATCCAGGGCAACCCCTCAGCCTCCCGGGGCCCCTGCCACTCCATTCGGGTGTCCAGGAAGACGGATTGGTAGTCCCCTGGACCGGAATGCGACACGGACTCCGGGGGGGCCTTGGATTCAAGGATGCGTGCCCAGGCGGAGTCGCCCAGGGCGGATTGTGTCCAGCGCACGAAGCGTTCCGACTCGAGTTCCCCCAGGACGCGGTGCATGGCAAGGGCTGCCGGGATCACCAGAACGGCCAGGGAAATTGCGAGACAGCGGACGTATTCCCGCTGATGTGCGCGCGACGACAAGGTCCGGCGTCCCCTGGGGTCGAGTCGGGTCTGGCGCGCGAACCGGAGGCAGGACACCAGGACCAGCGCGGGTCCGGATCCGACCAAAGCCAGGACCACGGCGGGATGCGCGGACAGGCGGAACTGGGTGAACTCCAGGGCCACGGCCGCGACGATCAGGGCGGCGCCGGCGAGGCTGGAACTGCGGTACGCGTTCAGGCATCCCTCATTGGGCCACAGCCAGCGGGGGATTCCCGGAGTGCGCCGCGTCTGTTGTCGCCGGAGCGCAGCGGCGGACCACAGCACGAGAACGACCAGGAATCCTGCGGCGGCCAGCACGGTGATGGTGGCGGCGGCCTGGGATGCGCGGATCGAGTCGAGAATCCGATGTTCCCGCATCACGACCACCATCCACGGGAGTCCGATCATCGGGCGCACATGGAAATCGTGCGGCCGCTGGTAGTAGTCCCCTGAAAAGGTATCCACGCCCCGACCCGCGAGCGCCGCGGCGAGACGGGGATTGGAATCACATTCCACAAGGAGATCCTCCTGCTGGTTCCGGCGGGCATCACCATGGAACAGGACGCGTCCGGCGGAATCCACGACAGCGAAGAGGTACCCGGGAGGAAGGAGCGTCTTCATCAGCGACGCGGGCTGGAACTCGGCACAGACCACCGCGAGGTTGGTGAATCCGCCCAGGGCCCGGACGGGGGCCGGGATCGAGCAGGCGAGCACGTATTCCGATCGCAGACGGCTGTAGATGGGTTGGAGGAAAAACCGTTGCTTCACCCCGAACTCGGCGGCGGAAAGATCGATCGGGAAATTTCGTCCGGTGTTGAGTTCGCTGAAGTAGGGCCGATCCCCGACATTCACCCGCGGAGTCACCTTGTTGGTGGTGCTCCACTTGACCGCCTGGAACCCGTTGTCTTGATCCCAATGAACCACCTTGAGTTCCGAGGGAATCGGGGCGGGATGGGCTCGGCCCGCCGGTGAGCTCCAATACGCATGGGCGGAGAGGTTGGGGACCCGGACTGCGGATTCGAGGGGGGAGCCTGGGAGGGTGTTGGTATCGAATCCCGAGAGCCAGGTCACGGCATCCCTCACCTCGCGCCGGAAGTTGCGATCAATGGTCAGGGCGAACCGATCCAGTGAAAGATCCAGTTGCGCCTCCTGATGCCGGTGCTGGGCGATATGGGCCGCCACCACCACGAGCCCACAGGTGCCGGTGAGGGTTGCGGTCACCAGAAAGACGAGGTGCTGGCTGTGGATCGGATGGCGTCCCCCTGAGGTGACGAGGTTGAGGAAGGGCAGCAGAATGGCGAGGAGCACCACTGCGGCGACGAAGCCGAACACCACGAAGTACGGAAGTGGACGCGCCCGCTCAATGAGGTCCCGTTCCTCGACCAGCCCCGCGAGGAGCCAGCGTCCGGAGGGCCCGGCTTGTCCGCCCTCGACGAAGGGCAGGGCGACCGGGACCAGGAAGACGAGGAACCTCCGTCCGTAGATCTCGATGGCTGCCCGCGTGGGGGCGACGATTTCGGCAAGGTCCACCAGGTTGGTGGTCGCCTCCGGGAGTCCGGGGCCCGCCATGCGGCTGAGTTTGGGAAGCCGCTCCAAGGGGGGCAGGCCATTCCCGGGCTGGCTCAGGACGCGCCCATTGGTGGAGACCAGCAGGACGTCCTGAAATTCGTGGCGCGACAGGATGGCGGCCATGAGTGCCGCGAAGTCCACCGACACCCGCGCGGAGAGGGCGAGACGGTTCGTCTCCCACGTCACGCGGCAGGTCAGGGGACTGTTCGCATTGGAACGGCGGATTTCAGCGGACACGGTTCGCACGAATCCCTCGTTGGTCTTGTCCTGCAGATCATGTCCAAGAATGGTGAGGTTCGGGACGAAGGATTCCACCCCCTCCACCAAGGGACTCCAGTCCCGGTCCTGTTTCCCCTGGTTTCCCGAACCTGCGCTCTCGAGCATCGCGGCCGCCGCATTCTGGAGGCAGGTGGTGAGGTTGTTGTACTTCTGGGCGACCTGCTCGGAGATCTCGATCAGATGCCGGAACAGGCGGCTCGTCTGAACCTCCTCCCGGGCTGGGACGTAATGGTAGTGGTAGAACGCCATGCCCCCGAGCAGGAGCGCCAGCCCCATCAGAGTGGGCTGCAGCATTCGGGCGACGCGCGAGAGCTTGTCCATGACGGGGGCGGTGTGGAGTTCGGTGGAACGACCAACAGCCTCCCGCGTTTCGAATCCGGACGCAACGGGGACGATGTCCCGGGCGACGGGCCAAAGCCTGCACTACGAACACTCCGGGCCACCGGCTCCCGGTGCGCGGGGGCAGTGTCCTGATGCGCCCCGTGGGTTTCGACGTCTCAGGCGACGGCGGGTCCCTCGAGGATCCGTCCGTCGGCCATGGAAACCACCCGGCCGGCGCGCTCCGCAACCCGGGCGTCGTGGGTGGCGATCACCAGCGTGGTGCCGTGTTCCTGGCGCAGTTGGAGCAGCAGTTCGAGAATCTCCGTGCCGGTGCGTGAATCCAGGTTGCCAGTGGGTTCATCGGCCAGAATCAGGGTTGGCTCGTTGACGAGGCAGCGGGCGAGGCAGACGCGCTGCTGCTCCCCGCCCGAGAGTTCCGCGGGCAGATGCTCCATCCGTTCGCCGAGGCCGACCCGGTGCAGGAGTTCACGGGATCTCTCCAGGGTTGGCCCGAACGGCTTTCGCGCCATGCGTGCGGGCAGGGCGACGTTCTCCAGGGCGTCGAGTTCGGGAAGCAGGTGATAGGACTGGAAGACGAACCCGACGTGGCGATTCCGGAATTCCGGCAGTGCCGAGGCGGACAATCGGTTGAGCAGGGTGCCCTCGAAGCGCACTTCCCCGGCATCCGGGCGGTCCAATCCGCCCAGGAGATGCAGCAGGGTGCTCTTCCCGGCACCCGACGCTCCCCGCAGGGCCAGGAACTCCCCGTGATTCACGGTGAGGTCCACACCCCGGAGCACCTCCAGCGTGCGCCGGCCCATGGCGTAGGATTTTCGGAGGCCGGAGGCCTGGAGACAGGGGTTACTCATTGCGCAGGGCCTGGACGGGTTGAAGCCAGGCGGCCCGGAGGGCGGGAACGACGCCGGCCAAAAGGCAGATCACCAGGGATCCGCCGCAAATGATGGCGACATCCGACGGCACGATCCGCGCGGGCAATCCCGCAAATTGGTAGATCGACGCCGGAAACAGGTCGAATCCCAGCCGGCTGTTCATGAAGTGGAGGAACTCGTTCCGGTAGTGCAGCGCCAGCATGCCGAGGACAAAACCGCTGGCGACTCCCAGAATCCCCACCACGGCGCTCTGTCCGACGAACAGCAGCGCCACGCTGGCCGGGCGCGCCCCGAGCGCCTTCAACACCCCAATCTCCCGGGTTTTTTGCACAACGAAGGTGATCAGGGCGCTCATGTTGCCGAAGGCGGCCACGATCACGATGAAGAACAGGATGTAGAACATCAGCGCCTTCTCCGTGGTGAGCGCGTCGAGGAAGGCCCGGTTGCTCATCAGCCAGTTGCCGACGCCGAATTCGGGTCCGAGTTCCGAGCGCAGCCGGGTGGTCATCCGGTCCGTCGCGGTGTCGCCCGGATCGTCGAGCATGACCGTCAGTCCCTGCACTCCCTCTCCCTCGCCCCAGAGATCGGCGCCGTCCGCGAGCGAGGTGACGACGACGGAGGAGTTGAGTTCCTCCATTCCGAGATCCAGCAGACCCCGCACCCAGTATTCATCGCCGGTGACCACCTCGTCCTGCTTCTGGCGCTGGGCCTCGCGCATCCGGCGGAACGAGGGCACGGAATAGACATCAAGGCGGTCGCCGACCCGGATGTGGTGCTGGGCGGCGAGGCTGGCCGGAAGCAGGAGGCTCTTGGGGGTGAGTCGGAACTGGCCGTTGATGACGTTGTTGGTGAGATCCGAGACCCGGCTCTCCAGTTTGGGATCAATGCCCCGGGCGATGATGCCGAAGACGTGGGAGCCGGCTCCGGCGTCCGGCTGCGTTTCAATCAGGACCTGCGCATTGATGTAGGGAGCGACCCCCCGGACACCGGGAATCGCGGAAATCCGTTCCATGACCTGCCTCCAGTTTTTCATCGCACCCGGAGCCGTCCGCTCCACCCGGATGTGTGCGCTGAAGCCGGTCAGGCGTTCCCGGAGTTGGATCCCGAAGCCGGTCATCACGGAAATGACAATGATCAGGACCGCAACGCCCAGGGCCACGCCCAGGATGCAGATCACCGTGATGATCGAGACAAAGGTGCGCTTGGGCCGGAGGTATCGCAGGGCGAGGGCGAGTTCATACGGCAGCGGCGACATGCAAGGGCCGGACGCTAGAACGGGACGGCGGGGGAGGCAAAGCTTCCGTGGACTCAGCTAGGCGAGGGATCGGATTCGATCCGCCGCCTTTTCCATCAGGGGCAATCCATGGGCGAAGACGGCATGATCGAACTCGGGCAGTGTTCGGAGGGCCGCGGCGAGGCGCGGCCGGTCGCGGCAGTACTTTTCGGGGAGAATTTCCAGGGACCGTCCGGGGAGGTTTACCACGGCGTCGCCAAAGACCATCAGGGAGCGGGACGGACAATGGAATGCCGTCTCGCCGTCCGCGCCCCCGGGCAGGGGAATGGGATGCCATCCGGGCCCAACGCTCTGGCCGTCGCCCCATTGGAAGGTTATGGGCGGGGAGAACTCGACCCCGGGCGGACCCCAGATTTCGGCATTCCACAGTCGGGAGGCTTCGAGCATGTCGCGCTCATGGTTGGCGTTGGTGATCACGATGCGACTCTGAAGCGATGCGGGCAGGTGAAGGGAGGCGTGGGGGAGGATCGGATCGAAGATCAGGGTGAGGTCCGGCGTGACCACCGCGTGCGAGGTCAACTCCACCTTGTGGGCCGGGGAGTACGCCGACCAGCGAAGAACTCCCGGGAGGATTTCAAACGGGTTCATGGCATGGGGACCGGAGACGCGCCGGTACGGTTCCGGCGGTCCGGGTCGAGGTTGAGCGTGAGTTGCACGCCGTGGATCTCGAGGAGTCCGCTGACCCCGAGGCCGAGCAGGCGCAGGGGCCGATGCACGAGTTTCTCCCGAGCGAGCAGCCAGCAGCCCAGTCGATACAGGTCGGCGCCTTCGGTCATGGGGTCGG
>JAEUHD010000389.1 GCA_016793645.1 Verrucomicrobiales bacterium
GAACTGGTTGAATCCCTCGGATTCGAAATTGCCACCCTGGGAATCCGCCCAGACGAAGGACCCGGTGTGCAGGGCCTTGGCTCCGAGTCCGGCGGCGAAGGACCTCGCTCCGCTCGCGGTGTTCCGTTGTCCGCCGCCGACGGTGGAGGCAAACCCGTCGGCGATGTTCTCGATGCCACCCGGGATCGAGGCACCCTCACCGGACGCCTGATTCTTCTGGCCGCCGGCCACAGTGGCGACTTCTCCCGAGCTGGTGTTCTCGGTTCCACCGCCGACCGTGGCAACGAATCCGCCGGCCCGGTTGAGCGATCCACCGGCGATGGTGGACGCGATCCCGGCCGCCGTATTGCCGCCGCCGCCCCCCACGGTTGCGCCCAGAGCCTCCGCCCTGTTGGGCGAGCCGGGGAATCCGCCTCCGGCGACCGTTGCGCCGACAACTCCTAGTCCTTCAGCGATCGTATTCCCGCTGTCGCCCGCAAGGACGTTGATGCCCCGATCTCCCAACAGAGCGGTCCCCACCAGGAGTCGGAGTCCAGGGGTGCCGCCCACCCGGAACACCAGAGGTTTGTCGTCGGTGGTCCCCAGAAAGTTCGCGGCGGGATCGGTCCCGCTGTTTCCCGTGAGACTCCAGCCGAGAACGTCCCCTGGCGGACCCTGGGGTCCGACAGGTCCGACGGGTCCGGTGGCACCGGGCGCTCCCGGGATTCCCTGCGGTCCCGGCGGACCTGCCGGTCCCGCAACCCCGGTGTCTCCCTTCGGCCCGGACGGGCCGGGAGGCCCTTCATTCCCCTCAAGGGCTCGGAGCGCATACGGAACCGGGCTCAATGCCTGACGTGGTGCCAACGTGACGAAGGGGACTGCGCTGCCGGCCGGTCGCACGCCAATCTCGAGCCATCGCGCCTCGCCGTTGAAGGCGTCGGTCCCAAAGTCCAGCCGGGTCACGAAGAGACCTCCGGAGACCGCGACGGGAGCATTGGTCAACACCGGACCCGCCAGGGCACCTCCGGTGGCGGCATCGTGGAGGGACAAACGAAGCTCGTAAGCCCCCTCCGCCGGGACTCCGGACTCGGCCAGACGCCCCTGATAGTCGAATGCGGTACCGGCGGGGGCTGCGGGGACCGGGACGGGAAGCAGAGCCGCGGCCAACAGGCTGGCCGCCAGGACACGTTGTACGCGGAAGTTCATGGGGAAGCGAGGCATGACGCCACCGGTTCCTATGAAGTTTCCCGGGATTCGTTGCGGACAATGTTAAGGCAGCGGGATCGGAGCCACGGCATGGTCGGAAAACCCGGGATGCCGCGAACGAAACTCCCTCCAGTGTGCGAGCCATTCCCGCGCGCTCATGGGCACCAGCCCGCCCTCGGCGTTGATCACCGCCGAAGCCTCAATCTCCGCAAGCCGCCGGGCGTCGCCCACCCCGAGCGTCGGACGCGGAAACAACCGGTCCCAGTCAAAGAGGTCCACCCGCCCCCCCAGGCTGCCGCAGGCAATCAAGGTCCGGGAGTCGGGCGTGATCTGAAGCGTGAGGACCGTTCCGCCTGCGTCCAACGTCGGCCCGATCAGCATGCCGCTCGGCACCTCCCAAAACCGGATGAGCCCGTCGTGTCCTCCCGTGACCACCCACGGGCTCGCCGGTATAAAGGCACCGGCCATCACCTCCCCGTTGTGGGGCAGCGCCGGTCCCACACGCTGTCCGGTGCGCCGGTCCCACAGGTGCCCGGCGCGGTCGCGTCCGGTCACCAGGATCCGTTCCCCCGTCGCATCAAACCGGGCCAGGAAGGGCCAGTTGGGATAAGGGATGGAAGGGACGGACGGGGCCCCGGACGGCAGAGTCCGGAAGTCGAGGCTGCTGTTCTGGCTCATTCGTGCGGCGAGCAGCGTGTCCTGGTGGAAGGACACGTCAAAGACGGTTCCCGTTCCCGGGGCCACGTCGACGCACAGACGCTTTTCCTGTCGATCCCACACGGCCAGACCCTCTCCCACTCCCCATGCCGCCAGCCAGCGGCCATCCGGACTGTAAACGCAGGCCCCGTTGTGCATGGTGCCATACGGGGCGTAAGGGGTCGGGAACCGATACCGCGAGACGACGGAGTTTGAAGCGCCCGAGGCGCGCGAGACCTCCAGGAGTTGTCCATCCCCGCAGACCACCGCCACCGGATCTCCGGAAGGGTGCACGCCCACTCCGCGGGGTTCCGCAGGCAGGGGAATCGGCGCGGACAGGCGATCCCCGGACACGGGATTCCACCATTGCAGGTTTCCCGACCCGGCGTCGGTCTCAAATCCGTGGTGCCGCCGGTCCGGAGTGGTGCTCACGGCCAGCACCAGCCCGCGGTTGTCCGGAGAAAAGCCGGCGTCCAGGATCACACCTCCCGGATCCAGCTCCGGTCCCGCGGGATCCCCCGAAGGAATCTTCCAGGCCCGAGTTCGGACGAGCGCCCCGTCCCGATGGCTGAGGCCGGACGCCACCAGCAACCGTCCGTCGGGCGACAGCCGGGCCAACGAATCGGCCCCGGGCAGGATGGAGATCCTCGCGGCGTCGCGAGCCAACCGCCAGACGCGCACCAGTCCGTCCTGGCCCGAAGCCAACTGTCGACCATCCGGAGACATCGCCAGATGCATTACGGCGTGCTGATGATGCCCCACCCTTCCCACCTGCCTTCCCGTGGCCACATCCCACAGGTTCAGGACGTCATCATAGCCGCCGGTAGCCAACTGGGTGCCGTCGGGGGTGAAGGCCGCGGCTGTGAAGACGTTCTGGTGGACGGGATAGTTCAGCGGGGTGCGGGACGCCAGATCCAGCGCCGTCGCGTTCCTCCGCACGAGAATCCGTCCATCCGGACTCGCCGTCAGGGGAAAGCCGGCGTCCTGTCCGATTCCGGGATAGGCATCCTGCACGACGCCGTGGTGGACCTCGCGGACCTGAACCGACCCGTCGTTGCCGCCGGTCACATAGCGGTCCCCGGCGCCCAGAAACAACGCCATCGCTTCCGACGCCTGGGGAACGGGCTCGTGTAACAACACCTGAGGGTTCGTCATGGCGACGAGGCCGACGAGGCCCTGCCAGTGGAGCAGCAGTCGGGCGCCATCGGGACTGAAGACCAGTCGGGACACGGACTCATCGGGCCTGGGAAGCGGCTGCCGTTCGCCGGAACTCCAGTTCCAGAGCAGCGAGGGACCGGATCCGATGGCAATCCACTCCGTGCCCGGACGAAACGCCCAGGAGCTGGGTGTCGCGTGGTCGAGCGCGGCGAGCTCGCGTCCGGAGGGGAACTCGAGAACGCGGATCCGGGTGCCATCGGCAACGGCGATGCGGTCCCCGGCGGAATCCCAGACAGCGGCGGAGACCGGGGCCGCCTCCGTGGCCGGCCATGGCCGGTCGGTGGAGAGATCCCAGACGCGACACTGCCCGGGCGGCTCCGAACCGAGCAGCAGCGCTGGGTGCCGGGGGTTCCAGGTCAACGCGCCGAGGTACGGAAACCCCGAATCGATGGCCCGCACCGGGTTGGGAAAGGTGGCTCTCCATGCGGCGGCGCGCTGGCGGTTGGCTTCCCTCCGGACGGGGTCCTCCCCGGCGATCACCGCGGCGTGGGCAAACCAGAGGGCCGCCCGTGAGGGGTCGTCCGCGGCATCGGCGGCGAGCCCGGATCGCGTGGACATGTCGGCCAGGGTGCGGATCGCCGCCCGCTCCGCTCCCCGGGCGCGGGTGGCCTGCTGGATGCTGACCGCCAGTCCGGCCACCAGGGCGGCGAAGGTCAGGGCGGCGCCGGCGACCGCCACCCGGTTGCGTCGCACAAATTTTCCGAGGCGATAGCCGAGCGTCGGCGGCACGGCCATCACCGGTTCTCCCGAGAGATGCCGCCGCAGGTCGTCAGCCAGCGCGGCCGCGCTGGGGTAGCGCTGCTCCCGGTCCTTCCGCAGCGCCTTCATCACCACGCGGTCCAAATCGCCACGCAGCTCGCCGGGACGCGGCGCGGCAGGGTCCGGGCGATCCCCCGCACGCTCCCGGCTGGCGGCGCGCTCGCTGGGCGCGGGCGGATCCTCCTCCAGCAGGATGCGCTGCATGTCGGCGAGGCTGGTCTTGGCCAGTCGCGTGGCGTCGAAGGGAGGGACGCCGGCAAGCAGTTCGTAAAGGATCCCGCCCAGGGCATACACATCGGTGCGGGTGTCGAGATGGGCGCCGGCGGACTGTGCCTGTTCCGGACTCATGTACGCCGGCGTGCCCAGGATCTGCGCCCGGCGGGTGACCAGGGAGTCGCCGGCCTCGTGGGTGGCCTTGGCGATCCCGAAATCAATGACCTTCACCCGGCCGCCGCCCACCAGGATGTTGGATGGCTTGAGGTCGCGGTGGATCACCCCCTTCTGATGCGCATGCTCCACGGCGGCGCAGATCTCCAGGAACAGCCGGAGGCGCTCCCGAAGTGGAAGCGCTTCCGCAACGCAGGCCTCGGAAATCGGGCATCCCGAAACCCGCTCCATCACGAAGTAGGGGCGTCCGGACGGCGTCACGCCCGCCTCGAACACCTGGGCGATGTTCGGATGGTTGAGCAGGGCCAGCGTCTGGCGTTCGCGCTCGAAGCGTTTCACCACCTCGCGGGTGTGCATGCCCAGCCGGATCAGCTTCAACGCCACGGTGCGGCGAACCGGCACCTGCTGCTCCGCCTCCCAGACCGTGCCCATCCCTCCCTCGCCAAGGCAGCGCACGATCTGGAAGGCACCGATGCGGCTTCCCGGGGCTTCCTCATTCGCGTGAATGCCCCAGGGAACCTCTGCACCACCGTCCTTCGGGGCTCCTTCGGAAACGCCGCGAGTGGATACGGGCGCGCGCTCCAACCGCCGTCGCACCGCGTCGGCAATCCCTGGGGATTCCCGCTCCGCTTCGGCCAGCAACCGTTCGCGATCCGGCGGCGGCAACCGGCAGGCGAGATCGAAGAGTTCGTCGGACGCGGTGCCCGGGGACTGGCCCGCGCCGAACAGGCAGGCGGGGCACCCGCGGTCCGAGGGACTCACGCGGGCACCGCATCGGCTGCAGAATACCATCGGGGCCTCCGGCATGACGTCACCTGCCGAAGAGGGACTGAAGATGTTCGAGTTCCCCGGGTACCTCCTCGGGGCTGGCAACCGTGTCCGCCACCACCTCCCGGAGGATGTCCCGATAGCGCCGGCGGAGCTGGAAGGCGGCAAACCGGGCGGCGGCCTCGGTCATGCCCAGCGGCGCGGCAATCTCGCGGAAGGATCCCTCCAGTTCCCCGTCGGTCAGGAAGCCTTCCAGGGCCGCGAACACGTCCGGCTGTCCCAGGCGGTCGTAGGTGGCCCGAAGCCGCTCCTGGGCCTGGCGCAACACCTCCCGGGCCCACGACCGCTCAAACTCGGTTTCCGGTGTTACGAGCTCGCGGGGTTCGATCCTCAGCCGTTGTTCCGCGGACAGGGCATCCAGGGGCACCACGCTCCCGGCAACACCCCGTCGCTGGCTGTGGGTCCGACGCCATTCCTCGGCGGCGAAGTTGTGGAAGGCGCGCAGAAGGAAGCTGCGGAGACGGCCCCGCTCGCGACGCGCCTGACCCAGGATGTCCCGGGACAGAATCCGCTCAAAGAAGGACTGGGTCAGGTCCGCGGCGTCCTCGGGGCCCAGCCCGGTGCGACGCGCGTAACCGTAAAGGGGAAACCAGTATTCGCGGCAGAACTCGGCGAGCGCGGCGGGATCGTCCTGCTGGGCATCGAGGATCACGCTCCACCGCGTGTTGGGAAGCGTCGCCGGGCCGGGGGGGGCGGCGGCCTTCATGGGAGACGACGGAACATCGGATCGATCCTTCGGAATCGTTGCCTCCGGAAGCAGCCTATGGCGAGCCGGATCTGGGCAGCCGCACGGCATCCTCTCCCCGCCAGGGCGGGGATCCGGCCCCGACAGACACCCCGGTTTCGAAGTCTCCTCATTCAACGTCTGAAGAGCCGTCATCATCGAGGCATTAGGGCTGGGGGCAACCAGACTGATCGTCTCCGGCAAATTGAGACTCGCGCAATAGGGTGACGTACAATTCCTACCTGCGGTGGCTGGAATTCCCTAGCGCCGGAGGCGCGCCAGACAATAGCCCCGGGCGTGAGCCCGGGGTGGGTGCTGGCAAGATCCCAAGCCCCGTAGGGGCGGCAGAGGGCCCGGCCCACGCGACGAAGCTGCTTTCTTCCGCCCCTCCGGGGCTGAGCGGGATTCCCGCCCCAACCCACGCCTTACGCCGTGGGCTACGGTCTTTCGCCGCTCCGCGGCTGGAGGTCGTCGCGTGGTCACCCTATTGAGCGAGGATCAATAAACTACGGATCGAGGTCCCGTCGCTGTGGCTCCCCCCGCGCTCCGATCAGGGGCGGGCGGGCTCCGGAGGTTTGGCCCCCGGTGGACCTGCCATCGGCGCCAGCACCGCCGCCTCCAACCGGCCGTCCGAATGCCAGGGATCACCGCCCCCGTTCTTTCCCGACAACTGCTGGAAGCCATCGAGCCAAAACACCCGCTCCGTCATTCCGGCCTTTTCGAGCTGCGAAATCAGGCGGTCCCGCTCGGCGTCCACGTCGGGACCGATATGGTGGGTCACCTGTCCCGTCGTGTGACTCAGGCCCACCCGTTCATCGAAGGTCACCGCTCCAAACCAAACCTCACGCCCTTCATAGGGCCGGTCCCAGTGCCAGAACCGCACATGATGCCGCTGCCGCGGGCTGTCCCCGACGGGTTGCTCAAAGGCGAGATCCTGTTTCCGCCCGAACAACTCCAGCGTGCTTACGGGGGCATTCGTGTCCGGACGACGAAACACGGAATCCACTGCGATGCGGAGACTGCTGGCGAGCGTGATGGGATCCGCGGGATCCCACTTCGCGGCCAGCATGGCCCGGGTGACCTCCGCCTCGGTCCCAAGCAGGGCCAGGTTGACCGGATCGCCCGGGATGCCGGTGGGCGTATGCGTCAGGCGCGGGGCATCGAAGAGTTTCGGATGCTTCCGGATATCCCGCTCCCAAATCCGCGGAGCAATCACATACGCGCCGAGGAGGTACAGCAGGAGCACGATTGCTCCCGCCTGGAGGTAGAAACGGCGTCCGCGCCGTGCCGGGGTCGGGGAGGGTTCCGTGGATGCGTTCATGGTCTGGACGGGCGCCAAGCCTTCCGCCAACCGATGCCAACATCCAAGAGGAAACCGGCCCGCCCCCAACCCCAGAGCGGTCGGCTCCCGTTCCTTGAGGGTTGGTGGTCCGTTCGATCCTGTCCCTCTATTCAATGTCCAGCGTCGAACCCATCACCCCCTGGGCGATGGCAGCCGACATGCCGATGATCATGAACCAGATTCCGTCGGCTTCGAGGGCTGCCAGAAGCCGTGCGAACGCATCTGGCTGGCCCACAGCTCCCACCGTTCTTCGGGGGTTGCGGCCAGACCGAGGGCGTGCAGTGACTTTTCGTCCTCGTCCAACCCGCGAACGTGGCGGAGCCGCTTGAGCAGACGTGCGGCGCGGACGGGCAACGGGACGCTTCTTGTGGTGAGCTTTTTCATCGGCCACCCATCAAGCCTATCGGACTGGAGAACCAGGGGGAATCGGATGGGCATTGAACCTGGGATGGGCATTGAACCTGTCACTGTATCCCCCTTGAGCCGGGTGGAATGGCGCGACCTGAAACTGAAGCGCTCCGACGTGCATGAAGCGGATGCCGTCCGGAACGGGAATACCCCCCCGGCGACCTGGACCCGTACCTCCGCCGGGACGGTGGCACGTCCCTGATCGGACCTCAGCCTCGTTCCAGCATCACCGCGAGGCCCTCCGGCCGCAGTCGCTGCTCTGGACGTGGGTGGGGCCACCGCCCGGTCCCTCATGGCAGGCGATACAAGAATCGAGGGCTGATCACACTCAGATCACTGTCGCGGCGTACCCCAGCAAGGCGGCTCCTGTCATCAGGATTGTCACGATGAGCACCTCGAAAAAGAAAGGGTCCTCGCTGCGGTCGATCCGTTTCAGCCGATAGTGAACGAATCCCATCTTGTAGGAGTACACCCCGTATCCGATGAGGAAAAACCCCGCAATCACCGCCAGTAGAAGTTCTCGATCCATCCCACAGTGAAGTTCGATCCTAGAACGGACCACAGTCGGGACGCGTGGCCAACAAAAAGGAGCCCGCCCGGGACACCGGGGACAGGACATTCATCGGCAATCCGGGGACAGGACATCCATCGGCGAACCCGTTGACCCCCATTTCCTGCGCGGATCCTGTCCCCCTCCAATTCCAGCTTCGTTGAATCCCGGCTCGCCCGTGTGGTGACGTCACCTCGCCGGTGACGAAGGGCTGAAAATGTTGAACCTGTCACCCTATCCGATCCGGACCTACGGGTCCGGGATGGCCACGGTGCTGCCAGCTTCGATGGTCATTCGCGGCGTATTGAGGCGGGACCGAAGCGTCGCGGTAGGGCGGGTGCGGACATTGTTGATGTTGTACGTTTCACCCAGGACTGACTTCGGGAAGCGGCCATCGCCGAAGTACGGGGCGAGGTCGTCTGCCGACGGCGTATCGTCGTCAGACTTCTTGCAGTCGGCAGCCCAAAGCTGCTTCTGGTTATCGATGACCCGCAGGTTGTTGACGATCGCGTTGTAGGGCGAACGGGGCCGGGAACTGAAATCCGGAATCGCAACCGCACAGAGGAGGCCCACGGAGAGAAGCGTCACTCCAATCCGCAAGGCGAGGCGCCAGTGTTGGCGCATCGCGTCGGGTGGAGGCGGCTCCTTCATGAGGCTGTCAGGGTAGGAGCGAAGAAATCCACTTCAAGGTTTACACGCAGTGAACCTGTCACCCTATCCCTGTGCTCCTCGCCCAGATGTCCGACTTGAAACCGCCGTCAGCGGACGGCACCGAACGCGCGGAGCGTCTTTGCAGTGCGAACGATCATCAGCTTGCCCGTGAGGGCGGGAGTGGCCGTCGCCGGTTCGCCGAGTTTGTGTTGATCGAGGACAACGGGCGTGTCGGCAGCGGCATCCAGGACCGTCAGGATTCCCTCGGCGGACAGGAGATGGAGGCGACCGGCGGCAGCAACCGGGGAGGCGTAGAAATCGCCGAACGAGTCCTCGAGCTTGCCCAGGCGTTCATCCTGATAGATGGGGCGACCGGTCTTGACGTCGTAGGCGGAGACAAGCCCGCCGGCCTTGATCGTAAACAACCGCCCCCGGTAAAACACCGGAGAGGCGGAGTAGGGCAAGCTGCGGGAGCTCATCCATGCGAGATGCGACTTGGTGATGTCCCCCTTTCCGCAGGACCGAATGGCCAGGAGGCCGTTGCCACCCTTGGGAAGTTCTGCCTTGGGCTCAGGATTCAAATTCGCGACCAGGCCTTCGGAAAGACCGAAGGCCCCGAAATCGCCCGCATTGGGACCGGCAGAAAAGGAATTGTTGTCGCCGATGTTGGAACTGGAGGAAAAGAGGAGGTTGCCGGCATCGGCTGGCGAGCTGGTCGCCACGCGCGCAGTGCCATGGTAATACCAGTTCTGCTCGCCCGTTCTCGGGTTGTAGGAAGTGAGCGAAAGGGAGCCGGGCACGATCAATTCTTCGCCCTTGTCGTGGACCCAGTGATACGGCGTCGCCCGGCTTCGGCTGAACTGCGGCCGGTCCACGCGCCACAGGGATCGACCGGTCCGTTTGTCGCGGGCTTCGAGGAAGGAGTCACGGTCTCGGTCGCAAACCACGATCAGGCTTTGGCCGATCAGGATGAGCGAGGAACTCGCCTCCAGGTCGGGGCTGGAAAGCGGCTGCCGCCAACGCTCGTTGCCGTCGAGCCCATAGGCCAGCAGGCCGTAGGAACCAAAAAACACGAAGACGGATTCGCCGTCGGTGACCGGAGTGGGGGTTGCCGGCCCCGGAGTCATGGCATCCCAGGGCTTCAGCGGCTCGAGCGGTGCCTGACTGCGCCAGAGTTCGTGGCCATCCATCCGGCTGAGGCAGAGGGTCACCAGCCTGCCTGCATCCGCAGCGGTCAAAAGCACCCGATCACCGGTGACAATGGGCGATGAATTGCCGCCGGGAATTGCGATCTGCCACACGAGATTGCTCGCCTGCCCAAACCCGATGGGAGGCGTGGCTGACTCGGACACGGCCCGGCCTCCGGGGCCGCGGAATTGCGGCCAGTCCTCCGCGCCGAGGTGGCCCAGGGGAAAAGTCGCGATGGCGAGAAGCAGCCAATGGAGCCTCATGACTGATAACACTGATAGGAATTTGGTTTTTGCGCTTCGTCGGGAGAAGGATCCGGTCTATTCCGCCACCACGCGGAAGAGTCCGGTGGCCGCGTCAACAGGCAACTCCGCCTCGTAAACCCGTTCATTGCCGGCAACCAGCACCTGATCCGAACCCCATCCGCCCGCCCCCAGGACGGTCGCGCGTTGGAGTCGATAAGCCCGGCCCGGTTCCCCGCTAAAACGCATCCGCACAGTCCTTCCGTCCGCGCCCGACTCGATCGCAAGCGCCGGGACGGCGGGGATCCCCAGGTCCACCAGGAACGCCTCCAGGCCGCCGTTGCGGACTCCGGTGCCGCAAATGTAGCGACCGTCGCGACTGATATCTCTGGCGACCCGCAGCCGGGACCAGCCGGTCAGGTCCACCCCCAGTGCCCGCAGTAAGTTCTCCAATGTCACCATCCCGTGGGATGCGGTCCAAAGGAACGCCTGGGCATTGGAATCGGAGACCTGACTCTGGCCGACCACGACCGAGCCGTCGGCGGACACAGCGACGGCCCCGCTGGAGTAGTCGCCGCCCGCCAATTCTCCCAAGGCCAGCATGACTCCATCCTTCCAGCGAAATGCCTCGTTCCCCTGCGCCGTCGAGCTGCTCCCCACAACGGTGCTGCCATCGGCGGAGATGGCTTGAGGACTTGAAAAAACGTCGCCTCCCGGCAGATCCCCGATCAGTTGGAACACACCGTCCCGGTAAAGGAATGCGACATGATCCGAACTTCCGACGACCGTTGCGCCGTCCTCCGACACATGGAGGGCCCGGGAATCCCGTGCCGCCGAGGCGGCGCTCAGGTTCTTCAAAACTCCCGCCTCCCAGACAACCGCCTCGGTGCGGCCATTCGCGCTCGAGTAGCCCGCGATGATGCGGCCGTCCCCGGACACCGCCGTGGCTCCGGAGAAACCGGTGCTGCCGGGCAAATCGGGCAGCGCTTGCATGACACCGGTCGAAAGACGCCATACAAATGCCTGTGTAACGCCCGGACTACCGGCATTCCCCACGACCACCGCGCCGTCGGCCGAAATGGCAGACGGAAAGTGGGAGGTCCGACCGGGAAGCGTACCCAGGGAGCGGGCCGGGCCCTCGGTCCAAATAAACGCCGACCGATTGTTGCGGCCCGCGACCGCGCCCCCGTCGCTGGACAGGCAAGTGGGTCCGTTTCCATTCCCAACACTGACCAGAATGCCGTCCCGCCAGCGAAACCCAGACCCGGAGGAAACGCCCGTTCCCACGACGGTCCTTCCGTCCGCGGAGATGAAACTGGCGGTACTGCCGGCAACCTCCCCGGGCAAGGAACCCAGGGCCGTGATCGAGGCGGCATGGAGTGGGAAGAAGGAGGTGGCCAGGGCCAGGACGGGAGTGATCTTTCCGATGAACATGGAGTGAGGGTTTCAACAGGATGACGACGTCCTCGAACGAAGGCGTCAAAGCGAATCTTGCCTCGGGCGTCGAAATCACCCGCACCACCCGCCCGAATTTTTGTGAAAGTTCCGGGGTGGTTTCCTGATCCGCCTGAATGGCCTACCTCGGCAGGCCAGTGACCGCGTCGAACTGGGTGGGGTCCAATCCGATGCCTGCGCCGACCACGGCCGGATCGGTCGCGAACCAGGTCCGGAAATTGAAGGGTCGGTTCATGGACCACAGACTGTCGGGCGGAAAGGGCGGCAGGCTTGGATCATACGGATCGAGCGTGCCTCCCTCGGCCAGAAGATCCACCACCCCTTGAAACACCGGATCCGCGAACCGTGTTCCGAACAGGACGATGTCGCGGAGACTGTCGTAGCCCAGGTCGCCCACGAGGTGGCGCTTCCCAGGGCTGAAATAGCGCAGGAAAAACAGATTGTCCCGCAGGACCACGTCATCCATTTCGCCATCGATGGTCAGCAGGCCGATGTTGTTCGGATTGCCGAGGGCGTCCCGAAACGACTTTACCGCCAGGCTGTCCGTGAAGATGCAGTTCCGGATGAGCGCAGTCTCGGCGCCGTAATTCCTCAGAATGAATCCGGTGATCATGGGTCGCGCGAACACGCTGCGCTCGATCAGCAGGTTGGGGCAGTTCTCCAGGTAAAGGCCCTCAAGTTTGTTGCCGTCGACACTATTGGAAAGCCGGAGTCCATCCACATCCTTGGCGACCACCAGCCGGTCACTGGTGGTGCGACCATCCGACAGCACACGTGAGATCTGAATATCCTGGCAGCCGTAGAGATTGAATTGGCCTCCCATGGAAGGCTCCCAGGCTCCGCTATCCGAAACCGTGGCCCCGTGGTTTGAGAACACGAAGTTGTCGAACCGCAGATGGCTCTTCTTCCCAACCACGAACGCGAAGTCGAGCAGGCCCCCTGCTCCATCCAGCGTCACGCGCTCCCCGGGCCGCCCCAGGAATGAGATCGGCGCCGTGGGACTCCCGGTGGCCCGGAGCCGAACGGTCTCCGGATACGTCCCGCCGCCAACCACCACGGTGTCGCCGACATTCACCTCGTTCGCAGCCTTCTGGATCGTCCGAAACGGGCTGTCCGGCGTGAGTCCCAGGTGGTCGTCGCTGCCGTTTGGCGACACGAAGTAGGTCCTCGGTGCCTCGTCCGCCGCCTTCGTCGTGAACTGCAGGACCTCACCGGCCACCTGGACCGGCTCGGCCAGGATCGGGACAGCGTCGGGGATCCGCAGGGCATCGATCCTGAAGTAGTAGGTCGTGCCTGTGGTCAGACCCGCCAGGCTGAAACTGCCGAAGCGATTCACGTCGAGCGTGGTGTGGTTTGCGAGCGCCGGAGTCGGCCCCCACGACAGGCTCGTCACGGCCGGGTGTGAGGTGAACCACTCGATGTTGGCGGTGGTGGCGCTCACGGAGTGCACGCTCGGCGGTTCGAGGAGGCGCAATTCCTCCCGCGGGACGTCCCTGCGAAAGGCGCCCAACGGATTTCCCGCGACGACGCCCCCGAGAAACGCCACGGCGTTGCTGAGCGTGACCGAGTCCCCGTGTGCCACAAACTCCGGGACGATCTCCGCTGATTTCCGGTCGTGATTCGCCCGCACCTCCGCCAGGGATCCGGCACCCGCGCCCAGTTGCCAGGCACCTTCCAGGCGTGCGTAGCTGTTGTAGTCGGAATACCGGATCGCCTGGGCGCTGAACACCTGGAGGGCTGGGCCGGACCGGTTGTTGTACACGTTGCCGGCCAGATGCACCCCGGTGGTGCAAGGCAGGCGAATCGCCGCTTCGGTAAACTCCGTGAAACTGGACTGCGTCACCCTGAGGTCCATCGAGTCGCTGGCCGACAACGCGGTGCCCTGCCCTCGGAACACGACGTTGGTGAAGTGGATCGCATCGCTGTTCTCAAGGGTGACATCCTGCGCGAAGTGCAGGTTCTCGAACCGCACCGCACGGCTGTCCGTGATCCGCACCTTCCCCCCAAAGACCACCGGCTCCCGACCCCGTCCCCGGATCACGATGGGGTCCGCCGGGTTGCCCTGAAGCGTGATGAGGAGATCCCCGGAGTGAACACCTGGCGTCAGATACAGGGTATCCCCGGGGGACAACCTGGCGAACGACCGGCCCGGCGTCCCAAAGGCCCGCGCGACCGACAAACCGTCCGCTGCGTCACTGCCGTTAACAGAGAGATAAAACACGTCCTCCCGATAGGCGAAGGCGCCCCGGTCCCCACCACCGTCAGCGGCGCCGATGAACCGGGAGTCGGCCTGCAACCGAAAATCGTAATGGTCCGGGTCAGCGAACTCACGCTGAAGGTCGATGTCCGGCTCCTGCCCCAGGACGATGCTGTCGTTTCCCTGCACCGTACCGGAGCCAATGACGCTGCGCCTGAGGTGTTCGGTGATGCCGGTGCTGCCGCTGGCGACGGAGTTTTCGAAGAAATTGAAGTTCGGGCCGGCCTTGATCCAGAAGTCGTAATGGAGGTTCCCCCAGGACAGGCATTCGCCAGCCACGCTGGCGTCGGCCTCGTGGTGGTCCGGAACCCCGCCGCGCATCGAGATCCCATTGCCCTGATTGAGGAAGGCAACGGAGTTCCTCACCTGGTCGCGCCGGGCGTACAGAAGGTCGATCCCACCCGTGTCATATCCGAGTCCCACACCGCCGTTCCCCCAGGCCTGGCAATCCTCGATCCGATTGTCGCCAGCCGCGCGGTCCCCCTCGTTGGAACTCCCGATGCCCCGACCATTCAGATAGGTCTGGCAGTGGGCGATGACGCTCCGTTTGCCGTTCTTGATGAAAATCCCGTAGGTCGCCCACAGGGTCTGTTGCGCGTAGGGCTGTTCGGCGGCGCTGTTGAAACCGGTGACGGTCAAACCCTCCACGCGCACCCGCACGGGGGTGTCGAGGTACAGACCATGGGTGCCGACCACGGTCAGCGTGTAGACGTGCCGGTCGGCGGGTCGGGTGTCCGAGCTCGACACGTAGAGCTTTCGGGCCGCCCGGTCCTGATAAAAATGTCCCGGGGAATACTCAAGTTCCGAGAGGTTGGGCGCCCGGGGCAACACCCGGAGAGTATCGACCTCGTTCATCACCTGAATGTCCTGGTCGAAGGCCAGATCGGCCACGTGGACCCTTCGAAAGCCGGCCAAAGGACGGAACGACGGCGCCGGAATGTCGCCCCGCAGGAGGACCGTGCCGGGGATCTCGGCCTGGATCACCGTCTCGACATCCGGACTGCCCAAATGGTCGGCCGCGACCGGACCGAAGTAATCCCCGGGTCCGATGACCAGGGTCTGTCCTGGGCGGAGGACCTCCACGGCGCGTTGAAGGGTCGCCAAGGCGGTTTCCCGCGTCCGGCCATCGTGGGCGTCGTTGCCCTGGACCGTGACGTAGAGGTCTCCCGTCACAGGAGACATCCCACGATATCT
>JAEUHD010000003.1 GCA_016793645.1 Verrucomicrobiales bacterium
ATGGCTGAAGCCAGTTCGGCGGTCCGAATCCGCGAACTCTCCGCCGTCATGTGGAACCCGCTGTCCCCGAAATGGAGCGCCTCGGGATCGGCACCCAGCCGCGGATCCCGAAGCACCGGCAGATACCGGATCACCTGAAGCAGGAAACGCGCATTGAGTTGTTGAAAACGGACCAGGTCGGCTTGCGGACAGTACGACCACGGCAGCACGTAATAGACCCTGACCCCGGTCGATTCGCACCAACGGCGGAGGGACTCGAGAAACGCCCCGGATTCCTTCGGGAGAACCCCCGAATGCCAGGCCGCCTCGTGAACCGGAACCCGCACCTCCGTCCGGGCGAAACCGTCCGCCTGGATGTTGGTGATGTTGTACCGGTAGAGCGGTCCACTTCGTCCCAGTTTTCCCAGCATGGTCAGGACATGGTAGCCGCCGGGGCGCAGGGCGAGCGCCGCGGGAATCCATCCCACGGACTCCCGACCCACGGTGGGATGGGAGAACCACGAGGGGTTTCCGGTGACGACTGCAAACTGGATTCCCATGGCGGGGGGCTCCAGGGAGTCCGTCAGCAGGACGGGTTCCAGCGCGACCGCGAGAGTGTCCCCGGAGGCGACCTCCTGTACGGCGGCCTGGGTCAGGATGCTGGCACCGAAGCCGGCCCCGAAGGCGAAGTTGACGGCGGGAATTCCGTTCTCGGACTGGAGTTGGCCGGTATTGATGGAGAACAGGGAACTGGACCCCCCATAAAGAACCACCTTGCCCCCGGGTTTCCCGGACAGCCGCCGGGCCTGGGCGCGTTTGATCTCCCAGGCCTTCCGGAAGAACTGGAGCTCGGGATTGCCCCGCAGCGTGTACGCCACATCGAGTCCCCACACCCCCATCGCGAGGAGCAGCAGGGTCAACGCGAGTCGGGGTACCCGACGGCTAGAAGGCAAAGTAGATGAACGCATTGTTGCGTGTGGCGGCGAGCAGGACGGTGAGGATCACGAGAACACAGGAAACCCAGGGGCGTCGGAGATGCGCGTAGGCACGGTCCATAACGGCGACACTGCGCCATTCGACCCACAGGGTGACGCCTGCAAGCAACAGGAAGCAGGCGAGTACGAACCGGTCCCCAGCCGGCCAGTGGTGAAGCGTTTCACGCAGGGCCGCCAGGGTGTAGCGGCCGGGGGTGAGCAGGGTCCGGGTCTTCTCCAGCAGGGCCACGGGGTCCGTTTCGTAGAAGGCGAGCCAGGCGGCGAAGGCGACGCCCAGGGTCGCCACCCAGCCTACGAAGCGGGGAAGAGGGACTTTGGGCCCGAGAAGGCGGTTTCCGATCAACGCCGCGGCGTGGATCGCCCCCCACACGATGAACCCCCACCCCGCGCCATGCCAGATCCCGGACACCACAAACACCACCGCGAGATTGAACATCCAGAAGCGGCTGCGCCCTCCTCCCATCGGGATGTAGAGGTAGTCCCTGAACCATTGGCTCAGGCTGACATGCCATCGCCGCCAGAACTCCACCATGCTGGTGGAGCAGTACGGACTGAGAAAGTTGAGGGTCAACTGCACCCCCACACAGCGGGCCAACCCCAGCGCCACCAGACTATACCCGGCGAAATCATAGTACAGGCGAAGCCCAAAGGTCAGGTTGTCGAGCCAGATGGAGAACGGATTGGTCCTCCAGGCCCCGATAAAATAGGACGCGATGTTGTCCCCGAGGCAGCACTTGAAGAACAGGCCGAGGGCGATCCATCCGGCACCCTCGTTGAGGGCCGCGGGATCCCAGCGAAACCGGAACTGCTCCATCTGCGGCAGGAGACCTTCCCGACGTTCAATCGGCCCCGCCACCACCTGGGGAAAGAATCCGGCAAAGGCGAGGTAATCGAGGAACCGGGGCATAGGCTTTCGGAATCCCAGGGTGTCCACCACAAAGGCCACCTTCTGGAAGGTGTAGAAGGAGATTCCCACGGGAATTGCCAGGTCGCGCAGGGTGGAAAAGTCCAGACCCAGGACCTGATTCAGCACGAAATTGGAATACTTGTAGTACAGCAGCGGCAGGAGCTGAAGGGGGATGAGGACGAACAAAAGGCGACGCCGGTGGCCCAGGTCGAGCTTCAGGATCCACCACAACCCGACGTACGACACGACCGCCACAGTGATGAAGATGGCGAAGGTCAACCAACTGACCTTGAGAAGGAGGTAGAGTCCGAGGCCGGTCAGCGCCGCCTTGTCGTACACCGCAATCCGGTCACCACGGCAAAGCCAGGGCCACAGAAGCCCCCGCAGGATCAGGACAACCGCCAGTCCGGAAATCAGGACGGTCCAGAACCGGCTTTCAGCGAAATTCATGCGGGGAGTACGGGCGGATCGTGTCGCAAGGTCCGCGAGCTAACCGCGGGAGACCGGGGGTTGAAAAGTTGCAAATGCTCCGAACTTCCGCCGGATCGAGGCGCCCCGCCCGCTGCCCGGTGCGACCTATGGACAGAGTGACAGGTTCAGAGTCCTTCGTACTGGTGGAGCATGTACGCAGGCAAAAGAAGAAAGGTCGCTGCCAGCGGTGGAGACCAGCCCGAAACGAGCATCGGGGCCATCACCAGCAACAGGATCCCGGCAAGCGCGCCCCCGTAAACCCAGGACGAGATCCAGCGCTGAAACATGGTGAGATTGGAATCCACCCACGACGCCGAATCCGTCGCTTCAGACTCCCCTACGCGGCCTCGATCTGGTTCATCACCGCGTTGATGTCGGAGTCCGGAACCCGCTGGCCAGGCACGACTTCGCTGATCGAATTGGCGAGGACGAATTTCAACTCCCCGCCGCTGACCTTCTTGTCGAGGCGCATGGCGTCCAGCAGGGCCTGCCGCTTCTTCGGCGCCAGCTTCACTGAAACCGGAAGCCCGATCCGGACCAGCAGATCGCGGATCCGGTCGGCGTCCTTCTCGGCGAATCCCGTCAGGCGCGTCGAAAGGCGGGCGGCGGCCACCATGCCGATGCTGACCGCCTCGCCATGGAGAAACTCGTTGTATCCCGTGAACAAGGTGACAGGTTCAGTATTCTCCCACGTTCCCGCCCGGTTTTCCGCCCGGTTTTCCGATTGCCTCGTTTCAAACTGGTGGATACACGGGCAGCACGAAGCCACAGGTTCATCGCCACCCCGCGGCCACTTCCCTTCACGCGGTCGTTCTCCGGACCATCGTGTCCTCCGGGCAACGCAGGACCGCCCTCATGTACCTCAGCCTGGCCGCCGCATCGCTGACGTACGGGATCGGAATCGACCCCTACGATCCCTTGGTCCTTTCGGACACCGTGAAGCAATCCATTGTTCGGATCCAGGGATCCCATGTTGATGCCTTCAACTCCCCGGACCCGGATTCGATACTGGGTACGGGCACGATCATCGACGTCCACCGGGACGCAACGGGAACCGGGGGCTGGCTTTGCATTCTCACCGCGGACCACGTCGCGGGGCATCATTTGGGCGCGGGTCTCACCTCCCCGGAGTGGAAGGTGGGTTTCGGCGGCGGCACCGCCAGCGGCACCTGGGACATTGTCGCCAATTCGGCGACCGCAAAGGTGGTCCGGGGCCCGGTGGACAAGGACGACAACCGCGTGGACCTGGCAGTCCTGGCGGTCAGGTATGCGGATGTTACCCGGTTCCAGCCGGTCCTATTGGCGCAAGCCACCGTCGGTGAGTCGGTGATCCTGGCGGGCTACGGAGGCCAAGCGACACTCAACCCCCTCGACAT
>JAEUHD010000025.1 GCA_016793645.1 Verrucomicrobiales bacterium
TGGACCACCCACGCGGAGGGGACCGGCGCGGCGGAACTCGCCGCCGATGTGGTCATCGTGGGAGGCGGGGTGGGCGGTTGCGCCGCGGCGTTGGCGGCATGTCGGATGGGACGCTCCGTCATCCTCACGGAGCCGACGGACTGGATCGGTGGCCAGCTCACCTCGCAGGCGGTTCCACCCGATGAACACCCGTGGATCGAGAGCTTTGGCTGCACACAGTCCTATCGCACGTTCCGGGACGGCGTCCGGCAATACTACCGCGACCACTATCCCCTCACGGCTGAAGCCCGGGCGAATGCGCGGTTGAATCCGGGCAACGGACTGGTGTCCCGCCTGTGCCATGAACCCCGCGTCGCCCTCGCGGTGATTTCCGGAATGCTGGCGCCACACGTCAGCTCGGGACGCCTCCGCATCCTGCTGGAGCATGAACCGGTGTCGGCGGAGGCCTCGGGCGACCGGGTCCGCGCCGTGGTCGTGCGCGACCGGCGCTCGGGTGAATCCCGGACGCTGCGAGCCCCCTATTTTGTGGATGCCACCGAGTTGGGCGAACTCCTCCCGCTGACAGGCACCGAGTTTGTCGCCGGTGCGGAAGCCCGCTCGGACACCGGCGAACCGCATGCGCCGGAAGCGGCGCAGCCGCTGAACCAGCAGGCCTTCACCTGGTGCTTTGTCGTCGAACACCGCGCCGGTGAGGATCACACCATTTCGAAGCCGTCGGAGTACGCCTTCTGGCGCGACTACCTCCCCGGGATGCGCCCGCCGTGGCCGGGCCGTCTGCTGAGTTGGTCGATGAGTGACCCGATCTCGCTCCATACGCGCCAGGTGTCCTTCGATCCGACCGGACCCGGGGAAGGGGGGATGAACCTGTTTCTCTACCGCCGCATCGTGGATCCCGGAAATTTTGTCCCGGGAACCTTTGTGGGCGGCCTGTCCCTGATCAACTGGCCGCAGAATGATTACTGGCTGGGGCCGTTGGTCGGCGTGGATGCCGCCGCGTCCGCCGCGCACCTGGCCCGGGGAAAGCAGTTGAGCCTGTCGCTGCTGTACTGGATGCAGACGGAGGCCCCGCGTCCGGACGGGGGCACCGGATGGAAGGGACTGCGTTTGCGTCCAGACGTCGTCGGAACCGCGGATGGGATGGCGAAGGCGGTGTACGTCCGCGAATCCCGCCGGATCCGCGCGGAGTTCACGGTCCGGGAGCAGCACGTCAGCACCGAGGCCCGGATGCGGGAGACGGGGCGTCCCAAGGACGAGGTGACCGCCGCATCGTTTGCGGATTCCGTGGGCGTGGGCGCGTATCGGATTGATCTGCATCCCTCGAGCTCCGGGGAGAATTACGTGGACCTGAGCAGCCTTCCCTTTCAGATCCCGCTGGGCGCCCTCCTGCCGCAGCGCATGGAGAACCTCATTCCGGCCTGCAAGAATCTGGGCGTCACCCATATCACCAACGGGTGTTACCGGTTGCATCCGGTGGAGTGGAACATCGGGGAAGCCGCCGGCGCGTTGGTGTCCGAGGCGCTCCGGATCCAGGAGCCCCCGCGTCAGATCCGAAAGGATCCCCGGCGGCTCGTCGACTTTCAGCGGACCCTGCGCGCCCAGGGGTTCGAGTTGGAGTGGCCCCGGATTCGGCCCCTTTGATTTTGACCGCAATCCTGCGGCAGGGCGATAAGGCCAAGGTTGGATGGCAATGAGTTGGCGAATGTCATAGGGTGCTGGCCCGTGAAGATCCTTCAAACCCTTCGGAGCGCCTCGGTCGTCCTCGGCGTGTGGTTCGCGTGGAACACGGCGCTGGCCCAGTTGATCTATTCGGACCACTTCGACTACCCGGATGGGGAACTCGTGGGGGCGGCCAATTCGCCATGGGTCGTCAATTACCTGCCGGACGATGGCGCGCTGGTGTCCGCGGGACGGTTGGTGCTCACGGATGCACGTCAGGAGAGTGTGCGGGTGGCGTTCCCCACGGCATACTCCAGCGGGAATCTGTACGCCCGGATGACGGTGAATTTCTCGGCCCTGCCGTCCGGCGACGGCAATTACTTCGCGTTCTTCCGGGGCAACAGCGTGGACAACCTGCGCGGACGGGTCTGGGCGTCCACCAACGACGCGGCACCGGGCAAGTTTCGTCTCGGCATCACCACCATCCAGGCTCCGGCGACGCTGATCGAGCGGGATCTCGACCTCGGGACGGATTACCAGGTGGTCGTCCGCTACACGATGCCCCAGTCATCCTGCACCCTGTGGATCAATCCGGTGGATGAGAATGACACGTCGTCCCGGGTGGACTACGAGGTCGATGAAAGGGGCTGGTCGATCCGGGAGTTCGGATTCCTCCAGACGGCCTACTATCACGTGGGCGAGGGGAACTATGTGGGAACCCTGACCGTGGACGATCTGCGAATTGGACGCACGTTCACGGACGTCCTGCCGGCGCTTCGCATCACGGAGATTACGTCCGGCCCCGGCGGAATCCTTCAACTTCGCGCAACCGGGGCTCCGGCGGTCGAGCACGTGCTGCAGGCGAGCACCCATTTGCTCTCGGGGAACTGGCTGAACCTGTCGACCAACACCGCGGGCCCCGGCGGGCTGCTGGAATTCACGGACCCGGACGCGGGAACATTCCCCGCACGATTCTATCGCTGGGTGATTCCGTGAAGCGGTCGGGAGGGATGGCGTGTCGCCGTCCCCAATCAAGTCCGGGGCCGAGCGTGTGGATGGGATTGCGGGTAACTCCCCGCACGAGTGGCGTGGCCTGAACGGAGCCCTTCCCAGAAAGGTGGCTGCGGGCTGCCGCCCGCGGGTGACCTCTCCTTCGCGCCCACTGCGCGAAGGACCGGCGTGTCGGAAATCGCCCGCCCGCCCGTTGCACTGCAAGGGAGGGATCGCGTGTCGCCGTCCCCAATCAAGTCCGGGGCCGCGGGGGTGGATGGGATTGCGGGCAACTCCCCGCACGAGTGGCGTGGCCTGAACGGAGCCCACCCCAGAAAGGTGGCTGCGGGCTGCCGCCCGCGGGTAACCTCTCCCTCGCGCCTGCTGCGCGAAGGAACGGCGTGTCGGAAATCGCCCGCCCGTTGAAATGCAAGGGAGGGATGGCGTGTCGCAGTCCCCAATCAAGTCCGGGGTCGCGTGCGTGGATGGGATTGCGTGCAACTCCACGCACGAGCGGCGTGGCCTGAACGGAGCCCTCTCCAGAAAGGTGGCTGCGGGCTGCCGCCCGCGGGTGACCTCTCCTTCGCGCCCACTGCGCGAAGGAACGGCGTGTCGCCGCCCGAAACTCGATCTCCTTCGCTTACCCATCCAGCGGGCTTCGAATCCCCATCCCCGGCTTCTGCATCACATGGGTATAGATCTGCGTCGTCGCCACATTTATTGATCCTCGCTCAATTGGGTGACCACGCGACGAACTCCAGCCGCGGAGCGGCGTAAGACAGTAGCCCACGGCGTGAGCCGTGGGGTGGGGCGGGAATCCCGCTCAGCCCCGGAGGGGCGGAAGAAAGCAGCTTCGTCGCGTGGGCCGGGCCCTCTGCCGCCCCTACGGGGCTAGGGATCCTGCCAACACCCACCCCGGGCTCACGCCCGGGGCTATTGTCTGGCGCGCCTCCGGCGCTAGCCACCGCAGGTAGGGATTGCACGTCACCCGATTGCGCGAGTCTCTCTAGACCACTTCGACGGGGCACTTCGGGATGGCGTCCAGGAACTGCCGGCCGTAGCGCTTCACCAGGATCCGGTTGTCGAGCACCACCACGATGCCCTGGTCGTCCCGGGTCCGGATGAGACGTCCGACGCCCTGGCGGAACTTGAGAATCGCCTCGGGCAGGCTGAATTCGAAGAAGGAGTTCCCGCCCTGCGCCTCGATGCGTTCGAGGCGCGCTTCGATGAGGGGATGGTCCGGCACCGCGAACGGAAGCCGCGTGATGATCACGTTGCTCAGGGCCTCCCCGGGAACATCGACCCCCTGCCAGAAGGAATCGGTGCCGAACAGGACGGAATCCACGTCCTCCTTGAAGCGCTCCAGCATGGTCGAGCGCGGCATGCCCGTGCCCTGCACGAAGCACTCCAGACCGAGCCGCTCGAAAAATCCCTGCATGCGGCCCGCGACCTGTTGCATCAGGCGCGTGTTGGTGAAGAGGACGAAGGCCTTGCCATGCGTCTTCTCAATGAACTTCTCGATCCACTCCACGAGGGCATCCTCGTAGCCCGCATCCCGCGGGTCCGGCATGCGACCGGCGACAAACAGCCGCATCTGCGTTTCGTAATCAAACGGGGATCCCACCTGGAGTCCGGTCGCGTCCTCACCGCCCACCCGCCGGGCGAAATAGCGCAACGCCGCGGAATCCCCGGCGCGGGGCGGGCCGTCCTTCCGAACCGTGCGACCCGCAGGAGGCGGCTTGGCGGACGCCGTTCCACCCGGTCCCGCATCCATGCCCAGGGTGGCGCTGGTCATCACGATGCTGGTATTGGATCCGAACAAGCGGTCCCGGAGGAACTCCGCCACGTCCACGGGCGCCGCATTCAGGGTCAGGCTCCGCTGCGCGCGACCGCCCCGTTCGACCCAGTACACGTGATCCTCGGCCTCCTGTTTGAGGAAGGTTTGCACCGCGCTCCGCAGCTCGGACAGACGCCGGGTGGCCTCCAGAAGTTCGTCGCCCGTTTCCCGATCGTCGGTCGCCTGCACCAGTTCCTGCAACTGCTCGCGCAGCCGGAGCAGGGACAGCGTCACGGTGTCCTCGACGAGGTCCGGACGCCGGATCCGGAGTTCCTTCCAGGTGCGGTCCGTCGCCCGCGGTGCCGCGCCCTCGGCCGGAGTCGAGGACTTCGCGATCGCTTCGCAGGAGGTCTCCACCTCGTCAAAGAACGAGTCGGTCTGCTTCAGCACCTCCGCGACCGCCTTGACGGAATCCCCGCGTCGCAGCACGGCGAGCAGGCCCTTTTCGGTCCGCGGATTCCACAGCCGCTGGAGCGCGTACCGGATGCCTCCGCTGCTGACGCTCACGCCGATGTGGCGCGCCGCGACCTGCTCCACCGTGTGCGCCTCGTCGAAGATGACGAAGTCGTTCTTGAACAGGACGCCCTCGCGCTGCTCCTCGTCGTCCACGCCGTTGAGCAGGGTGAAGAACAGCGTGTGGTTCAGCACCAGGACATCCGCGGAAAGAATCTTCTGGCGGGCCCGCTGGAAGAAGCAGGTGGCGCCAGCCTTGCCGAAGTCGCTGGAGTGTCCGCATTTCTTGGGTGTGCACAGCCCGCGTTCGGAGCAGACGTGTTCCCACACCTTCGGATCGGGCTCCTCGGAGAAATCGCTGAGCGAGCCGTCGGTGGTGGTTTCGGCCCATTCGGCGATCCGGCGCAGCTCCGCGATCTCGGGCGAGGTGAACAGCGAGTCGGCGGCCTGGATCGCCTTCTGGAGTCGGCGGGTGCAGAGGTAGTTCTGGCGCCCCTTGAGCATCGCGAAGCTGAACTCGGCCGGCAGCACCTTCTGGAGCAGCGGGAGATCCTTCTCGGTCAACTGCTCCTGGAGGTTGATGGTGTGCGTCGAGATGACGGCCTTCCGTCGCTGGGCCACGGCGAACAGGATCGCCGGCACGAGGTACGCGAAGCTCTTGCCCACGCCGGTGCCCGCCTCGACCAGCAGATGGCGGCGTCCGGTCAGCGCCTGGGCCACCGCCACGGCCATGGCCTGCTGCTGGGGGCGAAACTCAAAGTTCTTCGCCTGCGAGAACAATCCTGTCGGGGAAAAGATCTCCTCGACCTGGCGGACCAGGTCGGGGGCGGCGGCATCTTCAGCCGGCAGATACATCGCGACGAGTGAACCGGGATCCGGCGGTGGGTGCAATGCAACCGACGCGAACGGGTCGAGACGGCGCCGGAAACGACCGGTGACGGGGATCGACCCGGGCCCGAGGCAGGCTAAAGCCTGGACTACGAACGGGGCGTTGGTAGTGCAGCCTTCAGGCTGTCCGCTTCCCGCAGTGCAAAGGATGGCCGGCGCGGACTTCTCAGAACCGGATCGTCCCCTGGAGGTAGGTGAAGTTGCTTTGCGGGTCGGGCCCGGTGTTGGCCACGAACTCGCCGGGGAAGAAGTGGGCGTACACCACCTCCACCTCGAAGAAGCGCCAGATCGGATACGACACCCGCATATCGAGTTCCTGTCCAATGAAGCTGCCGCTGTTGCCCGTGGGATCAACCCTCAGTCCGCGCACCCAGGCATCCTTGTCGCTGGCGAGCCAGTAACTCCGGAAAATCAACTCCGCGCGCAGGCGCTCGGTGGGCTGGACGCTGAAGCGGACGGCCGGATCCATCAGGTTCTGCCAACTAAAGTATCCGGAGTATCCGTAGAACGCGAAGGTGGCCCCAAACATCGGATCGAAGCGCTGCTGCACGCCGTCGGTCGGATCGCGGTCCCCGCTCGCGTAGTTCATCCACGCCGCCAGACGGGGCTTCCAGGGCAGCTTCCAGGAGTATCCCGCCTCGGCGTGGGCCGCCCAGGCCCGTGTCGGAAGGTTCCGCGTTTCGCCAACCTGCCCCGCAAGGCTGACGTCGTAGTCCCACTTCCCACCGTCCCACCGGCCAAAGGCATGCACCCCGAAGGTGTTCAGTCGCCGCTGCAGCGGGATCCCCTGCCGCGCGTATTGGTCCAGGTAAAGCCAGTACGGTTCGACCTCAATCCCCGGGGACGCGGCGCGCCAGTAGCCGGTGACGCCGTAGAGCCACGCGTTGTTGAAGGACTCGTCGAAATTCTCGACGTCGCGAGTCACCGGTCGCAGGGCAAAGGCGTCCACCTCCCACGGTTTGCGCTCCTCGCCGAGCCGCACCCGAAAGCCGTCAAACGCATTGATGGCATTCCGAAACCGGTTCCGCGCGATGAGGCGCCGGTCCACGGCGTCGAACGTCATCCGTCCGGCCATGGCCGTGAGCGGTTGGCCGTCCACCACATTGTCAAAATGCAGGTCCGCGTGGGCCTGGAGGACCTCGGTGTAATTGGCCTCGTTGGGAATCTTCGGCTGGTCGCTCATCATCCGCCGGGAGTCCTCAAATTCCCCGGCAAACCGAAGTGGATCGATCACGTCGTGCACGCCCAGGTACACCAGCGTCTGGGTGAAGAATGCGTCGTCGCTGACGAGCTTCGGGGTCCGATAGTCGTTGTCCCGAATCTCATATCGGAGACGGGAACTGACGCCGGCATCGAGCCAGTCGATGGATTCAATCGCCGACCAACCGTTGGTCCGGGCCGTCTCCTGCAGCAGGTGGGCGTACTCGGGACGATCGGCCGTCCGGGTGGCGCCGATGGCCCGGGTCGTGACGGGAATGAACGGCGCGGGATCCTCCGCTGCCGCCCCCCGAAACGAGCCTCCCGAACCGGCGAGGAGCGCGGCGACCCAAACCGCGCTCCTTCCAAACCGCCGGGTCCCCCAACCCGAACCCGGACTCGGACCGGATGGCACCGCGCGTTGCGACGCCATCAGTAGTCCCTCGGCCGCATCACAACCACCTCCGGCTTGGCCTTGTGTTTGGCGATCATGTTGGGCGGGAGGTACCCGCGCCACGAGAGGTTGGGATACACCATGGAGTTGCGTCCGATGATGGACCCGGGATTCAGCACCGCATTGCACCCGATGTCCGTATGGTCCCCCAGAAGGGCCCCAAATTTGCGGAGTCCGGTGTCCATCGGCGTACCGTTCTCGCCCTCGACCCAGACGTTGGAGCCGTCGAGTTTGAGATTGGACAGCGCCGCCCCCGCGCCCAGGTGCGCCTTGTGGCCCATCACGCAGTCGCCGACGTAGTTGAAATGGGGGACCTGCGCTCCATTGAAGAGCAGGGAGTTCTTCACCTCGCAGGAATTGCCAATCACGCAGCCGTCGCCGATGACGCAGTTTTCGCGGAGGTAGGCGTTGTGGCGGAGGATGCAGTTTTTCCCGATGATGGCGGGTCCCACGATCATGACCCCGGGTTCCAGCACGGTGCCCTCCCCGATCTGAACCTGGTCCCCGACGTGGACGCCCGGGGTGGCTCGATGCGACGGGGTCGGCCGCACCTGGGTGCGGCAATACTCGGCGAGGCGCGCCAGCACCTCCCACGGATACCGGCAGCCTTCAAACAACTGCGCGTGGTCCGTCTGCGCCAGATCGAACAGCCCGGAGATTTCGTACATGCGGTCACCGTGAAAAAATCCCCGGCGGCGGGCAACCGCAAAAGGTCCCAAGGGACAGGTGTTTCGTTCGTAGTCCCACCTTCAGGTGGCTCCGGCGCGGATGCGGGGGCGGGAGGGCTCGCATGTTGCGGGCCCCATTCAAGTCGCGCCCTTCGTGCAAGGAGTCACCCGCAATCCCATCTACACACCCAACCCCGGACTCGATCAGGGACGGCGACACGCCATCCCTCCCATCGTTCCCCACGGGAGACAGCCTGAAGGCTGCACGACAAGCGATCAGTTCGTAGTCCCACCTTCAGGTGGCTCCGACGCGAATGCGTGGGCGGGAGGGCTCGCATGTTGCGGGCCCCATTCAAGTCGCGCCCCTCGTCCAAGGAGTCACCCGCAATCCCAACTACACACCCAACCCCGGACTTGATCAGGGACGGCGACACGCCATCCCTCCCATCGTTCCCCACGGGGGGACAGCCTGAAGGCTGCACTACAAACGCTGGGTGGCTCCAGTGCCCCCCCCTCTCCCCCGCATTGACTTCCGGAACGCTCCTCCGCTTGGTTCCCGCCGCGCGACCACGTCCGGATGAACCGTCCCACCCTACTGCTGCTGCTCCCGTTTGTGGCCGCCTTCGTGTTCGCCCTCGGAAACATCCTGCAAAAGCGCGCCTTCAAGGAGGGTGCCGGAATCCTGTCCGCCTTTGTCCTCAACAACCTCCTCCTCGGCCTCGCCTTCCTCCCCTTCCTCGCGGTTTCCCGGAGCACGATCCCGCTGCACCTTGTGTGGCAACCCCTGTTGGCGGGGGGATTCTTCTACCTCGGCTCGATCTCGGGACTGCTCGCGCTGCGCTACGGCGACGTCTCCCTGGTGACGCCCCTGCTCGGCACCAAGGTGATCCTGGTGGCGCTCGTCTCGGTTCTCGTGTTCCACGTACCCCTGCGCGCCGGCCAATCCATGGCCGCCGCCTTGACGACGGCCGGGGTCCTGGTGATGGGCATCACCGACGTCCATCCCACGCGCCGCCTCGGGGTGACCACGGGCCTCGCGACGCTCTGCTCGCTGTGCTTCGCCATCTGCGACACCCTGATCCAGCAGTGGGCCGCGCCGTTCGGGATCCAATCCTTCGTCCCCCTGCTCTTTGGCACCCTCGCCGTGTTGTCCTCGCTGGTCATCGTCTGGCAGGGACGCGAACTCCTTCGGATCCCGCGTTCCGCCCGGAAATGGCTGGGTGCGGCGGGACTGGCCATCGTCACCCAGGCCATGCTGGTCACCTTCAGCATCGCCCTCACGAAGGACGCCACCGGGGTGAATGTCGTGTACGCCCTTCGCGGATTGTGGGGGCTCGCGCTGGTGTGGGTGGTGGGGCATCACTTCGGAAACACCGAGCACCGGGATGCCGGCACCCGGACGCTGGTGCTGCGCCTGATCGGGGCGCTGTTGATTCTCGGGGCGGTGGTCCTGGCGGTGCTGGCGTCCTCCCGGTAGTCGTGTCCGGAAAGGGCGGATTTGCGCGGTTTCCAGCGTTGCCGCACGGCGGGAAGCCCCGCTAGGCTGCGCGAATGCGAACCACCGGTGACCTGCTCCGCACTGAACGGGAGCGCCGCCGACTCACGGTCCACCAGGTGGCCGAAGCCACCAAGATCAAGGGGGACCACATCCGCGCCATTGAGGCGGATGACTGGGGCGCATTCTCCGCCCTGGTCTACGTGCGCGGCTTCGTGAAGACCTACGCCCGGCACCTGCGTCTGGATGACGCGGCCATCGCGGCCCAGTTGGATCAGGAGCTGGAAGGACGCGATGACTTCGCCGACGCGCCGGGTTCACGGACGCTTCGACAGGGTCCGCTCGACTGGGTGATGATGAAGCTGGCCCTGCTCCGGTGGCAGGTTCTGTTTCCCCTCGCCCTGGGCATCGTCCTCATTCTCGCCGCCTGGTGGGCCTGGAGCGCCTGGCAGCGGAGGCCGGCTCCGGCGGCGGCCCCGATCCCGACCCACCGTCTTTACCAGCCGCGGTCGGGTCCGGGAACCGGCACCCTGCCGCTGCCCCCGGTCACCAACACCCCGGCCCGCGGGTCGGGGCGATGACCCCCCACCGGGCCTTCGCCCCTCCCCGGGGTCAAACTTCGGCGTGACACCTCGTTTTCGCTGTGGCTTCTTGCGCCCGTCATGAAGCGCTTGTTGATGCTCCTGAGTGTCGTGGTGGGCCTGGCCGGATGGGTGTCGGTCCACGCTGAAGATCCGAAGCCCGCCGCCAATCCTGCTGCGGCCCCTGCCGACGAGGTGGCCGTCCTCAAGTTCAAGGGATACGGCGACATCGTGCTGGAATTCTTCCCGGACGTCGCCCCGAAGACCGTCGAGAACTTCAAGAAACTGTCGAAGGACAAGTTCTACGACGGAACGCTGTCCCATCGGCTGATCCCCGGCTTCATGATCCAACTGGGGGACCCGCTGACCAAGAATCCGAACATGGAGGCCCGCTGGGGCACCGGCGACCCGGGCTACAAGGTGAAGGCCGAGTTCAATGACAAGCCGCACGTGAAGGGCACGGTGTCCATGGCCCGCAGCGCCGATCCGGACTCCGCCGGCAGCCAGTTCTTCATCTGCTTTGCCGCCACCCCCCACCTCGACAAGCAGTATACGGTCTTCGCCCGTGTGCTCAGCGGCATGGACGTCCTGGAAAAGCTGGAGAAGGTGCCCGTCGGAGGCCCCTCCCGCAGCAAGCCCCAGACGCCGGTGACCCTGGAAAGCGTCACCCTCATGCCCCGCTCCGAGTGGAAGCCCGCCGCGAAGTAATCCCCGGAGCCTCCGAACCGATTTCCTGATGAGCACTCCTGTTCCCGACGCCGAAGTCGCGGTCATCAAGACCCAGCACGGCGAAATGGTGGTCGAATTCTGGCCCGATGTGGCCCCCAAGACCGTCGAAAACTTCAAGACCCTCGCGAAAAAGGGATTCTACGACGGAACCGCATTTCACCGCATTGTGCGCGGCTTCATGATCCAGGGCGGCGACCCGCTCACCAAGGAGGCCGCGATGGAAGCCCGCTGGGGCACGGGCGGGCCCGGACACCAGGTCCGCGCCGAGTTCAACAAGCGCCCCCACCGCCGCGGGGTGATCTCCATGGCCCGGTCGTCCGATCCGGATTCCGCCGGTTCGCAGTTCTTCATCTGCCTGGGCGATGCCTCGTTCCTCGACGGCAAGTACACGGCCTTCGGAAACCTCCTCAAGGGGGATGACGTCCTTGGCAAACTGGGCGACGTGACGACCCGCATCGCCGGCGGCGGCGAAAAGAGCCGCCCGGTGGATCGCCAGGGCGTGGAGAGTGTCCGGATCGTTCCCCGGGCCTCGGTGGGTTGATCCGACCCTCCGGAACCGCCCGCCGTCACCATGGCGTCCGACCTCGACGACCTCGCCCGAGCCCTGACCGCGCTGGGGTGTCCGCCCGGCAAGTCCCCGGAAATGGCCGCCCAACTGGATCGTCGCGCCGGTCAACTGGCGGAGCGCACCGGGCGTTCCCACGATGAGGCACTGACCCACCTCCTGCGCCTCATGGCGGGGGGGTGGGCGGCCCAGAACGCCGCAGCCGCAGGATCGTTCCCCTCCTGACTTCCCCCTGCTCCATGCCGCCCGATCCCGCGGTCAAATCCTGGCCCCTCGTCTCCTCGCGTCCCGTCGCGAGCTACCGCATCTTCTCCCTCCGCACCGATCTCAAGATCAATCCCCGGACCGGGGAGAAGCACGATTTCTTCGTCCTCGACTGCCCCGACTGGGTCAATGTCGTCCCGGTGACCTCCGACGGACGCGTCGTGATGATCGAGCAGTTCCGCCACGGGTCCAACACCGTGGAACTGGAGATCCCGGGCGGCGTCATGGATCCCCACGAGTCGGACCCCGTCGCCGCCGGCCAGCGCGAACTGCGGGAGGAAACCGGCTACGAGGGCACCCGGGCGCGGATCATCGGGCGCATTTTTCCCAATCCCGCCATCCAGTCGAACACCTGCCACACGCTGCTGGTGGAGGATTGCGAACTGCGCCACGCCACCGAATTCGATCATGCCGAGGACATCCAGGTCCGGCTGGTGCCCCTGGACCACATCCCGCACCTGATCGCCTCCGGCCGCATCCGCCACGCCCTGGTGGTGGTCGCCCTTTCCCACTTCCTGATGCTTCGCCGGGACGTCCGTACGGCGCCGTGACGGTGAGTCGCCGTCGCCCGTAACCAGTCCCCCCTCGGCCGGTCATTGAGGGCAGACGGGCCGGGTATTCCCAACCCTCCCGGTTTCCGTTCTACTTTCCACAATGGCTCGTTCCCGAATCTCCGGAATTCTGACCTGGCTGGTCGTCCTTGCACTGCTGGGCGGCGGCGGCTGGGCCTTTTGGCGCTGGCGACAGCAACACACCGTGGCCGCGGGCACCCCGACGATCCGGACCAACGCCGTCGCCCGCGGTGACATCGTCCAGAGCGTCACCGCCAACGGCGCCCTGAACCCCGTGCGCATTGTCAGTGTCGGCAGCCAGATCTCGGGCATCATCACCGAGGTCAACGTGGATTTTAACTCCAAGGTGAAGGAGGGCGACATCCTGGCGAAGATCGACCCCTCGACCTACGAGCGCGAGGTGGCCCGGGCGGAGGCCGACCTGGCCAGCGCCAAGGCGGGACTGGCCATGGCGGACGTGAACCTCGAGCGGGACAAGGCCCTGTTCGCCAACAAGCTGATATCCGAGGTGGACTTCAAGCAGAGCGAGGTCAACCGGCTCCAGGCGGACGCCTCGATGAAGATGCGCGATGCCGCCGTCGCCCGGGCAAAGGTGGACCTGGAGCGGACCACCATCCTGGCCCCCATCGGCGGCATGATCATCTCCCGAAAAGTGGAAGCCGGCCAGACCGTGGCCGCGAGCTTCAACACCCCCGAACTCTTCACCATCGCCAATGACCTCTCGAAGATGCAGATCGAGACCATGGTCAGTGAGGCCGACGTCGGCGGCGTGGAGGAGGGACAGAAGGTGAACTTCCTTGTGGACGCCTTTCCGAACCGCCAGTTCTCCGGCCGCGTCAAGCAGGTGCGCTACGCGCCCACCACCAACCAAAACGTGGTCACCTATACGACCATCGTGGAGGTGGACAACAAGGACATGAAGCTGCGCCCGGGAATGACCGCCAACGCCACCATTCTGACCGCGCAGCGGACCAACGTGATCCGGGTGCCCAATGCCGCCTTCCGGGTCCGCCCGACGGACGGCATCCGGGTCGCCTCCACCAACGACGCCGTCGCCAAGGCCGCGGGCAACAACCGCATGGGCCCTCCCGGGGGAAGCGGGGATCTGCCGCCGCCTCCGTGGGCGTCCGAGGGTCGCCGGCCAACCCAGGAGGAGCGCGAGAAGTACGAGGCCAGCCTGACGCCGGAGCAAAAGGAACAATACCGTCAGATGCGCGAGCGCATGCGGGCCGCGATGGCCGCCGCATCCGCGGGTGGCGAGGGCGGAGGCGGAGCCGGCGGCGGTGCCCGTCCCCCGCGTCCGGCCACCCAGGACGGTCCGGCAATCCGAACCGTCTACATCGTGGATGCCGCCCAATCGACTCCCGAGGCCCTGGTGCTCCAGGCCGTTTCGGTGAAGACCGGCATCAGTGACGGGACGCTGACCGAGATTGCGGAGGGACTGAAGGAGGGCGACGTGGTCGTGACCAGCATCACGGTCCCGGTGACCGCAGCCGCCCCGGCCGCCAATCCGTTTGGCGGGCCCTTCGGCGGACCCGGCCGCCGCTGATGGGCGGCATCACCCCCCGAGGACACGACCCCATGGCCGTCCCCGTCATCCAGCTTGAGGAGTTCCGCAAGACCTACACCAGCGGCGAGGTGCAGGTCCATGCGGTCCGCGGCGTCTCGCTGCAGATCCATCCCGGAGAATTCGTAGCCATCATGGGCGCCAGCGGCTCGGGCAAGAGCACCATGATGAACACGCTCGGATGCCTCGACCGCCCGTCCGGCGGCAAGTTCCTGCTCGATGGCGTGAACGTCGGCGAACTCAACCGCGATGAACTGGCCGACCTGCGCAACCGCAAGATCGGCTTCGTGTTCCAGGGCTTCAATCTGCTGGCCCGGACGACCGCCATCGAGAACGTCGAGCTCCCGATGCTGTATTCCCGCCCGCCCCTGCCCGGACGCGAGCAACGCGAGCGGGCGATCAAGGCCCTGGCCCTGGTCGGACTCGCCCAGCGCGGCGACCACACCCCGAGCCAGCTTTCCGGTGGCCAGCAGCAGCGCGTCGCCATCGCGCGAGGACTGGTGAACCAGCCCAAGCTGCTCCTCGCCGACGAACCGACCGGCAACCTCGATTCGCGGACGAGCATTGAGATCATGGGAATCTTTCAGCAACTCAACGACCAGGGCATCACCGTGGTCATGGTCACCCACGAACTCGACATCGCCCGCTACTGCAAGCGGGTGATCGTCATGCGCGACGGACTCGTCCGCAGCGACGAGGAGGTCCGTGACCGTTCCATCGCCTCGGTCGAACTCGCCCGTCTGGATGCCGAACAGAAGGCCGTGCAGCTCGCCTGAACCCGCCGCCCCATGATCGCCGTCTTCCGCATCGCCCTCCGCGCCCTCCGCCGAAACATCCTCCGCTCGTTCCTGACCATGCTCGGCATCATCGTCGGCATCGCCGCGGTGATCGTGGGCGTGAGCATGGGCACCGGTGCCAAGGCCGAGGTGGACAAGCGCATCGCCAGCATGGGACAGAACCTGATCACGGTGATGTCAGGGAACATGACCCGAGGCGGTGTCCGGGGCGGCTTCGGCATGGCCCCCAACCTGTCCCCGGCCGACTACGAGGCCATCCGCAAGGAGGTTGGCGGGATCACCGCCGTCAGCCCCGAGGCCCGCACCCAGGCGCAGATCGCCGTCGGCAATCAAAACACCTTCGTCCAGGTCTCCGGCGTCAGCGCGGAGTATCTTCAGGCCCGCTCGTGGAATCTCCAGGCCGGGGACAACTTCAGCGAGACCGACGTCCGCAATGCCAACAAGGTCTGCCTCATCGGAAGCACCACCTCCAAGACACTCTTCGGCGAGGGCGCCAACCCCGTCGGACAACTCGTCCGAATCAAGAACGCCCCGTTCACCATCGTCGGGTGCCTGGAAACCAAGGGATCCGGGAGTTTCGGACAAGACCAGGACGACGTGATCCTCGTGCCCTACACGGCCGTAATGAAGCGGCTTTCGGGGGACACCAAGTTCCGTTCGGTTTTCGTGCAGGCCGAATCCCCGTCGGCCATCCCCGAGGTGCAGAACGAAATCGCCGCCCTTCTCCGCCAGCGCCACCAAATCGCCGAGGGCAAGGACGACGATTTCATGGTGAGAAACCAGCAGGAGACCAGCGACTTCTTCAACGCCAACAACCGGA
>JAEUHD010000077.1 GCA_016793645.1 Verrucomicrobiales bacterium
GGCGACGGCGACGCCCGTATGGCTCAGCAGTTATGACCAGGCGTTGAAATTTGCCAGGAAGTCGAAGCATCCGGTCCTGCTCAATTTTACCGGTTCGGACTGGTGCCTATGGTGCCGGCGCATGAACAAGGAGGCCCTGGGGACGAAAGAGTTCATCCGGTTCGCCTCGACCAACCTGTTGTTGGTGGAGGTCGATTTCCCCGAAAAGACACCCCAACCGGACGCCGTGAAGCAGTCCAATGCGGCGCTTCAGGCCCAGTTCGGGGTCACGGGGTTTCCCACCTTCATACTCGTGAGTCCGGACGGAAAGGAGTTGGGCCGGCATGTGGGCTACCTGGAGGGGGGGGCGCCCGCCTTCACGAGCCGGGTTCGCAAATGGATGGAGGGATCCGGAAGCGGCTCGGAGGCGGGGCCTGTGGATCGCCGCCCGTCGTCGGGAAATTGATTCCCCGGGGGACGGTGCCCCCAATGAACCCGGTGCGCGGGCACCCGGGTCCGGCCATCCCTCCCCGGATTCCACGGCTTTTCCCCGCGCCCGTGATTCCATAGGCTGACCCGGCTGATGCCTGCCGCTCCGATCTCAATCCGGACCCTGTTGGTCCTGGGACGCGTTTCGAATCTGCCCACGATTTGGAGCAATTGCCTTGCGGGATGGATGCTGGGGGGAGGGGGAAATCCGGGTGTGTTGATCCGATTGTGCCTGGGTGCATCGCTCATGTATGTGGCGGGAATGTACCTGAATGACGCCTTTGACGCGGAATTCGACCGCCAGCATCGGCGGACGCGTCCGATTCCGTCCGGGGCGATTTCGGTGGAAACCGTGTGGCGGATCGGCTGGGGGCTTCTGGGGGTCGGATGGGTGGTGGTGGCGATGCTCGGTGTTGTGCCGGCGGGGTTGGGAGTGCTGCTGGCGGTGGCGATCCTGATTTACGACGCGACCCACAAGGCGCTCGCGGTTTCGCCCCTGCTCATGGCCCTGTGTCGATTCCTTCTGTACCTGGTGGCGGCGTCTGCGGGGCGTCAGGGAATCACCGGTACCGCGATCTGGGGAGGCGTGGCCCTGGCGGGCTGGATCGTCGGCCTGAGTTATGTGGCCAAGCGCGAGAGCACCACGGGGCGTCTTCCGCGGTGGCCGCTGACGGTGCTGGGGCTTCCCTTTCTTTTCGCGATCCTCATGGACACGGGGGAAGCCCGACTGCCGGCATTATTGGCTGGGGTCGTGTTGGCGTTGTGGGCCCTGTGGTGTCTCCGACACACTTTTGAAGCCGGGGGACGCAATCTTGGGCTGACCGTGGCCGGACTGCTCGCGGGCATCTGCCTGGTGGACTGGCTCGCGGTGTTGCCGGGCCCCGGGGGCATCCTTGTTTTTCTGGGATGCTTTGGGCTGTCCCTGCTGGCACAGCGTTATGTACCGGCGACCTGAGGATTGGGATTTCGGTTTCGACAGGTTCCGCGTACCACCAGCGGGTGTCGAATCCGCGGCAATATCGCAACATGGCGCTCATTGGCTTCATGGGGGTGGGGAAGTCCACCGTGGCGGGGCTTGCCGCCGGATTGTTGAGGTTTCAGGTCATCGACACCGACCGGGTCATTGAGGAACGATCGGGACGCAGGATCTCCGACATCTTCGCCACGGATGGGGAAGGCGCGTTCAGGGACAGGGAAGCGGCCCTGGTGTTGGAATTGGAATCCCAGGCGGAGCGCGTCATTGCCACGGGGGGCGGTCTGCCCATGAACCCGGACAACTTCGCGAGTCTCCAGAAGCACTCCTTCATCGTCTGCCTCTGGGCTTCGGCGGAAACGATCTACCAAAGGGTGCGGTCCCAGGGACACCGTCCACTGCTCCAGGCGCCGGATCCCCTCGAGCGAATCCGAACCTTGCTGACGGAAAGGACCCCCGTCTACCGGAGGGCGGATCTCATGGTGGGTGTGGATTTCCGGGCACCCCTGGAGACGGCCCGGACGATTGTGGCCGCGTTCCGCCAGGCCAGAACCGAGGCGCATCGTGAGTCCCTGGCCCCCAATTGAGCCGGCGCGGCAGCGCGCGGAGGCGGTGCGTCATCGCGCGGCGGAACTGGGTTTTGACGCCTGCGGAATCACCACGTCGGTCCCGCCCGGGAGCGGGGATGCCTTTCGCCGAGCCCTGGCGGAGGGACGCCACGGCGAAATGTCCTGGCTGGCCAGAAATGCGGATCGACGCACCCGTCCGGACCTTGTCCTGCCGGGAGTGAGGAGCGTGGTCCTCGTGGCGGCCTCCTACGGGGATGGCCGCCGGGATTCGGAAGAGGTGCCGTCGCCCGGGCCCGGGCGTTCGACCGGCCTCGTGGCGCGGTATGCGCGGCATGCGGATTATCATGAGATTCTCGCGCCGGGCCTGACGGCCCTCGCCGGATTCATCGAGGCGATGGGGCCGGAAGGAAGCCGGGCGGTTTGGTACACGGACACCGGCCCGGTCCTGGAACGTGATCTGGGCCAGCGGGCGGGGTTGGGCTTTGTCGGAAAGCACACGGGCCTGATCTCCCGTCATTGGGGCAACTGGTTCCTGATCGGCGAGGTGTTGACCACGGTGGATCTCGCGCCGGACCGGCCGGAACGCAACCATTGCGGCCGTTGCACGCGATGCCTGGACGCGTGTCCGACGGGTGCACTGCCGGCGCCGTTCACGCTGGATGCCCGTCGGTGCATTTCCTACCTCACCATTGAGCTCAAGGGTTCGATCCCGGAGGAGTATCGTCCCCTGGTGGGGAACCGCATTTTTGGTTGTGACGACTGCCTGGCCGCCTGTCCGTGGAACCGGTTTGCCCGGGAGGGTGCCCGGATGCGTTCGGCGGCAAGGCCGGACCTTGGGCAACCGGACCTGGTCGAGTGGCTGGGGTTGGATGAGCCCTCGTTCCGGGCCCGATTCCGGGGGACGCCGCTGTTTCGGACCAAGCGTCGTGGAGTGTTGCGCAATGTGTGCGTCGCGCTGGGGAATGTCGGAACCGTCGCAGATCTTCCCGCGCTACAGGCGGCCTCGGGGGACGCGGAACCGCTGGTGGCGGAGCACGCGGAGTGGGCCATCGGTCAGATCCGTCGGCGGGAATCGGGATCCGGTTCCGGGACAACCGGAGTCTGATGCGGGGTGGTCCGTTTCGGCAAAGGCGTGGACGCCGGGATTTCCGGGGATTACTGGCGCTGGGGCGGCGGTTGCTCCTACCTTCCCGGGGTCCATGAGGGAGTCGCCGCGGAACATCATCCTGTTGAAGGGGCACAGTGCCGGGGTGGGGGATTTGTTGCGGAGTTCTGCGGCGTGGCGAGCCCTTCACGACCACTATCCGGGCGTCCGCCTGCATCTGGTGTTCCTGACCAGTGAACCCGGGGCGGCTTCCGAGGCCCTGATTGCCGGCCACTCCCTCCTGGCTTCGTTTCGCGTGCGTGCGAAATGGCCGAACCGACCTGCGGACTGGCGCGCGGCCCGGCGTTGGTTCCTGGAGGTCGTACGGGAGACGGGCGCCGACTGGGTGATCGATTTTGAGGCCGGCGGGCTCCGGACATCCCTGCTGACGTGGATGGCCCGCTGGTCGTGCGGGGTGGAGACCGTGGGAATCGCCGAGGCACCGGGCCGCGGTGTCTTTTATCAGCACCGCGCGCCGAGCCGCCGGAGGCACGTGGCGCGGGTCTCGGAATCCGGAGAGGTGGAATACACCGAACTGGATTTCGTCGCCTTGTCGGCCCTGGGCATTTCCCGGGACGGACGGCCCATCGAACTGGAGGAGACTGCGGCGGCTGTCGCTTTCCGCGAAGGTGTGCGGGAACGCTTCGGGCTTTCCGAGGGGATCCGTCTGGTGGGTGTGAATGTGGGATGTGGCACCGACGGGGCCGGGGATCGGCGTCCGAACCTGGCGCTCCTCCGGGCCTGGATGTCCCGGATTCAGGATTCCCTCGGGTGCGCCCTCGTGCTGACCGGTGCGCCGTTTGAACGCACGATCAACGAGGAGTTGCTTGGCGGGTACGAGGTGCGTCCGGGCCTGCCGGTGATCAATGCGGCGGGCGCGACGCGCATTGTGGAACTACCCGGATTGATTCGTGCGTGCTGCATGTTTGTGTCGTCCGACTCCGGTCCGTACCATGTCGCCGTGGCCTTGAAGGTTCCCACGGTGGTCATTTTCAACCGCGCCAATCCGGCGGCGGAACACCATTGTCCCTGGGTGCGGTCCGTGATTGCGCCGGCGGTCTCCGATCTCCCGGCGCTCGAAGCCGCGGTGGCGGATCTTCGCGAGGCGTTCCCGTGGGAGGGAGCCGGGGTGTCCCGATGAAGGATTTTCTCTCCCGACTTTGGACGCTCCTGCGACCCCATCGGGGCCGCTTGTTCCTTGGGGTTGGCTGCGGCGTGGTGTACGCGTTCAGCAACAGTTTCCTGGCTCTGGCCATCAAGCTCACCTGCGATCTTCTTTTTCCGGGTCCCGAGGGGACGAATGGGGTCGAGGTTCCGAAGGCACTGGTGCGGCATTTTCCTGAACTGGCGTCCGAAGTGCAGCGGTGGCTGGTGCGCGGCGGCGGGATCCCCAACTGGGCCTGGGTGGCTCTGATCCCGCTGGCCATGGGGCTCCGGGGGATTTCGGCCTATGGGAATTTCTACTTTCTGGCGCGGGTGGGGAACCAGGTGATCCACGATCTCCGGGTCGCGGTCTTTCGCCATCTGCTCCGGCTTCCGGTCGGCTATTTCAGCGCCGCCCGGACGGGGGATCTGATCGCCCGGCTCGTCAACGACACGATGTCCCTGCGGGGGGTGGTCGAATCGACCCTGGCCATCGTCGTCAAGGAACCACTGACCCTGCTGGTGCTCGCGGTCACCCTGGTGACGCTCCAGCCGAAACTAACGGCCATCTCCCTGCTGGTGTTCCCGCTGACGGTGCTGCCCATCATCTACTTTGGACGTCGGGTTCGGAAAGCGGCGCGGGCGGCATCGCTGGGATACGCGCAGTTGTCGGACACCATGCAGGAGGCGTTCACCGGACAGCGGGTCGTGAAGGCGTACAACCTGGAGTCGGAGTTTGGCCGCCGGTTCGCGAAGTATTCCGGCGACATCGTGAGCCAGACGATGCGGGCGGTCCGGGGGAATGAGATCCCGTCGCTGCTCGTGGAGTTTTCGGCGTCCGTGGGAGTGGCCCTCGTGTTCCTGTTTGTCCTTCGCCAGCCCAAGACCGGTCCGGGATCCATGAGGGCGGGGGACCTGTTCCAGTTCCTGGCGTCCGTATTCCTGATGTACCAGCCGGTGAAGAACCTGAGCCGGTTCTATGGACAGTTGCAGCAGGCCCGCGCCGCGGGGGATCGCATCCAGGAGGTTCTGGAGACGCCCGTGGATATTGCGGACCCGCCGAGCCCGGTCGCCCTGCGGGCAGCGGGCGCGGAAATACACTTTGATCGCATCACCTTTGGGTACGGGGACCGGATGGCCGTGCAGGACATCCAACTGCGTCTGGCGCCCGGGCAGATGGCGGCCCTGGTCGGCGCGAGCGGCTCCGGGAAGACCACGATGACGAATCTTCTCCTTCGGTTCTACGACCCGCTGAAGGGGTCCGTTCGGATCGGAGGTGTGGATTTGCGGTCGGTGGCCACGCGGGAGCTTCGCGAACAGATCGCGGTGGTGACGCAGGAAACCATCCTCTTCAACGATACGATCCGGGCCAACATCCGGCTGGGGCGTCCTGCGGCGACGGATGCGGAAGTGGAAGCGGCGGCCCAGGCCGCCCAGGCGCACGAGTTCATTCTATCCAAGCCCGGGGGCTACGAATTCGTCATCGGCGAGCGCGGGGGCAACCTGAGTGGCGGCCAGCGGCAGCGCCTGGCGATTGCCCGCGCGTTGCTCAAGGACGCGCCGATCCTGGTTCTCGATGAGGCCACGAGCGCCCTCGACACGGAAAGTGAACGGGCTGTGCAGACGGCCCTGGAGACCCTGATGCGGGGCCGCACGACCCTCTGCATCGCCCATCGATTGTCCACGATTCAGCATGCGGACGTCATCCTGGTGATGGATCAGGGATTCATTGTGGAGCGGGGGCGCCATGCGGAATTGCTGGCGGCAGGCGGCCTGTACTCCCGCCTGCATGCCCTGCAGTTCGGTGCCGTGGAGCGGCGGTCCGACGCGGATTGACGGTCCCTCGCTTTCCGGGCCGGGTGCGACCGGGCCGCTGAACGGAAAAGCGCCGCCGAGCCCTGCGGCCCGACGGCGCCCACAACCGTCCACGAGATTCGTCCGCCGCGCTCAGACCAGCGGCCGGGTTGCGGGAGTGCGAACCACCACCGTCCCGGAAATCTTGTCATGCCATCCCTGGCGGTCGGCATCCCAGGCGGACCAGAAATATCCGAGCCCGAGGGCAAGGGTTCCGAAGGCGGCACCGAGGGATCGAACGAGGGCGGTCGGGGCATCCAGGGGACGGCCATCGAGCCGGACGACGTTCAACCGCAGGAGAATCCCGCCCAGGGTCGTCTGGCGCCAGATCCAGAAGCCGGCGAAGTAGGCGATGCCGGCAATGAAGGTGGCGCGGGCACCCCCCAGATTCAGGGTGTGCAGGACCACTTCAATGAGAAACCAATCCAGGGCCGTGGCCAGAATCCGCTCCTTGAGCCCGACGCGGGGCAGGGCGAGGAGTTCGGTCTGGGCTGGAGAGGGAAGGGTCATGGGATGGGACGGAGGGAGGTTGTCTGCACGGTCGCGAACGGGGGCGCCTTCGGCCTGGGAGGCGGAGGCGGACGGGGAGGGGGCGGACGGGGAGGGGGTAATTCCTGGCGCGAACTCAGGAGGGCCGGCCAGGGTGTCGGACCCGGCCGCGAGGGAAACCGCCATCCGGGTGGATCCGTCATCCGCGGGGGCGGAGGTCGTCGGAGGGGTTCCGGGGACGCCTCCCGCCGGGGCGGGGGAGGGGGCCGATGCGGGAGGAACGGCAGGGGCGACCGGCAGTTGGGTCTCCTTCCGGAATTTCGCCAGGAGGGCGAGGAAGGCGGCTCCCAGGCCCCACATGGAAAACACGGCCCAGGAGAACACCCCGACAAAGGGGATGAGGTAGAGCAGGGAAAGCAGGAGGGCTCCCACAAGAACCGCGGCCGCCGGAGTTGCGTCGCGCCGCTGCTTCCGGAAGGCGACGCAACCGAGATGATGCAGCATGCCGGCCTTCCCTGCGAC
>JAEUHD010000083.1 GCA_016793645.1 Verrucomicrobiales bacterium
GTGAAGAGCTCCTCCTTGTGGGGCAACAACAAGTCGAGGCAGCGGTAAAGGGTGTCATCCTGTGCGACCCGGGCATCCACCCCGAGCAGGTCGGCCAAGGCGGTCGTGCCGAACCAATGCCGGTGCAGGCGCCATTCTGAACCGGGGGAGAGCAGCCGATAGATCGTGAGGGTGCGCAGAACCTTTTCCCAGTCGGTGCCCTCCCGGCTGGGAGGCAGACGCGAGGCAAAGAACCCATCCAGTCCGAGTCGTTGCCACAGATCGTCCGCCAGCCAACAGGCGCCCCACTGACGCGGATGCTCGAGTCGGAGGCTCTCCAGACGCACCTGGATCGCCTCAGTACCCCCGGCCGGCGGAACGCGGTCCGCAGGGAACAGCGCAATCTGGCGATGCTGCCCTTGGTCCTCGTCGAACACGGCGATGGACTTCTCCCACGCCAGGCGCTGGGAGTCATTGATCTCCCCCAGATACAAAACGTGCCGCTGGGCGACTCTCCCGTCCGAGTAACGCTGACTCTCGACGATCGACCAGGAGCGATGCTCTTTGCCGTCCTTGCGCCGTGTGCTGCACTTCAGGAACACAAACGGCAAATTACCAGCCGCCAGCGCACGCGAACAGGGGGTGGGTCGCCACTACACGCACTTTTCGCGGTTTCTCAAACCCACCTCCCCACATCTTCAAGCAGTTACAGAAGCCAGAGCGCCGGAAAATTCAAAATTCCCCCTCCAGTAGCGGAAGTCGGGTTAGCCTGTGGGTCTGTAGTGCAGGCTTCAGCCTGTAGTTCGGTGGTGCCATGGCGGCCGTTGGGCGGGGAGCGGTCTGAAGGCCGGACGACCCGCAGGGGCGGTGTCGGGATGCGCCTCTGGATCCCCGGGTGGCGTTCCAATTCTTGCCCTGGAGCGGGGACTTCGATTCACTCCGCCGCCGGCTGTGGCGGAAAACCAGCCGGGTGGGACCAGGGTCCCGCCAAGATCAAACCGCACGTGCACGACAGTCTCTTTCAATTCGCCGCCGACCTCCGCGCCGCCTTGGGCGGCGGGTCGTCCGATCTACTCCGGAGTCCCGCGGCGGCTGGGGAGGATGCCTTCGGACGCTGGGCGCTGCGTCTTTGGCGTCTTCAGGTGGAGGGGAGTCGGGACCTGGCCCGGGACCTCGTCGGGCGCGGACTGGATCCGGACGAAATCCGGGACTGGAGAGGGATTCCACCGATGCCGGCGGTTGCCTTCAAGGAGTTCGAACTTTCCAGCATTCCCCGGAAGCGACGGACGCGGGTATTCCACTCCAGCGGTACCACCGGGCAGACCCCGAGCCGCCATCATCACTGTCCGGAATCCCTGAAGGTCTACGAGGCCTCGCTGTGGCCCTGGTTCCGGCGGCATCTTCTTCCGGAGATGGAGGTCGGGCATGGCGGTGAGGCGCCCCGGGTGTTGTCCCTGACGCCGCCGGCGATTGCGGCGCCTCAATCCTCGCTGGCCTACATGCTCGACGTGATCGTTCGGGCCACGGCTTCGGACGTGGATGTCGGGACGCGTTTTTTTGGTGCCCTGGACCCCGAGGGATCCTGGCAGGTCGATGCAGGCCGGCTTTTGGACGTGCTCCAGGCCGCCACGGCCCTGGGGATCCGTGTGCTGCTGGCCGGAACGGCGTTCAACTTCGTGCACTTCATCGACCATTTGGACGGGATCGGACGCCGGCTTTCGCTGCCGGCGGGCTCCCGAATCATGGAAACCGGCGGATACAAGGGCCGATCACGGGTGCTGACCCGGCCCGAGTTGCACGCGGCATTAACCGAACGACTGGGGGTCGCTCCCGAGTGGATTGTTGGCGAATATGGCATGAGCGAGCTGAGTTCGCAGGCCTATGACACGATTGCCGGATCGGGAAGTGCACGGTGCCTGCGGTTCCCCCCGTGGGCGCGGGCCGTCGTGGTCTCGCCTGAGAATGGAAGGGAGGTTGGGGAAGGGGGGACAGGATTGGTCCGGATCCTCGACCTCGCCAACGTATGGTCGGTGCTCTGCCTCCAGACTGCGGATCTGGCCGTGCGTCGCGGGGAGGGGTTCGATCTGGTGGGCCGGCTTCCGGGGGCTGAACCCCGGGGTTGTTCCCTGCAATCCGTCGGGGGACACTGACGCCATGAACCTCCCGCACCTGTTTCTCGCGGACATGCCGCCCGAGGCGGTTCTGACCCCGGCGCTGATTCGCGACGCCTGCATTGCCGTGAAGCGCAATCGGGCGGCGTGGCTCCGGACGAGGCCCACCCAGGAGTTGGTGGAACTCCTCGCCTACTGCGGGGAGCGGTGGCTGACGCCGGAGAATGGATTCCGTCGCCTGGCGCTCGCGCATGGCGCCCGCGAACTCGGATTCAGTGCGGCGTCCATGGCCCGGGGACTCGACGGATTCTTTCGCCTGCTCACGGTGGAATCCCTGAACGGCCTGCTGACCCAGGATCTGGGGGATGCCCGTCGGATGGATGAATTTTGCGGGACCGCGGGTGAACTGCGCCAGGGACGCACGGCCCTGGCGCGTGGACCGGAGCTGATGGTTCACTTCGTGGCGGGAAACCTGCCGAACTCCGCGTTGACCTCCCTGGTCCTGGGCGTGCTGACGAAATCCGCGCAGTTCCTCAAGTTGTCGTCCCGGGGCGGAATCGTACCCCGGCTGCTGGCGCACTCCCTGGCCGATCTTGAGCCGAAGCTGGGAGGGTGCCTGGAGATGGCGTCCTGGCACGGCGGCACGCCGGATCTTGAGGAGGCGTTGCTGCATCAGGCGGACAGCGTGGTCGTCCAGGGCTCGGATGAAACCGTATCTGCGGTTCGCGCGCGGGTTCCGTCCGGGGCCCGCCTGGTGTCCTACGGTCACCGGCTCAGTTTTGGATTTGTGGGGGCCGACGCGCTGTCCGGCTACGGCGCCCGCAAATCCGCGGCGCGTGCGGCTGCGGACATCGCCGCCTGGAACCAGCTGGGATGCCTGTCGCCCCACGTGTTGTATGTGGAGGAGCGGGGCTCGGTTTCGCCGGAGGGTTTTGCCGCGATGCTGGCCGAGGCACTGGCGGAACGGGAGGCGGCGGAGCCCCGTGGCGCGTTGTCCCCTGAGGAGTCCGGGGAAATTGCCAGTCGGCGGGCCCTGCATGAGGTCCGGGCCCGGCGCCATCTCGCGGAACGGGAGGGCGCCGAGACCGCCCCCCGCGGGCCGTTTTTCGAACCTCCCGGCCAGGGGACCCAGGTTTGGACGAGCGAAGGATCGACGGCCTGGACGGTGGTGTATGAGGACGACCTGGGCTTCCGGGTCTCCTGCCTCAACCGGTTTGTCTATGTGAAGCCGTGTGCCGATCTGCAGCGAGCCCTGCAGGCGGCGGAAGTGGTTCACGGCCGTGTCAGCACCGTGGGGATCGCGGCAAGCGAGGGGCGGATGCAGGAGCTGGCGCTCCTCCTCGCCCGATGGGGCGTGACGCGGGTATGTCCGCTCGGCCGCATGCAGGAACCTCCGCTGGCATGGCGCCACGATGGACGGCCCGCGCTGGCGGACCTGGTTTCGTGGACCGACCTGGAACTCGGAAGCTGAACCTGTCCAACCCAATTCCCCGGATCAACGAACCCAATTTGAGCATGGAACTTCGACGGACATTTCAGTTTGAAGCTGCGCACCGATTGCCGAACGTGGCTTCGGGCCACAAGTGTGCCCGGCTGCATGGACACAGTTTCCAGGCGGAGATCGTGGTGGAGGGCCCCCTGGATCCGCGGCTGGGCTGGGTGATGGATTACGCCGAAATCAAGGCGGCCTTTGCGCCCTTGTACCAGCAGTTGGACCACAACTACCTCAACGAAATCCCGGGACTGGAGAATCCCACCAGCGAGCGGTTGGCGGAATGGATCTGGGCGCGCTTGAAGCCCGCGCTGCCCCTGCTCTCGGAGGTGGTGGTCGCCGAAACCTGCACGGCGAAGTGCGTTTTCCGTGGCCCGGCCTGATGCCGTCGGGCTGTCCGCTTGCGGGACCCGGGGCAACGCAGGCGGCCGGCGTCCGGGTGGACCGGGCGGTCCACCCGGGACGCTGACTCCGCGACTCAGATGTACTCGTTGAAGATGGCCTCGAGGAGCTCCTGGCGGCCGCTCTCGAGATCCCGAACCTCACCCAGCGCAAGGGCGTGCCGTTCGCAATCGGCAAAGGTCGCCTTGCCCGCTTCAATCTTCGCGCCGATCCCCTCGTCCCAGCTCCGATAGCGGTTCTTGACGAAGGCATCGAGGCGACCGTCGGCCCGGACGCGGGCTGCGATCTTGAGGCCCCGGGCGAAGGTGTCCATGCCCGCGATGTGCGCGTAGAAAAGATCCTCCGGGGTGAAGCTTTCGCGGCGCACCTTGGCGTCGAAGTTGACGCCGCCCCGGGTGAACCCTCCGTACTTCAGGACCGTGAGCATGGTCCTCGACGTCAGGTAGAGATCGGTGGGGAACTGGTCGGTGTCCCACCCGAGGAAGTAATCCCCCATGTTGGCATCGATCGACCCGAGGGCCCCGGCCGAGCCGGCGACCTCGAGTTCGTGCTCCATGGTATGTCCCGCCAGCCAGGCGTGGTTGACCTCGATGTTGAGCTGGAAGTGCTCGAGGAGGTCGTATTCGCGGAGGAAGTTGAGACACGCCGCCGCGTCGGAGTCGTACTGGTGGCGCGTCGGTTCCTTGGGCTTGGGTTCAATCCAGAAGGGGCCCTTGAATCCGATCTTCTTCTTGTAGGCCACCGCCATGTGCATGAACCGGGCGAGGTGATCCATCTCGCGCTTCAGGTCGGTGTTGATCAGGGAGGAGTAGCCCTCGCGGCCGCCCCAGAACACGTAGCCCTCGCCCCCGAGTTCGTGGGTCCACTCCAGCGCCTTCTTGACCTGGGCGGCGGCGAAGCAGAAGACGTCGGCACTGCAACTGGTGGCGGCGCCATGCATGTAGCGGGGATGGACGAAGTTCTGGGCCGTGCCCCACAACAGCCGGATGCCGGTGTCGTGTTGAAGCTTCTTCAGTTCACGTCCGACGGCATCCAGTTGCGTGTTGGCGTCCTTGAGGGACTTGCCGTGCGCGGCGAGGTCGCGGTCGTGGAAGGCGTAGAACGGGATGCCGAGCTTGCCGGCAAACTCGAAGAAGGCATGGGCCCTGGCGATGGCCTCCCGGGTATTGCATTCCCCGGTGTTCCAGGTCCGCCGGGCGGTCCCCCACCCGAACATGTCGGCGCCGGTGCCGCGCATGGTGTGCCAGTAGACCGCGGCAAACCGGAGGTGGTCCCGCAGGGTCTTGCCTTCAACCACTTCGTCGGGATTGTAGTGCTTGAACGAGAGGGGGTCCTTGGAGTCAGGGCCTTCGAACCGGATGGTGCCGATTTTCGGAAAGAATTGCTTCGCCATACAAGGTAAAGGGGCGGGAACGCTAAGGGAGCCCGTGGGGACGGGGAAGGATGAATTCGATCAGGCTCGGGTGCCGAGGCCGACGACATTCCGCAGGTAGTCCAGGCTTCGGGCAAGTTCGGTTTCCTGGCGCTGGCGATCATTGAGTCCATCGGCGGGAACGGGCTTGCCACGCTTGGCCAGCGCCAGGAAGCGGGCGAACTCCGCGCCGGATTTGTTGGGAAACGCGGTCCAGAACTCGGCCTCCAGGTAGGGGAACTCGACCGCGAACCCGCCGATCGTCTCCACGTTGACCGCGACCCCGGGGCACAGCTGCCCGAACCGTTCGAAGTACTTCTTCTGATCCACACAGCCGCCGTCGCCCATGGCGGTCCACTGCACCTTGCACCCCTTCTCGGTCTCCCAGATGGCGGAGTCGCGGAGGCTGGTGGCCACGGCGTAGGGCCCCAGTTTCTCGAGGGAATCCATGGGGTCCTCCAGCGTCCAGGCCGCATTGCCGGAATCCAAGTTGACCCCCACGAAGTCGCGTCCCGCCGCCTCCACGAGGCGGATGAGTTCCAGCGCCGTCATGTCGCCGGCGTGATTTTCCACGGCAATCTTCACGCCCGAATCGAGGGCCTGGGATTTCCGGGATTTCAGGACGGCGACGGTGTCGGCAATGCGAGCGTCGATGCCGCCCGGGGTCCTTCGATCCTCCCGGCTGCCCAGCACCACGCGGAACACGGGGGAACCGGCGGCCTGCGCCAGCCGGATTCCGAGGGAGAGGTGTTCCTCCGCCGTTCCCCAGTCCTTCTTGAACGTCTTGGAGGTGGGGCAGATGCTCCAGGATCCGAGCAGGAGGCCAAGGCCATGGTCCGCGGCGTACTTCCTGAGGTCGGAGGCGTTGTCGGTGGTGAGGGAACCCAGGGCGGGGAGGTCGGTGATGAACAGCGTGTCGAGTCGGAGCTTTGCGGCATAGTCCACCAGGTCCCGGCCCTTCAATCCGAGGGCGCGGACCGCGAAATTGTCCATCCCGAGCCGGATGGGTTTTCCATTCTTGTCGAGGAGCCTCGGTGCCGGGCTTTCAGCGGCGGTCAGGCGGGTGGCGGAGGCCGAGGCCAGGAGGGCGGCGGTGGTCGAGCGGGCGAGGAATTCGCGGCGATTCATAGGTGACGCGGTGGGGAGAATCCCGTCTCCCCTTCGAAACATCAAAGCCGAAATCCCCATGGGGTGCGGGGGGGGACGGCTCCTGCCGACCCGGTGGCTTCGCGCGCAGCAGGGTCAGGATTCCGGTTCCGGAGTTCCCACCGGACGCCGCCGCAGCGGGGAGGTTTTCCAGTCGTATCGGATGGACAGCACCCGGAGGACGAAGATCAGGACGCAGGCGAGCAGGCCCGAAAGCCCTCCCGGCCACGGAGTCCACAGGCGGAGCAGGACAAATGCGGTGCACCCGAGCGCCGCGACGAGCGCGTAGAATTGGCTGGGTTTGAAGAGAATGGGTTCCTCCCGGACCAGGACGTCCCGGAGCAATCCTCCACCGACGGCATTCACGGTCCCGATGAAGATGGCGGCGGGGATCGGAAGGGAGTCATGGAGCGCCATCTGCGTTCCGACGATGGCGTAGGCGGCGAGACCCACCGCGTCGAGCAGGTTGAAGACGACGTCGAACCGGTCGAGATGACCGTCCACCAGCGCCCCGACGAGCGAGGCGGCGAGGACCAGCGGCAGATAATGCCAGTCCCGCATGGAAAGGGGTGCCTCGCCTCCGAGGAAGATCCCGTCCCGGAGCAGGGCTCCTCCGAGTCCCGCCACGAAGGCCAGGACGAAGACGCCGACGATGTCATAGTCCCTCCGCCGCGCGGAGACCGCCCCGGTCAGGGCGAGGACAAACGTGGCCGTGTAGTGAAAGGACGTCGGCAGTTCGAAGTCGGCCACCCGGAGGTTCATGGAGGTCAGTCGACGGAGCTTAATTCCGCGGTGATGACCCCGGGGTGGTTTGGAATGTCGGCCACGAAGAGGCCGGTGTCCTCAATCCACGAACCGCCGGCCTTCCGACCGTCCAACCGAAACGTCGTGGCTTTGCGCACGTTCCGGATCACCAATCGCCAGGTGTCGACCGCGGAGGGGAAGCCGCCCTGGGCGGCGCCAATTTCGAGATGGAAGGTTCGTCCCCGCGTCCGGCTCGACAGGGTCCGACGATGGCTGAATCCGGACAGGTACGCGTTGGAACGCCCGTCGTCCTCATACCAGAGCTGTTCACCAGGGGAACCGGGCCAGCATTGGAGAAGCACGGTGTCGTCAGCAGCCGCATCCACGTGCTGCCGGGTCTCCACCAGGGGCAGGATGGCGCCCGAGCGAACGAACAGCGGAATCGCCTCCAGGGGGGCCTCGGCGGTGATGTGGGTCCCGCCGGTGTGCCGTGCGCCCGTCCAAAAATCGAACCAGATGTCGTTGGGCAGGTAGACGGATCGGGCCCGCGCCCCCTGGCGCAGGATCGGGGCGACCATGAGGTCCCGTCCGAGCAGGAACTGGTCCCCGCATGCGACGGCCACAGGATCGTTCTGATAATGCCAGAAAAGGGGGCGCATGATCGGCGTTCCCCGGTCCCGCGCCTCGGCGAACCGCCCGTAGAGGTAGGGCAGGATCTGGTAACGCAATTGGAGAAACCGGCGGGAGATGGCCTCAACCTCGGCTCCGAGCGCCCACGGCTCCTGGGGGATCGTCCCGAGGTTGGTGTGGTTCCGGAGAAACGGGGTGAAGGTCGCGAACTGAAGCCAGCGGATGAACAGCTCCGGGGTGGTGTTCTCCAGGAATCCGCCAACATCCCCGCCGCAGAAGGGCACCCCGCTGACCGAAAGATTCAGCAGCATTTGGACGGCGTCGTTGAGGTGATCCCAGTTCGAGGAGTTGTCCCCCGTCCAGACCAGGGCATGGCGCTGGATTCCGGCATATCCGGCCCGGGTAATGACAAACGGGCGATCCTCCGGGCGATGCGCGAGCGCTCCATCCCGGGAGGCCCGGGCCATCTGCATTCCGTAGAGGTTGTGGACCTCCACGTGCCTGCGGGGTCCGAAGTCCGTGCGATGACGCGCCGACGGGTGCAACGTCTTGTCTGGGCGCGCAAAATTAGCGGGCTCGTTCATGTCGTTCCAGAACCCGGCCACCCCGAGGTCCTGGAGTGCGGCCTGTTCGCGTCCCCACCACGTCCGGGTCCGTGCATTGAGGAAATCCGGAAACCGGGCCACGCCGGGCCAGACCTTGCCGAGGAAGTCGCGGGAGCCCCGGGGATCCTTCACGAAGGCGTCTTCCTGAACGCCGCGTTTGAGGACGCCGAACTGGCGATCGTTCTTCACCCCGGGGTCGACGATCGTCACCACCTTGAAGCCCTGCAGGGAGAGTTCCTTCACCAGAGCGGATGGCTTCGGAAATGTCTTCCCGAACGTGAACACCCGATAGCCGTCCATGTGATGGATGTCGAGATACAGGACGTCGCACGGGAGTTGGCGTTTCCGGAACTCGCGCGCGATCTCGCGGACGCGGTCCGCGGTCTCATAACTGTACCGGCATTGCTGGTAGCCGAGGCCCCATCGTGGCGGCAGGGGCATCTGGCCGGTCAGTTGGGTGTAGCGGGACACGACATCGGACACGGCGGGACCCAGAAAGAGGTAAAGGTCGAATTCCCCCGAATCCGCCGTCATTTGCCAGACATCGAGACGGGTCTGCCCGAGATCCCAGCGCTGGCGGGCAGGGTTGTCCCAGAAGAGTCCCGCCGCGCGGCCATGCCGGAGGGAGATGGCGAACGGGATGGAAACGTACAGTTGCTTCAGGGCCGGGTGAATGGCGGGCGCATGGCCGAGAACGTCGATATTCCAGAAGTCACGGATCAGGCCCCGACGATCAAAGGCGCCGGTCGCCTCGCCGAGCCCGAAGAGCGATTCCCCTTCCTGGAGGGAAAGGGACACGCTCGCCTTCCTTCTTGAGAAGGACGTGGCACCGGCGGCCGCGGAAAACAGCGTGAGACCGTGGGGATCGGTGATCTGCCAGGCCCCATCCTTCAACGAAAGCGAGAGAGTTCCCGCGCTGGAGGCGAAGGAAATGCGGTTGCGTCCGGAGCCAATTCGAATCGCAGGCGGAGGGCCGTCGAAGGGAAGCACGGCCCAGGAGGGAGTCGAGGGCAGGCGTTTTCCGCGGACGACACGCAGGCGGAAGAGATCCGGGGCGAGGGCGGAAATGCCGACGGTGAATCCGGAGCCGCGCAGCGTGACGGAGGCTTCATCCCGGGCTGTGACCTGAAGGTCCTTCACGGTCACCGGAGTGGGGGATTTGGGCATGAGGGTGGGGTGGGGGGACTCGTGAGCCGACGGGGCGACCCTACGAAGGGCTCTGCAATCCGGCAAGGCGGCGGCCGGGTCGGCCCAGACCGCGGAGGGGGACAGGCTAAAGCCTGGACTACGAACGGCTCGTTGGTAGTGCAGCCTTCAGGCTGTCTGCGGGGGGCACAGGCTAAAGCCTGGACTACGAACGGCTCGCTGGTAGCGCAGCCTTCAGGCGGTCGGCCCCTGGAGATTCTGGTGGCTCGCGTTGGGAGACGATCCGTGGCAGTAGACCGGTGTGTTCCGGAAGCAATGTCGGACGGCGTTGGGGTGGCTGGGGATTCTGGGGGTCCTGGCCTTCCGCAGTTTTTCGTTGGCGGCCGAACCGCCCACGTTTGCGGAATGGCGCGCGGCCTGCGAACGCCTTCCGTCGAATCGCACATTGGGAGTGAGACGGCCGCCGCGGGATCTGCTTCCGCTACCCACGTTCGCTCCGGTGGATGCCGCGCTGGACCGGTTTTTCTCGGGGTCGACCAATGGCCCCCTGGCGCCGGCCGCCGCCTGGGTGGGCACGCCTCCCCGACGCGACGAGTTTTTCGATTGCACACGCGGATGGTTTGCCCCGCCTTCAATTCCGTTCGAGCCCTTTGCCGAGAAGCTGGTCCTGCCGCCGGGCGAACGCGCCGTGCTGATGGGTGACCTGCATGGGGATATCCGCTCTTTGCTGGCCGTCCTCTCCCGGTGGGGTGAGAAGAAATGGCTGGATGGATTCAACGTCCGGGAACCCGGATTGCACCTGGTCTTCCTGGGCGACTACACCGACCGCGGACAGTACGGCGTCGAGGTGATCTACACGCTGCTGCGGTTGAAGGAGGCGAATCCGGACCGGGTGCACCTCGTGCGCGGCAACCATGAGGACTACAGCCTGGTGTCCCGATACGGATTTCTTGCGGAGGGGGAATCCAAGTACGGATCCGGATTTCACGCGGCCCGGATTCTGAGGGCCTACGACTTCCTTCCCGTGGTCCTGTACCTGGGAACCACCGGGGACTATCTCCAGTTGTGCCATGGCGGCATGGAGCCCGGGTACGACCCCTCGGCGTTGCTGGCTGCCGAGGGCAGTCCGCGGTTCCAGAGGCTGGGCCCGCTGCAGCAGGCCGCGTATCTGCGGGCGCATCCCGCGTGGCTGGCCTCGGATCCGGCCTCGGCCGCCGCCGCCCGCTCGGAGTTGCGGGACTTCGTTCCTGTGGCGCCCACGGGTCCGTCCGTCCTCGGATTCATGTGGAACGACTTCACGGTCTTCGCCGACGAACCGGCCTTCGTTCACAATCCCGAGCGGGCGTACGTGTATGGACGCGCGGCGGTGGCGGGGATTCTGGAGGGGATCAACCGCGGGGGGCCGAAACTGCACGGGGTGATTCGTGCCCACCAGCATTCATCGGCGCCGAATCCACTCATGCGTCGGCTCATGGCCGGACGCGGTGCGTTCCGGCATTGGCAGGAAACGAACACCCCTGCGGCCGCAGGGGCGACCCCCGCGGAATTGGCGGCGAGGCTCGGGCTCTCCGGTGAATACCGGATTCCCGAAAACTCGGTGTGGACCCTGAACGTGGCACCCGACAGCGTTTATGGCAGCGGCTGCGGATTCACCTTCGCCGCATTTACCGTGCTTCAGACCGCCGCCCGGTTCGAAGACTGGCGGCTGACGGTCGAGGCCGTCGATGTCCCCGGGCTCTGAACCCCGCCTACTTCAGTCCGCGAACGAAGCGGTCGAGACGGTCGAGTCCCTTCTCAATGTTTGCCATGCCGGTGGCGTAGCTGAGTCGGATGTAATCATCCGCGCCGAACGCGATTCCCGGGACGGCCGCGACCTTCTCCTGATCCAGCAGGCGGGCGCAGAAATCCGCCGACTTGAGTCCGGTGCCGCTGATGTTGGGGAACAGGTAGAACGCGCCCCGGCTGTTCACGCAGGTGACGCCCGGGATGGAATTCAGCTTCTGCCAGGCGTAGGTGCGGCGGCGCGCATATTCGGCGAGCCAGCGCGGCAGGTGATCCTGGGGACCCGTCAATGCCGCCACGCCGCCCTTTTGCGCGAAGGAGCAGGGATTGCTCGTGCTGTGCGACTGGACCGCGTCGATGGCCTTGGCGATCGGTTCCGGTGCCGCGAGGAACCCGAGGCGCCATCCGGTCATGCTCCAGGCTTTCGCAAATCCGTGGACGATCACCGTGTTCGCCTGGTGGGCCGGGCTCAGGCTGGCGACGGAGCGGTGGGTCGCACCATCGTAGAGCAGGTGTTCGTAGATCTCGTCGCTCATGATGAGCACGCCCTTCTCCACGCAGATGTCCCCGAGCACGCGGATTTCCTCCGGGGAATACACGGACCCCGTCGGGTTGCTCGGCGAGTTCAGGATGAACAGCCGGGACCGCGGGGTGATCGCGGCGCGGAGTTGTTCGGGCGTCACCTTGAATTCCGTCCGGTCGGTGGTCGGCAGGATGACCGGGGTGGCTCCGGCCAGCTTCACCATTTCGGGATAGCTCAGCCAGTACGGGGACGGAATCAACACCTCGTCGCCCTCCTGGCAGGTGGCCAGAATGACGTTGTAGCAGGAGTGCTTGCCGCCGTTGCTGACGATGATCTGCGAGGGCTTGTAGGTCAGCCCGTTCTCGCGCTGGAACTTGTCGGCGATCGCCTGGCGAAGTTCCGGGATCCCGGAGCTGGGGGTGTACTTGGTGAAGCCGTCCGCCAGCGCCTTGGCGGCGGCGTCCTTGATGTGCTGGGGCGTGTCGAAATCGGGTTCGCCCGCGCCGAACCCGACGACGTCGAGTCCCTCGGCCTTCATCTGCTTGGCCTTGGAATCAATGGCCAGGGTGACGGACGGGGACAGCGATGCGGCGCGGCGCGCGATGGGTAGTTGCATACGAGAGCGCGCAGAAGTTGGGGAAGGGAGCCCCAGAGGCAAGCGGAACTTGCGGGCGCGCCTCCCGGTTTGTAGTCCCGGCTTCAGCCTATGGGTTCGTAGTGCAGGCTTCAGCCTGTGAGCTTGTAGTGCAGGCTTCAGCCTGTCGTTCCGGGAGGGGCCTGAAGACCGGACTACCCGCAGGGGCCGTGTCGGAATGCGCCCCCACCGCCCCTTCGGCAAACCCGGAGCTTGCCTCCGGCGCGGCTGCTTGCTTCATTTCGCGTCCCGGCGGGAAGGGTGGCTGAGTGGTTAAAGGCACCTGACTCGAAATCAGGAGATGGGGCAACCCATCCGGGGGTTCGAATCCCTCCCCTTCCGCCACATCCCAAACCGTGGTCTCCCGCAAGCCGAAAGACCTGTCTTAACATGAGCTTGCGTAGGCCAGTCTGGGTCGTCGGGGGAGTGTTTGCCCTGCTCGTGTTTTTGGTCCTCGTTGTCGTCAAGGTCGCAGGTAGACTCGGGCCGGAGTGTGTCAACGATGTCCGCCAGGTGGTAGATTCGCCCGATGGGAGGAAGAAGATCGTCGTGTTCTCCAGGAATTGCGGCGCCACGACGGGTTTCAGTACCCAGGTGTCCATTCTGGAATCGATGCAGACGTTGCCTGACCAAGGCGGAAACGCCTTCATTGCGGACAAGGGCACCGCCAAAGTTTCGTGGAAGGCCAATGGGGATATCCTGGTCCTTCTGGACCCCGGCGTGAGGGTGTTCAAGAAGGAACGGACTGTCTCGGGGGTCTCGATCGAGTACCGTGATCAGCGAAAAGATCCGGAACCATGAAGGTTCGTGGACCGACTTCTCCGAATTGGGACTAACCAGCCACGTCGTCCACCGGTGGATGGGATTCCCTTTCCGCCTCGATCGCTGGAGGGCATTCGCCGATCCGCAGGGCCACTATTCCTCCTGAATGGCCACCCATCCCGCATCTCCTTCAGGGAGGGGAACCGACGCGGAGGTCTCAGTCCCGCCCGATTCGAGATTTGCGGACAGGGCATTGAAGGGGCCTGACAAGACGCTGGCGTACAGGATGGAGTAGGTTCGTCCCGGACGGGAGGTCCACGTCAGGGCGAGTTCCTGGGTTCCGGGATCAAATTGGAACGAGGAGATGGTCGGTGCTGGCGCACCGATCAGGCGGAGATGTTCAAAGGTGATGGTGTAGGTGCCCTTGTAGGCGCCGGGGTCATCCTGCAGGTGGAAGAAATCGAGGGAGGACAGGTCCAACCCAGGAACCGTTCCCGGGTTCGAAATCGAGGTTGGCGAATTCAACGCCACCTTCAGGATCCGTCGGCCGATGGAGCGCCCGTACCAAGCATAGTTGGCAAAGGTCCCGTCGGCGTCCACCAGCGAAACAATGGGGCCGGAAACCGGAGTCCCGGCAGGAACGTCGCCGCTCAACGTGACCGTGAGTTCAAGGGTGGTCTCACCCGACGCATCGAGGTTGGGGTTGATGTTCTTGAATCCGCTTCCGTAACCCGAATCGGTGATCGAGTAGGACTCCGGACCGGAATCCACCACGGCGTCCGACCAGGCAAACAATCCGTCCAGATTGAAGTCGTCAAAGGTCGCAATGACTGTTTCCGCGACGATTGGGAACGGAACGACGGTGAGTACGGGGATGAGGAGCGCGAGCGGTGGGCGGAGATTTTGCATGGAAGCCGTCCAAAGGTGGTGAGTGGGGCGCGGGAGGGCAATGACGGAACAGGGAGGAAGCACAACGTGAGGAAGGATTTTCGTCCGACGGCGGCCAAGGGAGGGGCCCCCTCAAGGGCGACGATGCCGGGTCGTCGGTGGGGAGTTCGTCTTTTTGATGGCCGAAGGAGTCCGGCGTCGCGATCCTCCTGGCGTGCGTGGCCGCTTCCCGGCCGCCCGGGTTGCCCCTCCCTATGAAGACGGACTCAGCCATTCCATTCCGCGAACTCCCCATCTCCGAACGCGTCCGCATGTCGTATCAGATCCTGGAGCGCCTGCGCCGGCCCAATGGCGGGTACATTGCGAGCCCGTATTCGGCGGAGGATGGATCCGGGGACGCCTACAACGTGTACTGGATCCGGGACATCATGTTCGCCACCTACGCCAACGAGTATCTCGGCTGCTTCGACAAGATGGTCGAGAGCTTCCGGTTGGTGATGGACATCTTCAAGCGGTACCACCTCCGGATCATCAAGGCGTCCATTGTGAAGCCTCACGTCCTGCACCAGCGCGGCGGCTTCATGCCCGCGCGGGTTCACCCGACCACGCTGGAGACGATCACCGACGACTGGGGGCACCATCAGCTCGATGTCTTCGGGTTGTTCATGTACAAGACCGGGGATCTCATCAAAAAGGGGTACGGATTCCGGTTCACCGCGGAGGACTTCACGCTCATCAGCCATATCCGGAACTACATCTTCAACATGGGTTTTGAGCCCGATTTCGGGGTGTGGGAGGAGGGGCCCGAGGCGCATTCCAGCAGTTTCGGGGCGGTGCTGGGCGGGTTGATGATGTGGTTTGACCAGGGGTTTTACGATTACAAGTACCGGCAGAAAATCGACATCAGCCACCTGGTTCCGGTGAGCGAGCGGATGATTGCCGACGGGTATGCGGCCCTGACCCCGCTCCTGCCGCGCGAGTCCGACAGTCGTCCGTATGATCTCGCCCAACTCAGCCTGATCTGGCCCTACAACATCATCGACTATGAGACCAAGTTGACCGTGCTTCGGAATATCGAGACGCATCTTCTGGGCAAGCGGGGCGTGCGCCGATATCCGGGGGACGTTTACTGTGGGAAGGGACTGGTTCCCCACGGCGGGGAGTCCGCGGAATGGCCGCTGGGACTGGCCTGGTTGGCGATCTGCTATGCCAAGCTGGCGGAGCATGGGCGGGATCAGCGTCTCGACCGTCAACCGGTGTACCTCGACTGGCCCGAGAGGACGGAATACTTCCGGAAGGCGGTGGCCTATTTCCGTCAGTTGGAATCCGTGATGACGCCGGAGGGATACGTTCCTGAAATGTATGTCGGGGAGTCCCTGGGGCATAATACGCCGCTGGCGTGGGCCCAAAGCTTCCACATCATTTCGGCGCAGATGCTGCTGAATCTGACCCACAAGCATCCGGACCACTTCCGCATCCCAGCCGAGATCCGGAATGGGGTGGGAAGTGGTGGTTCAGGGCTCCCGTGACGCGCAGTGCCGCGATCCGTCGAGACCGGGCGTCCGGAAGCCTCGGCCGATGAAATCCTGCTGGAGGTCCGTCGAATTCGGTCGAGCCTGCCGGGACGGGACTTTGTGAAAGACTTCAGGCGGTGGACCACGGCACCTCGTTCGGATCGGCTCCGGATCGGGAGATGAACCTTCAGGTCGAACCGTTCATGGACTATACGGATGTCTCCGGTTCAAAGGGTGGGGAGATACTTCTGATCATCCCCGCCATTCCGGGCAAAACGGAATCTGCGGGGGAGTGTGGCCCAATATGGGCGACGGCCAGCACGGACTCCGCCTGCGCCGGGTCGTTCAGGCAAAGGACGCCGGATCGGATCTTCGGGATGGGCTCGCCCCCGAGCACCAACGGAAATTGCTGCGCCAGCAGGGTCGCGTAGGGCAGGAATCCGGGGCATCCGGCGGCCGTGGCGGTCGCCTGGGAGAGCAGGCGGAACACACCGGCACATCCCGGTGCCGCCTGGCGCAGGATTTCCAGGGTCACCCGGCCCATGGTGAAGCGGGGATTGATCTCCACGATCGGCTTCAGGCGGCAGCGTCCGTCGGAACTCCGATAGACAAAGGCATCCACCCCGAGCGGACCTGAATGTCCCAGGGATCGAAGCCTTGGCTCGAGCTGTTCTGCGAGGACGGCGTAGAGGCGTCCGATGCGTCCATTGAGAGCGCCCGGCTCCGGCAGGAGGCGAAGCACCTCCTCGGGCGGCTTGCGATGGTGCTTTGGACCGGCCCAGTTCGCCCGGAATCGACCGGCGTCATCATTGAGGAGGCCGGTGAATCCGATCAGTCGGAGTCCCTGGGGTCCGAGTTCCATCTGGACGGAAAAGTCCACCCGCCGGTCCAGCCACGGTTCAACGACCACCCCGTGTCCGAGGGCCAGGGCACGACGCAACCAGCGTCGCTGAGCATCCGTGGGGGCGTCGTCGGCGAGGCGCAGCACGTTGCGCCCGGCGAGTCCGAAGGGTTCCTTGATGACGATGCGCGGGTACCCGGTTTCGCGGAGTTGTTCGCGTCGTTTGAGGACCTCCTCCTCGGATCCAACGACCGAACCCACCACCTCGGTGGGACACAACCAATCGTCCCGGGCGACCCCCGGGGAAACTTCCCGGGCGATGGTGTCCCATTCCCGAAGAAACTCCTTCAGGAATGCCGCGCTCCACGCCTTGGAATACAGGTCGCCTCGACGGGGATCAAAGGCGGCGGGACATCCCTTGGCGGGGCCCGTCAACTGGGGATGCAAGGGAGCCAGCAGCTCCGCGCTGTCCGGAGACCAGGCCCACGGTCGGAAGCTCCCGATCTTCCGTTCCAGGAGCGGATCTCCGGGACGGAGCCGTCCGTGTTCGAGCATCACGAACTCGGGGAGGGCAAAACCCGCATCCTTGATCGAGCTGAGAAACGCAACGGAAGGCGGGCGCTCCACCAGGACCACATCGTCCTGGCGGGCGAGAAACTGGGGCAGGTTGGAAAGGTCCCGCGCAAGTTGTGCGGCGGGACCGGAAGGTACGAAGCCGGGGCCACGGCCGACGAATTCCTCGGCGAACGGATTGAAGACAAAGATCCCCGGGGTCCGGCCCTTGGACGCGCTATGGACGTTGAGGTTGGCGATGAATCCGGAATCCAGACCCGCCGCGCGTCGGCCCTCCGCGTTGAAACCAATCCCCCGCGCCCGGGTGGGCGACAAGGGGAACCGGAGTTGGCGACAGAAGGCGTCCCAATCGTTGTCCCGGGGATCCTTCCAACGCCGGAACCATTTGAGGCCATGGGCCACGTGCGCGATTTCGTCCCGATAGATTCCGTCCAGCAACCGGGCCGTTTCCGCATCGCCAGCTTCGGTGAACCGATGGGCGAAGTGCCGGCAGAAGTCGAGGTTGGCCTGTTCAAAGGTCAGGCTGAGACTCGTGACGAAGTCCAGAGGGGACGCCATGGGCGACACGACACGCCAGAAGTAGCCGCTGACCGGGAGTTCCCCGAACTCGATGCCGCAGTCGCGCATCCGCCGGAGGTACATGCGGGTGTGTTCCTGTTCATCCCGAAGGGTCTGGGCCACGCCGCGGCGGAAGGCGGGCGGGGCATCGGGGAACCGCAGGAGCACGAGGGCCATGAGTTCCGTGGCGAGAAGTTCGTGGTTGCAGAAGAAGTGGAGCAGGCGTCCACGCTCGCGATCCTCGTGGAGCCGGTGGTCCGGCGGAACTTCGCTTCCCGCTCCGGTCCCGGTGGGTTTGAAGGCCAGTCCGTTCGGACGTCCGGGTGCCCCCGGAGTCGAAAGCGCAGGCCCCGGCCTTTCATCCGTGAGTGTCCCCGGGCAGTGAAGCTTCTCCTCCAGCGTCCGGGCAAACAGCACCGATTCAGCGAAATCCCGCAGTTCCATCCGTCAGGCCAGGAAGGCTGCCCGAGTGTGGGGGATTTGTGGATAGGGAAGTGGGGGGGAGGGGGGCAGTGTTCAGTGTTCAGTGCCCGCGCCGACCACTGACGACTGACCACTGACCACTGACCCATGCCCCCCATCCCCTTTCCCTTCCCAACAAACCCCTTTGCACGATCCCCGGTTGGCCCGCATGATGGATCCCATGCGGAAACGCCGTGAGGCTCGGGAACGGGCCATCCAGTTCCTGTTTCAATGTGACTTGAATCCGCCGGAGGATCTCCCGGCGGCGTTGAACCAATTCTGGGATTCCCATCGGCTGCATCTGCAGCAGGATCGGAATCCGGGTCCGACCTGGGGTCAGCCGGTGGAGGTGCCGCCGCCGGGCGCCGAGGAAATGGGCATGCGGCTGTTTGCCGACGGACTGATCCAGGGGGCCCTGGAGCATAAGGTTGAGGCGGACGACGTGATCCAGAAATTCACCAAGAACTGGGAATTGCACCGGATTGCCGCCGTGGACCGCACGATCCTGCGACTCGCCATCTACGAGATGATGCATCGCGAGGACATTCCGCCCGTGGTCAGCATCAACGAGGCGGTGGACCTGGCGAAGAAGTTCTCGACCGAGCAGAGTGGCAAGTTTGTGAACGGGATCCTGGACAAGGTGAAGTCCAGCATCCTCCGGCCGGCTCGCACTGCCAAGGCGGCGTCGGAAGCCTGAGGGCCCGGCAACCGCTGAATTCCGATCGACGACCCCATGGTGGCCGACCTGCATCTTCACACCTTCTTTTCGGATGGCACCTATTCCCCCGAGGAGTTGGCCGGGCATGCGGCGGCGCAGGCGCTGTCGGCCGTGGCCCTGACGGATCATGATTCGGTGGAAGGCTGTCCCCGCATGGCGGCCGCCTGTGCGGCGCGCGGTATTGAATTCATCCCCGGTGCGGAACTGACCGCGGAGCTGAACGGACGGGAGTTCCACATCCTGGGCTACTGGATGGATGTCCGGTCGCCCCTGCTTCAGGAACGTCTCACCGGGTTCCAGGCGGCGCGTCGGCAGCGCATCGTGGAAATGGTGGAACGACTGAACCGCCGTGGCGTGGCCCTGCGTGCGGAGCAGGTGTTTGAACTTTCCAATTGCTCCGCGCCCGGGCGTCCCCACGTCGCCCGGGCCCTGGTCGCGGCGGGATGCTGCTCCAGCTACGATGACGCCTTCGACCGGTATCTGAAGAAGGGGCGGCCCGGCTGGGTTCCCAAGGCGGCGATGCCGGCGGCACCGACCATCGAGTTGATCCACGCGGCGGGGGGCGTTGCCGTCCTGGCGCACCCGGGCCTTTACCGTGCGGACGAGATGATTCCCACGCTGGCGGCGGCCGGATTGGATGGACTTGAGTGCTGGCACACCCGGCATTCCGTGACGTCCTCGGAGAGCTACGCCCGCGTTGCGGAGCGTCTGGGGTTGGTGCCGACCGGGGGCAGTGATTGCCACGGGATGGCCAAGGGGGAGCCGCTCATCGGGCGGATCCGGCTTCCCTATGACCGGGTCACCGCATTGAAGTCGCGGTGTCCGGCATCCGCAGTCGCCGCCTGAAACCCTGATCCAAAGTTCCGTGGGATTCTTCGACAAACTCAAGTCCGCCTTCAGCCGCACGACGGCGACCCTGTCGCACGAGATCAAGCGCATCGTCACCCGCTCACCGCGATTGACGGCGGAGAACCTGGAGGAGCTCGAGGCGGCCCTGTTGCGTGCGGACCTGGGGTTTGCCATGACGCAGCAGATTCTCGGCGCGGCCCGGACCGCGTTTGAGACGCAGGGGAAGTCCGGGATGGATTTCATCGGGATCGCCGCCTCCGAGGTGACCCGGGCGCTGGGCGAGTCCACGGGCGGACTGACCGCCCGTCCGGAAGGCCTCACCGTGGTGTCCGTCGTGGGCGTGAACGGCACGGGCAAGACCACCACCTGTGCGAAGCTGGCGTCCCTCATGCAGCAGCGGGGGGAGCCGGCCTTGTTGGCGGCCTGTGACACCTTTCGCGCGGCGGCGACGGAGCAGCTGAAGCTCTGGGGCGGGCGATTGAACGTCCCGGTCATCGCGGGTGCGGATCAGGCGGATCCCGCCTCGGTGGCCCATGACGCCGTGAGCGCGGGATTGTCCCGGGGCGCCCGGTGGCTGTTTGTGGACACGGCGGGCCGGCTGCACACCAAGAACAACCTGATGGCGGAATTGCAGAAGGTGCACCGCGTGATGGGCAAGCGACTGCCGGGGGCGCCGCATGAAGTGCTGCTGGTTCTGGACGGCTCGACGGGATTGAACGCGTTGAACCAGGCGCGGGAGTTTCACAAGTCGGTCACGTTGACCGGACTGGTGATCACCAAGCTCGACGGCACCAGCAAGGGGGGCGCGGTGGTGGCCATCCAGAGGGAGTTGGGGATTCCCGTGAAGTTTATCGGGGTCGGGGAGCAGCCGGAGGATCTCCAGGCCTTCAATGCCCGGGAGTTCGCCGATGCCCTGTTTGAGGCGAGGTAGTGTGTGACCGACGTGTCCTGCATGCGGCGGGCCCTGGCGCTGGCCCGGAGGGCGTTGGGTGAAACCTCGCCAAACCCCATGGTCGGGGCCGTGCTCGTGCGGGGGGGGAGAATCCTGGGCGAGGGATGGCATCACCGGGCGGGAGGGGCGCATGCGGAAATCGAGGCGATGCGGGACGCGGAGCAGCGGGGGGAACGAATCCGGGGGGCGACCCTGTACGTCACCCTGGAACCGTGTTCAACCCAGGGCCGGACCCCCCCCTGCACGGAGGCAATCCTGCGCCGTGGCATTCGAAAGGTGGTCGTCGCGGCCTCGGATCCGAATCCGAAGCATGCCGGCCGGGGATTCCAACTCCTCCGGGACCAGGGAGTCGAGGTGGTGGAGGGGATCCTCGCGGAGGACGCCACCCGGTTGAACGGGGGATTCAATCACTGGATTCAAACCGGGCGCCCGCTCGTCACCCTGAAGGTGGCGATGAGCCTTGATGGACGGATCGCGACCGAGACCGGGGAGTCGAAGTGGCTGACCGGACCCCGGGCCCGAGCCCGGGTCCAGGGCCTGCGCCGGGCCCACGACGCCATCCTGGTCGGGATTGGAACCGTGTTGGCGGATGATCCATCGCTCACCCTGCGGGAGCCTGGTCGGTCCGGATGCCGGCTCCGGGTCATTCTCGATACGCGCGCCCGGATTCCGGCCGGATCGAAGGTGCTGACCGACGCCTTCCGGGACCGGACGGTGGTGGTGGTCGGGCGCGGGGCTCCGGCGCGCCGATTAAAGGAGCTCGCACGCCACGTGGACGTCTGGGTGGCACCCCTGCGCCGGGGAAGGGTTTCGCTGCCGTGGTTGATCCGCCGCCTGGGGCATCGCGAGGTGACCAGCCTGCTGGTGGAGGGCGGTGGGGAGGTGCATGCGACGTTCCTCCGGGAGCGCCTCGCCCATCGGGTGGCCCTGTTTTACGCGCCGAAGATTCTCCTGGGATGGAACGCCCCACGGGCCGTCGGCGGGGTGGGATTCGGTTCCCGCGCCTCCATGCCGGAACTGGACGACCTGAAGTGGACCCGTGTCGGGCTGGATTTGCTGTTGGAGGCCCGCATTGCCTATCCTTCCCCCCGTCCGCGGGGTGGCGGGTGATCCTCCCATTCCCCTTCTCGCCATGTTTACTGGAATCGTTGAGGAGACAGGAACTGTTCACGCCATCCGGAGAGCCACCGAGTCCATCCGACTTGAAGTCGCCGCCCGGATTGCAGGGAAGGGGGTTGCCCTCGGGGACAGCGTGGCGGTCAATGGCTGCTGTCTCACCGTGGTGGCGCGCCGCTCCGTTCGAGGACGGGCGCTCCTGTCCTTTGATCTGCTCCAGGAAACCTGGGATCGGACGAACCTTTCCTCGTTGGTGCCGGGGGCGCGGGTCAATCTGGAGCGATCCCTTGCCGTGGGGGCGCGACTGGGCGGGCACTTTGTGACGGGGCATGTGGATGACACCGGGACCATCACCCGCTGGGAACGGCGCGGATCGGACCACGTCCTGGAGGTGGCGGCGCCCAAGTCCGTGCGGCCGTTCCTGCTGTTCAAGGGCTCCATCGCGGTGGATGGCATCAGTCTCACGGTGGCGGCGGTGACGCGGTCGGGATTCCGTGTCTGGATCATTCCCCACACGCGGGAAGTGACGGCACTGTCGGAACGCTCGGTGGGGGATCGGGTGAATCTTGAGGCGGATCTGCTGGGCAAGTACGTCGCGCACCTGATGCCCAGGGCCGGACGCCGGTCTGTTCGCCGCCGCGGCTGATGGCCGGGACGGTCGGGAGGGGGGTGACGGATGCATTTGCCGTCCGGGATCGGGATGGTACGGTGCCGCCTCCGTGAGACGTTCCACTTCCCCTGACCCCATCGCTCGTTCACCGCGGGCGCCGGCAGCCCGCCGCCGACCGCCGGCAGCCGCCGGGCTCACCGACAAGCAGAACGAGCCCGATCATCGCCAGCTTCGGATCGACAAGGTGGGCGTCCGCGGGCTTCGGTTTCCGGCGCGGGTGCGGGACAAGAACGCGGAGTCGGTGCAGAACACGGTCGCCACCGTCGGCCTGTTTGTGGATCTGCCCCATGAATTCAAGGGGACCCACATGAGCCGGTTCGTCGAGGCCCTGAACGCGCACGGGGGATTCATCCACATTGAGAGCATCCCGGTGATCCTGCGCGACCTCCAGGAACGCCTCCACGCCCAGAATGCACACCTGGAACTGGAGTTCCCATTCTTCCTCCAAAAGCGCGCCCCGGTTTCGAAAAAGCCGGGGGTGATGGACTACACCGTCCGGTTTGAGGCGGCCATGATGGGGAAGGAGTATGATTTCGTCCTGACCGTGAAGTGCAACGTGACGACGTTGTGTCCGTGCTCGAAGGCCATTGCCCGGTACGGAGCCCACAACCAGCGCGGGGAGGTGACCGTGCAGGTGCGGACCGCGGACACATTCTGGATCGAGGACCTGATCGCGTTGATCGAATCCTGCGGCAGCAGCGAGATGTATTCGCTGCTCAAGCGGGAGGACGAGAAGGCGGTGACCGAGCGCGCCTATGAGAATCCGGTTTTCGTTGAGGACCTCGTTCGGGCCGTCGCGGTGAAGCTCAAGGCGCGTCCCGGCATGACCTGGTACAAGGTGGAGGCGGAGAACTACGAGAGCATCCACAACCACAACGCCTACGCCTGCATCGAGCACGGCTGATGCGGCTGGGTACGGTCCGGATACCTCGATGAAACGACGCGAACCGGCTCCGCTTCCCTCAACGCGGCCCCCGCTGGACCGCATGATGCAGATCCATTCCGTCCTGCAGCAGGGGGGCTATCCCAACTGTTCCACGCTGGCGCGGCACCTGGAGGTGTGTTCCAAGACGGTTCAGCGGGATCTTGAGTTCATGCGGGATCGCCTGAATCTGCCGCTGGAGTATGACGCGATGCACAAGGGGTATCGCTACACCGAGGACGTCGAATCCTTCCCGACCCTCCGGATCACGGAGGGGGAACTCTTCGCGCTGATGGTGGCGGAAAAGGCGTTGCAGCAGTATCGCGGGACGCCGTTTGAGGCACGTCTCGTCGGGGCCCTGCGAAAGCTGGAACAGGCGCTTCCGGACGCCGTCTCCCTGAATCTTTCCCAATGGGAGCAGGCGGTGACGTTTCGGACGACGGCGGAGCCATTGGTGAACGTTCCCCCGATTCTCGAGGCCCTGACGCGGGCGGCGCAGAAGCGCGAGCGCCTGCGCATCCGGTATCGAAAACCGGGCTCCCGTGATGCCGAGGAGCGGGAGGTGGACCCCTACCAGCTCGCGAACGTGGATGGGGACTGGTACCTGTTCGCGTTTGATCACCTGCGCAAGGCGATCCGGCGCTTTGTTCCCGCCCGGATCACCACGGTGGAATCCGTGGGGGAGACTTTTGAGCGTCCGGCGAAGTTCGAACTCGAGAAACTGCTCCGGGACAGCTTTGGCGTTCACTCGCGCGAGGGTGAGTTTAGGGTGGTGCTGCGGTTTGATGAGAAGGTTGCCGACTACCTTCGGGAGAAGAAGTGGCACAATTCCCAGCGGCTCGTGGAGTTGCCGGGAGGTGGCGTCGAGATGCATCTCGAACTCGGAAGCCTCCAGGAGGTCCAGCGCTGGGTGCTGGGCTGGGGAGGGGCGGTGCGCGTGGTCGCGCCGCCGGAACTGGCGGACGCCGTCCGGAGGTCGGCGGAGCAGATCCTGTCCGGTGGCCGGACCTGATCGAGGCGGTGCCGGGGCGGCTCCGCGGGACTCCGGATGGGGCCGGTTCCCCGGGTTCCCCCGGCGGCCTGCTCAAAGGATCGTGATCCGACGCGAGAAGGTCGTTGACGGTGTGGGTGCGGCTTGTCGAGCCTCCGCGGTTTCGTATGCCGAAAATCGTCCGCGCCCTCCTCTCCGTTTCCGACAAGTCCGGCCTGGTGCCCTTTGCCCGAATCCTGGCCGAAGCCGGGGTGGAATTGATCTCCACGGGCGGGACAGCCAAGGCACTCCGGGCCGAAGGACTCCCGGTGATCGAGCTCAGCGACTACACGGGGTTCCCCGAGATGCTCGATGGCCGGGTGAAGACGCTTCACCCGAAGGTGCATGGCGGACTGCTGCATTTGCGGGACAATGCGGAGCATGTGGCGACGACCGAACGGCACGGGATCCCGCCCATCGACCTGGTGGTGGTGAACCTGTATCCCTTTGAGCAGACGGTGGCGCGTCCCGGGGTGTCCCTGCACGAGGCGATTGAGAACATCGACATCGGGGGGCCCTCGATGCTGCGGAGTGCCTCCAAGAATCATGAGTTTGTGACGGTGGTGGTCGATCCCGCGGATTACGACCGCGTGGGGGCGCAGGTTCGCGCCACCGGCAACACCACGTTGGAACTGAGGCGGGAACTGGCCGCCAAGGTCTTCGCCCGCACCGCGGCGTACGACGCGGCCATCGCCCAGCACCTCTCCGGTGCCTTCGGCCTTGCCGCACCCGCGCCGTCGGGTCCCCCGGAGACGCTCACCCTGCGTGCCGGCCGGTCCCAGCAGTTGCGCTACGGGGAGAATCCCCACCAGAAGGCCGCGTTGTACGGCCGGTTTTCGGAGTACTACGCGCAGCTCCATGGAAAGGAGCTTTCCTACAACAACATTCTCGATCTAACGGCCGCGGTGTCCTTGATCACGGAGTTCTCGGGGGAGGCGCCCACGCTCGCGATCCTGAAACACACGAATCCCTGTGGCGTGGGTCAGGGTGCAAACTTGCGGGAAGCCTGGGATCGCGCCTACGCGACGGACCGGCAGGCTCCATTCGGGGGCATCATTGCCGTCAACCAGCCGCTCGACCGGGCCTGCGCCGAGGCGATCGCCGAGATCTTCAGCGAGGTGATCGTGGCACCCGAGTTCGCGCCGGATGCCCTGGAGCTTCTGCGTCAGAAAAAGAACCTTCGCCTGCTCCAGGTGCGGGGAAATCCGGCTTCCGCGTCCCCGGTGGACATCCGGAGTGTCGGGGCGGATTCCTTCCTTTGGCAGGAGCGGGACCTTCGGGTGACGTCGGCGTCCGACTTGAAGGTGGTCACCCGCCGTTCGCCGTCCCCGGACGAACTCCGGGCCATGCTGTTCGGGTGGCGCGTGGTGAAGCACCTGAAGTCGAATGCGATTGCGTATGCGGGACCCGATCGCACGCTCGGCATCGGTGCGGGACAGATGAGTCGCGTGGATTCCAGCCGGATCGCCGTCTGGAAGGCCGGCGAAGCGGGACTGGACTTGAAGGGGAGCGTCGTGTGTTCGGACGCGTTCTTCCCGTTTCCCGACGGGTTGATTGCCGCCGCCGAGGCCGGGGCGACGGCGGCCATTCAGCCTGGCGGATCCGTCCGCGACGCCGAGGTGGTTGCCGCTGCGGATGCCCGGGGAATGGCGATGGTGTTCACCGGACACCGCCACTTCCGCCATTGACGGGCGGGACGCCGGGAAGAGGCGTCCGAATCAGAACTGGGATTCCTTCTCCTTGAACAGAATGTTGAAGGTGGTGAGGGACCCGTAGATGCGTGTCAGGTATTGCTGCCAGTCGAACTTTTCCGCACTGGTCAGGGCCTCGCTCGCGTTGATCTTTTGCTCCAGCACCCGGAGGTTGTTCCGGATCATGACGATCTTGTGGAAGAACTGCTCGAGTTCGACCTCCTTGGTCGCGAGGGTGGGATCATGCGGGTGGAGGACCAGTTTTCCCGACTTCCACCGAGGCGCGAGCTCCCGGACGGCGGAATCGGGCTTTTCGAGTCCCAGCCGGTCCACGAGGGAATCCACGGTCCGTCCGATCAGGTCCTCCAGGGGCAGCGTCAAGGCGGTCAGGGACGCCTGGGGCTCCGCGGGGACCAGTCCGGCGGCTTCCGGATCGAGCGGGCGGCGTCCGTCATTGAACAGGACCTCCGTCCCGTGTTCGGTGACCGCCTTCACCGTTCCCGGGCCGTGTTGGGGGTGGATCACGGCCATGCCCACATGCAGTTCAGAAAGCTTCATGGGCGGATTCGAACCGCGGGCCGCGGACCCGGCGAGCGAAATCGTCCCGGGATCCGGACTCGACGGGCCGGACGGCCTGGGGTAGTGAGGAATCACCGTCCCGGCATCCATGAATCCATCCAGCGCACCCTGTCGGCGGGCCTTCACGCTGATCGAGCTCCTCGTGGTGATCGCCATCATTGCGATCCTGGCGGGAATGCTTCTCCCGGCGCTCGGGAACGCACGGGAGCGCGCCTACCGGACGGCGTGTGTCGCGAACAACAAGCAGCTGGCGGTGGCGATGCAGATGTATGCCAACGACAGTCTGGACTACATGCCCTGGCCCAATTGGGGAAACAACCTGGGCCCCGGCTGGCTCTATCAGCCGACGTCCGGGCGGGCTCCGGATCCCCTGCGGACGAACGACATCAAGTTCATTGAGGCGGGATTGTACTGGCCCTATCTGCGCGTGCGGAAGGTCTACAACTGTCCCCTGGATCGTACGAACCACGTCTCGTGGCAGAAGCGTGCGCAGCGGGTGTCCAGCTACATCATGAACGGGGCGGTGTGCGGATTCGACCGCCTCGGGGGCAACCGGACGTACAAGCTGGGCGCGTTCAGTCCCGCCGCCTATGCGATGTGGGAGCCGGAGATCAAGAACTACGGCGGGGTTTGGGGGCCGAATCCCGGGCATGACGCGAGCCAGTATCCGAATGAGGACGAGGGGGTGGGGCGCCGTCACAAGAAGGGCGCGGTGATCACCGGATTCAGCGGGCAGGTGCATTTCATCCGGTTCGAGGACTTCCAGCGCGAGCAGCGGTTCAACAAACCCGGCCTGCTCTGGTGCGTGCCGGGCAGTCCCACGGGCCAGTAGGCGGTCCGGCGCGGCCGGGGGTGGGAACTTGTTTGGTGCGTTGCATCCGGACGCGGTCTCCGCCATAAACTCCCCCCGACGTTCCCACCATGTGGTTTGGAAAGCCCCGAAATCCGGAAGAACACCGCTACTACCTGCTGCCGGGGCAGGGCCGGAGCAACCGGCGCAAGCGGCGGCAGCAGTTGATCGCCGCCCTCATCACGGGGGCGATTTTTGCCGCGGGGATCGCGTCCCTGATGTGGATCATGAACGAGCGCCGGTGACCAGCGGCTGATCGGGAACTTCAAAGCGTTGCATCGGTCCTCCGAAGTCGCACCCTTGGGCACGTGAACCACCGTGTCGAATCCGGAGCCGTCGGGCGTCTCCTCAACCTGGTTCCCTTCGGACTGGGCCACACGAAGCCGAAGCATTTTCGGGACATGTTCCGGATCGCGTGGCGCAACCGGGATAATGCGGGCTACGCCTGGAAGGTGCTGAGCCGGGGCGTCTGCGATGGATGCGCCCTCGGGGTGGCGGGGCTCCATGACTGGACCATCGACGGCATTCACCTGTGCATGACGCGGTTGAATCTGCTTCGGCTGAACACCATGCCGGCGTTCGATCCCTCCCTGTTGTCCGATGTGGACCTGCTCCGGAAGCGGCTCGCGGATTCGCAGGATCCGGTGCCGGGGCGGTGCCGTCCGGAGTCCCTGGGGCAGGGCTGTTCGGGCTGGGACAACGCGCAACTTCGGGAACTCGGCCGGCTTGCCCATCCGATGCTGCGTCGGAAGGGGGACGCGGGGTTCCGCCGGATTTCCTGGGACGAGGCCAACGCCCTCCTCGGGCGCCGGCTTCGGGAGGCCCCGCCGCAACGGACCGCCTTCTTTGTCACCGCCCGCGGCGTAACGAATGAGGTGTACTACGTGGCGCAGAAGGTCGCCCGGTTCCTGGGGACCAACCACGTGGACAACGCCGCACGCCTTTGCCATGCGCCGAGCACGGGGGCTATGAAGCACGCGCTGGGGTATGCGGCGAGCACCTGCAGCTATGCGGACTGGTACGGCACGGACCTGATCGTGTTTTTTGGGTCCAATCCGGCGAACGACCAGCCGGTCACCACCAAGTACCTGCACGAAGCCCGCGCGAAGGGGACCCGGGTGGTTCTGGTGAATCCCTATCTGGAACCCGGCATGAAGCGCTACTGGGTGCCGAGTTCCACGCGCAGTGCCCTCTTTGGGACCGGTCTTGCCGACTGGTGGTTCCCCGTCACCCAGGGGGGCGATACGGCCTTCATCTACGGGGTGCTGAAATGTCTGATCGCCGAGGGCGGGTTGAATGAGGATTTCATCCGCGACTACACCCGCGGCTGGGAGGCGCTGCGGACGGAATGCGACCAGCATCGGTTCGAGGACCTGGAACGGGCGTCCGGTCTTCCCCGCAGTTCGATGCAGGAGTTTGCCGCACTGTTGCGGGGAGCCCGCAATGCCGTGTTTGTCTGGAGCATGGGCATCACCCAGCACGCCACGGGCGGGGATGGAGTGTCCATGGTGCTCAATCTGGGACTCGCCCGCGGCTATGTGGGGCGTCCGAAGAACGGGCTCATGCCCATCCGGGGACACAGTTCGGTGCAGGGGGGTGCCGAAATGGGATGCTATTCCACCGCGCTTCCGGGCGGACGCGAGGTCACTCCGGAGAACTGCGGCGCGCTTTCCGAAACCTACGGCTTTCCGGTCCCCCAGTGGCCCGGAATGAACGCGGTGGAGATGGTCGCGGCCTGCGGAAAGGGAGCCCTCGACGTCCTGTATTGCGTGGGTGGCAATTTCCTCCGGACGTTGCCGGATCCGGACGAGGTTGCCCGGGCCATGGCGCGGGTCCCGTTCCGGGTGCATCAGGACATCCTGCTGACCGACCAAATGTTCATTGAACCCGAGGGTGAGGTGATGCTGTTGCCCGCGAAGACCCGGTATGAACAGGACGGGGGAGGCATTGAGACGACGACGGAGCGGCGGGTGGCGTTCACGCCGGAGATTCCCCGCGACGTGGGTGAGGCGCGCGCCGAATGGAGGATCCTCCGGGATGCCGCGGCAGCGGCGTGGCCGGAGCGTGCCGACCGGCTCGGGTGCGAATCGGGACCCGCGATCCGCTCGGAGATCGCCCGGGTGGTTCCCTTCTATGCCGGTTGTGAGCGTCTGGAGAAGACCGGGGACGCCATCCAATGGGGCGGACCCCGGCTGTGTGATGACGGTCGCTTTGGCACTCCGGATGGACGCGCCCATTTCAAGACCATCGCGGTGCCTGCGTTCCGGCCTGGGGAGGGAAGCCTGGGAGTTCCCGATGGCGGTGCCGGGGAAACCTTCGTGGTTTCGACCCGGCGGGGAAAACAGTTCAACACCCTGATCTACGACACGGTTGACCCGCTGACCGGCGCGGGGCGCAACGCCGTGTTCATCCACCCCGAGGACGCCGCCCGGCTGGGATTCTCCGGGGGCGATCGGATCCGGCTGGTCAACCTGGTCGGCCATTACGAAGGAGTCGTATTCCCGGCTGCGATAGCGCCCGGGAATCTCCAGGTGCACTGGCCCGAAGGGAATGTGTTGATTGCCTCGGGGAAGGTGGACCCGAATTCCGGGGTTCCGGATTACAACGCGGTGGTCCGGATTGAGCGGCCGTGAGGCGGGGTTCGGAAGGCCAAGAATTCGACGTGACAAGGTTGTCGGGAGGGTGGGATCCGGGCAGGATTTGGTCCGTCAATGGACTCTCGCCTGCTTGCTGCAATCGTTCTGGCCGTCGTCACCGCCGGTTGCCGGAAATCCGGAGGGAACAGTTCGGCCGCCGCGGCCAAGGCCGGTGGGATGGGCATCCAGGTGGTCGCCGTTCCCGCCCTGAAGCGCCCGGTGAACGAGTCGGTGTCCCTGGTGGGCACGGTCGTTCCGAACGAGATGATCGAGGTGAAGGCCGAGACGGATGGCACCGTGGGGGAGATCCGTTTCAAGGAAGGGGAGCGCGTGGCCCAGGGGGACCTGCTGGTGGCGCTCGACGACACCAAGGCCGCCGCCCAGTTGAAGGAGGCGGAATCGCGACTCACCCTCGCCCGGACTTCCTTCGCGCGCGTGGAACAGCTCTACAAGGACCGCCTGATCGCCCAGTCCGAATATGACGCGGCGTCCGCGGAGTCGGCTGAGAAGGCCGCCATTGTGGACGTGAAACGGCGCGAACTGAGGGACACCCGGGTGATCGCGCCGTTTGCGGGCATCACCGGGGCGCGCCTCGTGAGTCCGGGACAGGTCATCAGCAAGAACACGCGTCTGACGTGGCTGGTGGACCTGGACACCGTGAAGGTCGAGGTTGAGGTGCCGGAACGGTACCTGAGCCAGTTGAAGGTGGGACAGCCCGTGGAATTCCGGGTGGCGGCGTTTCCCAAGGATTCGTTCAAGGGCGAGATCTACTTCATCTCACCCCAGTTGGATCCGGGCAATCGCACCGCCCTGGTCAAGGCGCGGATTCCGAACGGCGACGCGAAGCTGCGCGGCGGGATGTTCGCCAGTCTGGACCTTGGCCTTCAGTTGCGCGATGCGGCCCTGGTGATTCCCGAGCCGGCCATCATCAACAATGGGGACGCCACCTTCGTCTTTGTCGTGACGCCGACAAACACCGCCGCACTCAAGCCGGTGAAAATCGGACTCCGCCTTTCCGGGTCGGTCGAAGTCCTGGACGGCATGGTCGAGGGGGAGCGGGTGGTGGTTGAGGGCATCCAGAAACTTCGGCCGGGAGTCCCGGTGACCACCGGGGACCCGGCGGCCGCCGCACCCTACCTGGAGGCCCGTCCGTGATTCTTTCCCGCCTGTCCATCCAGCGTCCGGTCTTCGCGACGATGATGAATCTCGCGCTGATCCTCTTTGGATTGATCGGACTTTCCCGCCTGCCGGTCCGCGAGCTTCCGGACATTGATCCTCCCATCATTTCCGTCACGACGGTGTACCCCGGCGCCAACGCGCAGGTGGTTGAAACCGAAGTCACCGAGCGCCTGGAGGAGGCGTGCAACAACATTTCGGGAATCAAGACGCTCCGCTCCGAGAGCCGCGAGGGCGTGAGCAACATCTCGATCGAGTTCGACCTGTCGCGGGACATCGATGTGGCGGCGCAGGATGTCCGGGATCGCGTCTCCCGGGTGCGGGGGCGACTTCCGGAGGACATCCGGGAGCCCATCGTGTCGAAGCAGGACTCCGACGCGCAACCCATCCTCTGGATCGCCCTGAACAGCGACCGCTATTCGCCCCTGGACCTGACCACGCTGGCGGAACGGCAGCTCAAGCCGCGCTTCCAGGGGATCGAGGGGGTGTCGTCCATCACCATGGGCGGCGAGAAACGCTTCGCCATGCGCCTCTGGCTCGACTCCGAGAAGATGGCCGCCCGCGGTGTCACCGTGCTGGATGTCCAGCGCGCCCTGCGCCAGCAGAATGTGGAACTTCCCAGCGGACGGGTGGAGAACCTCGACCGGGAGATGACCATCATGACGCGGGGCGAACTCAAGACCGCGGACGAGTTCAACCAGCTCGTGGTCCGGGCGGACGGCGCCAACCTCATTCGCCTCCGCGACGTCGGCCGGGCCGAGGCGGGAGTTGAGGACTACCGGACGATCGCCCGCGCCCGCGGCAAACCCTGCATCTTCATGGGCATTGTGAAGCAGGCGAAGGCCAACACGGTGTCGGTGGCCCAGCGCGCCCGGGCGGAGTTGGCGAGCCTCCAGCCCACCCTCCCGGTGGGTTGCGAGATGTGGGTGGCCTTCGACAGCAGCGTGTTTGTGGAACGTTCCATCGCGGAGGTCTGGGAGACCCTGGCGCTGGCGTTTGTCCTGGTGATCCTGATCATCTTTGTGTTCCTGAGGAACGTCCGGTCCACCCTGATTCCGGCGGTCGCCATCCCGGTTTCCATCGTCGGCACATTCGCCCTGCTCTACCTGTTCGGGTATTCGATCAACATCCTGACCATGCTGGCCCTCGTGCTCAGCATCGGTGTGGTGGTGGATGATGCCATCGTGGTCCTGGAGGCGATCTACCGCCACATCGAGGAGGGCATGCCCCCGCTGCAGGCGGCCTTCAAGGCGATGGAGGAAATCAGCTATGCCGTCATCGCGATCACACTGTCCCTCGTGGCCGTGTTTGCGCCGCTGGCCTTCCAGAAGAGCACGACAGGACGCCTGTTCATCGAGTTTGCGGTCGCAGTGGCCGGGTCCGTCGTCATTTCCGCATTCGTCGCGTTGACCCTGTCCCCGGCCATGGCGTCCCGCCTGCTGAAGCCGATCCATGGACTGAAGCACGGGCCGATCTTCCTGTTCTTCGAGCGGGTGCTGGACGGCATGGCGTCCGTGTATTCGCGGGGCCTTCGCTGGGCGCTCGGTCACCGCGTGACGATGGTGGGGGTGACCCTCGTCACCATGGTGCTGATGGTGCTCGCGTATCGGGGCCTGGAGCAGGACTTCCTGCCCCAGGAGGACAAGAGCCGGCTGTTTGCCCTCGTCATCACCCCGAATGGTTCCACGAGCGAATTCACGGACCGCCAGTTGCGCAAGGCCGAGGCGGTGATCCGGTCGGTCCCCGAGGTGGCCAGCTATGGCGCCATGGTGGCCCCGGGATTCAACGGGCCGGGCCAGGCGAGCTTCGGCATCGTGTTCGTGACGTTCAAGGACCGCACCTTGAGGAAGCGTTCCGTGCAGGAGATTGTCAACGGTCCGGGCGGGGTGGCGCAGCGGCTGTTCGCCGAGGTGGAGGGCGGACTGGCCATCGCGAACCTTCCCAAGGCCATCGAGGTCAGCTTCAACAGCTCCCCGTTTGAACTGGTGCTGCAGAACCAGAATCTGGAGGCCCTCGATGTCACGGCCAACGCCTTCGCCAACCGGCTTCGCGGACTCACCAACGCCTCCGGTCAACCCCTCCTGTCCAACGTCCGGGTCAGCTATGAGGTCAACAAGCCGGAACTCCGGGTGGGGGTGGATCGCAGCCGCGCCGCAGCCCTCGGCGTCAGCATCGAGGATGTCTCGCGCACGCTTCAGATCCTGTTTGGAGGACTGGACCTCAGCCGGATTAAGGTGGAGGGGAAGGAGTATGAGGTCATTGCCCAGTTGTCCCGGGAGTCCCGGCTGCGTCCCAACGACCTCGACCGCATCTTCGTCCGCAGCGCGACGGGCGGCCTGATCCAGTTGAGCTCCCTCGTCACCCGCAGCGAGGGTGCGGCACCGAACGCGATCAACCACTACGGCCGGCTCCGCTGCGCCAGCATCACCGCGTCGCCGGGGTCGGTTCCGATCGGCACGGTGGTCAAGGAGGTGGACCAGATCGTGCGGCAGGAGATTCCTCCCGGATTCCTCTACGCATGGGAAGGGGATGCCAGGAACCTGGCGGACGCCACGACCGAGATCTGGTGGGTGCTTGGCCTCGCGGGGATCATCGTTTACATGACCCTTGCGGCGCAGTTCGAAAGCCTGATCCATCCCCTGACCGTCATGCTCGCGTTGCCGCTGGCGTTCGTTGGCGCCTTTGGCGCGCTGTGGCTGTTGGATTGGCTGGGCAAGATCGGGGTGATTCCCCCGATTCCGGCCATGAATTTCAATTTGTTCAGCCAGATTGGATTGGTCCTCCTGGTGGGATTGGTGACCAAGAACTCCATCCTGCTGGTGGAGTACGCCAACCAGCAGGTCTCCAAGGGCGTGACCGCCCACGATGCGATGGTGCAGTCCGGGTTCGTGCGGTTGCGTCCGATCCTGATGACGGCCTTTTCGACGGTCGCGGGCATCCTGCCCATCGCGATCGGCTTCGGAGCCGGGGCGGAAAGCCGGCGTCCGATGGGCGTCGCGGTGGTCGGGGGCATGCTGACCAGCACCTTCCTGACCCTCTTCGTCATTCCCGT
>JAEUHD010000115.1 GCA_016793645.1 Verrucomicrobiales bacterium
GAGCGCACCCCGCTGCCCGTCCTGTCGCACAACATTGACCTGGGGTTGATAGCCGTCGCGCACCTGCGCCACGTCGCGCAGTCGGAGGGTCGCCCCGTTCACGACGCGGATGGGGAGGTCGTTCAGCTCTTCAAGGACCAGCAGCTGGGAATTCACCTCCACGTCGTACTCCGTGGAATCGATTTTCGCCGTGCCGCTCGGGAGGATCAGGCTTTGGGCGCTGAAGGCGTCGACGACATCCGAAGGCTTGAGATTTTTCGCCTTGAGTGCGGGCAGATCGAGGTCCACCGACACCAGGCGTGTCTTGCCGCCGTAGGGCCAGGGCACCTGGGCGCCGAGCACCGTGGACAACCCGACGCGAACCTGGTTCTGGCCGAGGTCGTAGAGTTCCTGTTCCGAAAGGGTCGTCGAGCCGAGTCCGTACTGGAGGATCGGCACCGTCGAGGCGTTGTAGCGGATCACCAGCGGCGGCGTCTGGCCGGGTGGCATCTGGCGCAGGATGGTTTGCGCGATGGCGGTGATCTGCGCGACGCCGGCGTCCACGGAGGCGCCCTCGCGCAGGAACACCTTGATGATGCCGACTCCGTTGAAGGCGTTGGACTCGATGTGCTCGATGTCGTTGACCGTCGCGGACAGCGAGCGCTCGTGGTTGTAGAGGATGCGCTGTTCGATTTCGGTCGCGCTCAATCCCTGGTACTGCCAGATCACCGAAATCACCGGGATGTTGATCGCCGGAAAGATGTCCGTGGGTGTGCGCAGCAGGATCAGCGGGGTCAACAGCAGCAGCACGAGGGCCGCCACGACGAACGTGTACGGCCTGCGGAGGGCGAGACGGACGATCCACATGGGTGCTGCGGGCTTGGACGGCGGGGACGGAACCGGAGGGTTCACGTCCCTGCGCGGGGGAGCATCATCCGAAGCGTCGCGATCGCTTGTACGGTCTTGCGGCGGATTGAGGACGCACTTGCTGCGGGTCCCGGATTGCGAGGGGCGGAGTCAGGACCCCAGGAAGTCCCCGGGCGTCACGCCCAGGACCCGGCGGAATTGGCGGGCGAGATGGCTTTGGTCGCTGAACCCGGACTCCTGGGCAATGGCGGCCATGGTCCAGCGACGGCCGTGCGTTCGCAGAAGCTCCTGCGCCCGGTCCACCCGGAGCCGCACCAGGTATTCGTGGGGCGGGTGTCCGGTGGCGGCCTTGAACTGGCGTGCGAAGTGGAACGGGCTGAGTCCCGCGGCGGCGGCGATTTCCCCGAGCGTCAGCGGTTCCGTCAGGCGGCGGCGCATCAGCGCGACGGCCCGGAGCACGGCGGTGGGCGGGGCGGCGTCCGAGGGTCGATGGGGCGGGAGTTGTCGGAACTCCCGCAGCAGTCGGACGGCAATGGCGCGGCCGAGTCCCTCGGCGGCGAGGGTGGAGCCCGCGGCGTTCTCCAACTCCATACCCAGCGCGCGGACAAGCGGGGCCACCGGATGGCGCGTACCCAGCGTGTTGTTGTTGGTGGCCACGGGGAGTCCGGCGGGGACGCCCAGTTCCGCGGCGACCCGTTCGAAGAACCAGGGTTCGAATCCCACCATGAGCAGGTGCACCTCGCCGCTCCAGCGGAACGCGACGGGAATGCCGGCCGGGGTGAAGCGGGATTCCCCGGCGGCGTAGGACACGGGCCGGACGCCCGAGGGGATGATGACCTCCTGGCGCAGCGGCTTCAGGAAAAAGTAGAGGATGTGTTGCCGGATGCCGGAGGCGTAATTGACGACACCGGAACTACCGCGGCGTTCCTGCATGAACAGGCCGGGCCACCCCGAGGAGCGGCGGACGACGGTGATGGACAGCGGGACGTAGGTCTCGATGTCCACCGGGGGAATGCGGGTGGGCGTCGGCGTCACGGTGTCGATTCAACCATTGGCGCGGAAAAGAGCGAGGACGTCGGCGTCCCTTTTCCGGTCCGCCGCACCGCTCTTTTTCCTGTCCCGCGCCGGCGGACTTTGCGGATTCTGCGGCCATGGCTTCCGAACCGGATCTGAACGCGCCCGCCGTCCATGGGAATCCGTTCGAGGCCTACCGGCAGTTACGCGAGAGCGATCCTGTTCATTGGTCCGACGCGTTCAAGGGTTGGTGCCTGTACCGGCATGCGGATGTCCAAACGGCGCTCGGGCATCCGGCATTCAGTTCGAAGCGCCTGGACACCTTCCGCCGGTTGACGCCGCCCGACCGCGCGGCGCAGGTCGCGGAAGCCTTCGAAACGCTCGAGCGCTGGGTGCTGTTCCAGGATGGGGAGGCGCATCATCGTCAGCGGCGGCTGTTCGGACATGGATTTGCGCCGGGCGCGATCCGGTTGATGCTGCCCAAGATTGAGGCGGTCGCGGACGAATTGATTCGGGGACTTGCCACTCGTCCCGGCTTCGATGCCGCGGCGGAGTTTGCCATTCCGTTTCCGGTGACGGTGATCGCGGATCTGTTTGCGGTGGAGTCCGGGGATCGCCTGCGCGTTCAGCACTGGTCGGACGACATCGCGACCTTCCTCACCAGCATTCCGATTCCGGCGGAGGCCTGCGACCGCATCGGTCCGACGTTGCGCGACCTGGCGTCCACGATGGCAGCGGTGGTGGCCGAGCGGCGACGACATCCGCGCGGCGAATTCATCGACGAGCTGATCCGGGCCGGGGAGGACGGCACCGTCCTGGAGACTGCCGACCTGATGGCGAACTTTTCCGTTCTGCTGCTGGCGGGCAATGAGACGACGCGAAATCTGATCGGCAATGGCATCCACCTCCTGCTGCAGCATCCCGACGTGCTGGAACAGGTGCGGGGCGATGAAGGCCTTTGGGACCACGTGGTGTTGGAGATCCTGCGATACCGGTCGCCCATCCAGATGATCAGCCGGCTGGTGGTGGAGGAGGTGGAACTGGGTGGGAAGCGGATGAAGCCCGGGGACCAGGTGTTCTGCATGCTGGGGGCGGCGAACCACGACCCGGAGGTGTTTCCGGATCCGGAGCGCTTCGATCTTCGGCGGGCGAATGCGTCCGACCACCTGGCCTTTGGCGCCGGCCCGCACTTTTGCGTCGGCTATGCGCTGGCCCTCGCCGAGGGACGCATCGCGCTGCGGCGCCTGTTCGAGACGTTCCCCGGACTCCGGGCCGATCCGGCGCGTCCCGCAGAATTCCTGCCGATCACGCGTCTGATGGGCTTCACCCACCTGCCGGTGGTGACGGGGGCGTGAAGAGCTGCAGTGGGAATCAAGTTTCGGGGGGGAGTTATTGATCGTCGCTCAATAGGGTGATCACGCGACAACCTCCAGCCGTGGAGCGGCGAAAGACAGTAGCCCACGGCGTAAGCCGTGGGTTGGGGCGGGAATGCCGCTCAGCCCCGGAGGGGCGGAAGAAAGCAGCTTCGCCGCGTAGGCCGGGCCCTCTGCCGCCCCTACGGGGCTTGGGATCCTGCCAACACCCACCCCGGGCTCACGCCCGGGGCTATTGTCTGGCGCGCCTCCGGCGCTGGGGAATTCCAGCCACCGCAGACAGGGATTGTACGTCACCCTATTGCGCGAGTCTCAATAAAGGCGGCTTTCGATGGTTTCGAATCTACTCGATCCGCACCCGGAAAATTCCTCTGGCGTCGCCGTCGATCAGCAACCAGGGGATCGTGATGGGATGCGTCGGCTCACGGCTTTCGGCGTCCCGACAAGGGGTTGAACCATCGCAGGCCAGGAAAGCGGGCGAAATCATTGTCGGTGGAGGCGATCCGTCCCTGGTGTTCGATGGCCAGCGCGGCGAGGTGGGCATCCGTCGTCAGATTGCCGGCCACTCCCACACCTCGGATGAGCCGAAACAGGATCTCTGCGTGCCGGGGTCCAGGTTCGATCAGGTCCGTCGAAGGGAGATTCAACCACGATTCCACGGCCTCCAGCGCGTCTCCCGCCGTCATGGGGCGCTGCATTATTTTTGGATTGGTCATTATCCGGATGAACCCAAGGACGGTGACCCACGCCAATCCGATGGGTTCCCGATCATTCGAAACCTCCTCCCACCATGCCTTCGCCCAAGAATGGTCCGGGAAGTCCCGATTGTAAGCGTTGAGCAGCAGGTTGACGTCGGGGATAATCATGAGGCGCGGATCCGGCTGAGCACGGCTTCGTCCTCGAGTTCATCGGCCAACTGGTTGAGTCGGTGCGGATCGAATCCCGGGAGAAGTCCACTTCGGTGGACCTTGACCCGAAACGGGCGGGATTCCTTGGGCGCGGCATCCATGGCCAATCCAATGCGCAAGGCCTGATTGACCGCTGACTTGAGGGACACCTTCCTTCGCCGGACGGTCGCCTGGAGTTGGCGGGCCACGTCCGAGTCCAACGTCAATGTCGTCCTCATTTTGTGAATCTGATGCGTGGAAGTTTTGATGTCAAAGCATCAACTTCTGGTTCCAGTCCTGGTTTGGGGACCTGGGACCGGAATTACTCGATCCGCACCCGGAAGATCCCCCCGGGGTCGCCGTCGTTGAGCAGCAGGGGGATCGTGACGGGACGTGTCGTGGGCGCGGGGTCGATGGCCTGGAAGAGTTGCCAGCCCGCGGAGACCGCGGCGTGACGCTCCACGACGTAGCGAACCCCGGGCGTGGCGAGGAAGGACAGCGCGTCGGGCGACGACCGGTCGGCGGAACGTTCCAGGGCGAGCCGCAGGGTGCTCACGGCGTCCTGTGGGTCGAGACCCAGTTGGAATTCCAGCGCATTGGACCAGCCATCCCCGTCGGGATCCGCCCCGGCGTTCGGGGACAGCGGATCCAGGTGATGGGTGAGTTCCCAGACGTCCGGCAGGCCGTCGAAGTCGGCGTCGGACGCGTTCGTCGCCTCGGGCGATGGCCGCAGCAGTGCGTACACGCCTTCACCCCCGTCCGGAAGGCGTCCCTGGGAGACACCCCGCTGCTGACGCGGATAGAAGATCCGATCCACCAGGGTGCGGTCGGGTCGGCGGAGCAGGATTTCGCCGCCTCCAACCGACAGCCTGAAGTTTACATGGTCTTCGACGGGCTTCGGGACGCCATCCGCCGTGAGTTTCAGGAAGCCGCCGCCTGCGATCAGGGTCAGGGGAGGCAGTGCGCTGTCGTCCGTGCCATCCGATGCGACCAAGCCCCGGAGGTCCACGGGGCGGCGATCCGGATTGAACACTTCAAACCAGTCTGCGGTGTTGCTGGCGCTGGTGAGCCATTCGTTGATGCGCACCGATCCGGGGTCCCCGAGTTCCACCGGGGTGTTGGCCGCGGCGGGGGACGGAGTCACGGGCGCCCAGGGACCGTCTGCGGCGCCCGTGCGTCCCACGGCGAGGTCGGGCAGTTGCGGTCCGAAGGTCACGAGATCGACGAGGCGCAGTCCGGAGGCTCCGGGGGCGAACAGGCCCACGGTTTCCCCTTCGCGCTGGAGGCCGAATCCGGTGTGAAGTCCCGGAGAATTGCGGCGGCTGTCGCACCACAGGATCAGGAAACCTCCGGCCGGAATCCGCGTTCCCTCCGGGAGCACAAACTGGGACGGATTCGTGAGGTCATCGGTGACGGCCCAGCCGCCCAAGTTTACTTCGGCAGTGGATCGATTCACCAGTTCCAGGAAATCCGGCCGATCCGCCCCGTTGCGGACGCTCCCGGTGTTCACGGCGAGCAGTTCGTTCAGGAGGACGGCGGAGCCGGATTCGGGTCCGAAGACGAAGCGGGTTTCCGAGGACCACGGGGAGGGGTGGCCCAGTTCGTCCACGTGCTGCACGCGCCATCCGTAGGTGCGTCCGGGAACCAGGAGGCCATGCCCGAGGGTGAACGAGGTGAGCGGGTCCCTGTTGGTGGCGGTGAGCACGGGTTCGAGCCAGCTCCGGTCCGGTTCGCGAATCTGCCAGACCGAGGCGGCGTGCGGCACGATCGGGTTGGTGTTGTAAAGGTAGGCCGACGCGACCAGGGAACTGCCGGGTCCGGCCGAATCGCCGGGCGCAGGAAACTGGTTCGAGGGGCGCAAGGGCCGGGAGAAGATCCCCATCTGGAGCTGCGTATTGACGCTGCGCTGGCGGTTGACCGCCCAGGTGCGGGTGCTGGTTGGGAGCCCGAGGCTGGCCAGGTTGTCCGGATCCAGGAGCGTGTTGTTCAGCCACCAGGCCCGGGCCCGGAACTCGTCGCGGAGGCCGGCAATGATGCTTTGCTTGAAGAAATTGGCGCCGGCGAAGGGGGCGCCATTGAAGATCGAGGTGCTGGCGGACTGAGTTTCAAACTGGTCGTCGAAGTCCCAGGGGAGCAGGGACCACCGTCCGTTGGCCTGCCTCCACAGGAAGTAGTTGTGGATGGTGTCATCCCAGACCCCCTGCCAATTCACGAGGGCGACGTGGGTCAGGGTCTTTTCCACGTCCCAGGAATTGGTGAAGTAGTCGTGAAGACGGTTGGTGAGGATTCCCGTGGGCGCATTTTGGGAGTTTCCCCGGGTCAGCCAGAGATTGGTCAGCATCTCCCCGAAGGCGAGGTGACCCTTCCACCCGTGCATCTGCTGGGTATAGGTCCACTCGTATCTCTGGAGGGAGGTCCAGTGGGTCTTGCCGGCGCTCACGAGATTCTTGAGCCGGGTGCCGTCGCCGCGTCCGTAGGGCCCGGTCGGCTCATCAAAAACACCCTGCGACTTGAAGAACTCCCCGGCCGGTTCGGGTTCGGTGCGTCCCCTCGCGGCCGCCTCCTCCGCATGGTGGCGTTCAAGAAGGAACTCGTCGTATTCCTCCTGGGCGAGCCGGCGCAGTCGGGCGTCATTGTTCATGTAGAGATCGCTCCACCAGGTGCGCGAAGTCGGAAGTCCCGCGGCGCGGAACACGGTGTGTCCCGAAACCGTCTTCTGATCCTTGTCGGTGATGAACAGGCTTTCGTGCCCCTCCAGCCGGGCATGGTCGGGGAACTGGACCTTGTAGGACTTCCGGGTCACGTCGCGCCGGAACTGGCTGCCGTGATGCCGCATCTGGATGTCATACACGTGTCCGTCGTGGACCAGGATGGCGGGTTGCGTGGCGTTCCAGGAGGGGCGGGGCTGGGCGGCGGAACCGGTTCCGGTGACCCGCCTGGGCTGACTGGCGATGTTGGTCCTCAGGATCGTCAGGCTGGCGCGGGAGATGAAGACATCATAGATGGCGTTGGTCGTCGGGGCGCGCCGCGGCGTGACGAACCAACCGTGCCAGGCCATGGGATCATCCGCACGCGGCGAGACCACCTCGTCGCCGTCGCCGCGCCGGGCGCGGATGCGATACCGGATTACGCTGCGGTCCGGCTTTCCCGGAACCTCCGCCTGAAACCGCGCGTCGAGTCCGCTGCCCACCGGCCACATCGGCTGGATCGTCACCGGCTTGTCTGGGGCGTCGAGATCCTCACGGTACCACTCGAGGCGGACGTCGGAGAGTCCGGTGCCCTCGGTGAACACGCATTCGATGCGGGTGGCCTGGCCCGAACGGATGATGTCGGAGCCATCCACCGCCTGCCGGACATCCTGAGCCAGAACAACGGGGCGTGGGACGGAAAGCGTTGTGGCGTTGGGGCGCCCCGGCGACGGACCGGCGGGAAGGGGCGAGGCCAGCCAGTTGGCGGGATCGCCGGCCGGGTGCGTCGGACTCACGCGTTCGAGGGAACGGCCGCGGTATTGGTAATCCTCGCTCCGGAGATGGGTCCAGTCGTCACCGGCTCCGAGCGCGTCGGCGGAAATGGGCCAGGGGGACTCGCTGCGATACGCAACGGACTCAACCACCGCTCCGCTGCGGTCCCGGAGTTCGAGGGTCTCCCGGCGATTGCTCAGATGTCCGGTCCAGGGGCCGAGCACGGATCCGGAGGGGAGGGCATACACGACCTCGATGCGGCCGGGATGTCCGGAAAGAACCAGGAAGCCGCCCTCGGGGAGGCTCGTTCCGGTGGGAAACGAAAACTGAACTCCTCCCGTCAGCGTCCAGCCCCCGAGGTCCAGCGGACCGGGTCCGGTGTTGAGCAGTTCGACGAACTCATGGACGTCCTCCGTCAGGTCCAGAACCGGGGACCCGTCGGCGTTGAAGTCCGCCTTCTCCACGGGGTGGTACTGGATCTCGTTGAACAGGACGGCGCCGGACGCGGGGGAGGCGACGGTGAGCCAGCCGACGAGCCATGCGCCGAGCCAGGCGCGGACGGGGAATGGGGACATTGGAGTGAGCGACCCCGACTGTGGCAATCCGGTTACGGGGGCGCCAGCGGAAGCATGGGGCGAAAACCCCGCGTTGGATCCCGGGGGGAGGGTGTCGGCACGGGGCGGCCGGGGAACTTTCCAACTCCACCGTTGTCTCGGCTCATCGGTTGTTTACGCTGTTCCCCTGTCCGCGAATGACGAGTCCCCACGATACCAGTGCATGGCTTGAGCGCCAGGACGGCACCACCGTGACCGTCCAGGGTGCGTGTTCCATTGGCCGCGCCGAGACCAATCAGGTGGTCCTTGCGGACGGCAAGGCGTCGCGAAAGCACGCCGTGATCCACCGGCAGGGGGAAAGCGAATACTGGCTGGTCGATCTGGGGAGCAGCAACGGCACCTATCTCAATGGCCGCCGGGTGCCCCAGCCCGTCGCCTTGAGCGATGGCGCGACCATCCAGATCGGAAATTCCGTCCTGCGTTTTCGCAGGGCGAGCACGCCCTCGGAGGATGGGGCTGGGCACATCACGATCAGCCAGCCGACGTTGGTGGACATCCGGACGGTTCCCTGCTGGCTGTTGCTGGCGGACATTGCGGACTCGACCGGACTCAGCAACCGGGTGCCGGCGGAGCAGTTGCCCATCATTGTGGGGCGCTGGTTCGCGGAAACGAAGCAGGTCGTCGAGGCCAACGGCGGCGCCATCAACAAGTACCTCGGGGACGGCTTCTTTGCCTATTGGCCGTCGACGGCCTCAACCATCCCGCGGCTTGCGGTCGCGATCCGGGGATTGAAGGAGATGCAGTCCGTGGCGACGCCGCGGTTCCGCCTGGTGGTTCACCACGGCCAGGTCCTGATGGGCGGCGGGCCGTCCCTGGGGGAGGAGAGCCTGTCCGGCTCGGATGTGAACTTCATCTTCCGCATGGAGAAACTCGCCGGATCGCTCCAACACGCGTGCCTGATGAGTGAGGCCGCGGCGACGGGACTCGCGGAGCACGTTCCCGCGACGCCCGCGGGAACCCATCCGCTGAGCGGGTTTCCCGGGTCCTACCCGTTCCTGAGCTTCTGAAGGGTGGCCGGGAAGGGCGGGCGGGATCGCCCGGGGGCCTCAGCGGCGGATTCGGCGCCAACCGGCGAGACCCAGCAGGCCGAGGGCCGTGGCCACTCCGACCGTGGCCGGTTCGGGAACGAGGGCCAGGTTGCCTCCGAATGCGAAAAGTCCCACGGAGCGCTCGCCCTGCCCGGGGAAGTTCAAACCCGGCACGCCCGTGTCGGTGTACAGGTATCCGTTCCCGGCGAGGGAGAAGAGTGGATTGATCGTGATGTCGGCCGGACTCTTGACGATGTTCAGGGGTACACCGCTGTCGCTGAGCGGGTGGACCGTCCACGCGAGGAAATAGGTGGTGTTGGCGCTGAGGGCGATGGGGGTGGTGAGGTTTTCCCAGCGGGTGCCGTCATGGAACAGTGATCCCGTCCCGCTCTTGAGCGTGACGGAGCCCAGCAGGGTCTTGTCCGCCCGGAAAATGCCCACCTCCTCGGCGCGCTCCAATCCGTCGCCATTCTTGTCGAAGACGCCGAGGGAACCGATGGTGACCCCGACGTTGCCGACCGTGAAATCGGTGCCGATGGTGACCACGCTGCCCCCGTCGACCCAGTCCCCCTTCGGATCCGTGGCAAAGACCTGCGCCGATGCGGATCCCGCCGCCAAAAGTGTCAGGCTGGCAACGCCAAGGAGTGTCTTGCGTGAATTCATCGAAAGGTGGGTTCTGGTTCTGGATGTCTTCCGAGGCTCAAAATTCGTGAATGGTTCCATCCCGGCAAGGAGAATCTTTTCAGGCGAATCTTCGCCGGAACCGGATTGCTTACCCATTTGGGAAGCCCGCCCGGACGCCGATGGAACATTCAGGAACCGAGGTTTTCGAGGGCGAGGGACACCTGGCGCTCCTTGGCCTGCCAGTCCACCAGACGCTGCTGGTGCTCCGCCAGAACGGCGGCGGGCACCTTCTGGGTGAAGGCCGGATTGGCCAGTTTGGCCTCCACCTTCCCGATCTCCTGGCGAATTTTGTCCAGTTCCTTGGTCAGGCGGGTCCGCTCGGCTTCCACGTCCACCAGGCCCTCCAGCGGGAGGAACAGTTCCCCGAGGGAGTTGGCCGCCATGGGGGTGCCCTTGGGCGGAGTGAATGCCCGGTCGAGGACCAGCGATTCCGCGTTGAGCAGGATCTTGAGCACGTCGGCCTCGGCGGCGGGAAGATCGCCGGCCGGGCGAAGGACGAACTTCACCTTCTTCGCCGGGTCGATCTTGCAGTCGCGGCGCAGGCCGCGGCCGAGGGTGACGAGGTCGTACTTGGCTTGCGCGACGGCATCAGCGGTTTCGTCGAGTCGGAAGAATGCCTTCTCGTCGTCGTCGAACGCCTTGGGCCACGGGGCGAACTGTATGGTCCTTCCGCCCTGGTTGTCGGGCAGGTCGGCGTTGAACCCGAGTCCGTGCCACAACTCCTCGGTGATGAAGGGCAGGAACGGATGGAACAGCCGGAGCAGGTTCCCGATGACGAAGTCGATCACGGCCAGCTTGTTGGCCTTGAGCGCCTCGTCCGCACCGTGGAACACCGCCTTCGACGCCTCGATGTACCAGTCGCAATACTCGCTCCAGAAGAACCGGTAGAGCGTCGCGGTGGCGTCGCTGAATTTGTAGTCGGTGAAGGCCTGGGTGACCTCGCGGATCGCCTGGTCGAGCCGGAGCAGGATCCAGCGGTCATCGCTGGTCAGCAGCGCCGGGTTGATCTCGCCCTCGGTCGCTCCGCCCTGCATCTGGCGGAAGCGGCAGGAGTTCCAGAGCTTGTTGCAGAAGTTGCGGCCCAGTTCGACGGACTGTTCGTCGAAGAGGACGTCCTGTCCGAGCGGCGCCGCGCGCATCACGCCGAAGCGCAGCGCGTCGGCACCGTATTTCGCGATGAGGTCCAGCGGGTCCGGGGAATTGCCCAGCGACTTGGACATCTTGCGCCCCTGCTTGTCGCGGATGATGCCGGTGAAATAGACGTTCCGGAACGGCAGGTCGCCCATCCACTCGTAGCCCGCCATGATCATGCGGGCGACCCAGAAGAAGATGATGTCCGGCCCGGTCACCAGGTCGGTCGTCGGATAAAAGGCCTTCAGCGTCGGGTTCTTCGCGTCGGTCTCCGGATCGCCCGTCCAGCCCATCGTGGCGAAGGGCCAGAGCCAGGAGCTGAACCAGGTGTCGAGGACGTCGGGGTCTTGGGTGAAGCCGTGTTCTTCGAGTTTCTTCGCCTCCTCATCGGAGAACGTGACAGCTTCCCAGCATTCGGATTCGGGGAGGCACCGAATGGAAGTGATATGTTCGGCGAAACCTGACAGGGATGTTTCGAGTGACGCTGGTTCGCTGAAAGTTGCGAGAAACTGCGAGATTGCTATGGGGTTTTTTGGATCCGCTTTTGCGACCGTCACGGTCGATTTCCTCCACACCGGAATCCGGTGTCCCCACCACAATTGCCGGCTGATGCACCAGTCCTGGATGCCGCCCATCCAGTGGTCGTACACCTTCGCCCAGCGATCCGGGAAGAAGCACATTGGGCCCGCCGTCGCATCGCCGGGCTGCGCCACGCAGGCCTTGGAGGCTTCGACGCTCGGATACTTGAGGAACCACTGCTCGCTGAGCCGCGGCTCGATGGGCACGTCGGCCCGCTCGCTGAAACCCACGTTGTTGACGTAGGGCTCCGCTTTCTCCAGCGCGCCGGCCGCTTCGAGGATCTCCGCCGACTTCTTGCGCGCGGCGAAGCGGTCCAATCCGGCCAGGTCCGCACCCGCCTCTGGCGTCATCTTGCCGTCCGGGGTCAGCACGTCGATGACCGGCAATTGATGCCGGACGCCGATCTCGTAGTCCGCCTTGTCGTGTGCCGGCGTCACCTTCAGCACGCCGGTGCCGAAGTCGAAGGTCACGTGGTCGTCGGCGATGATCGGAATGACACGCTGTTCCTTCGGTTGGTCGAGCGGGAGGGCGCGGTACACATGCTTGCCGATGAGGTGCGTGTAGCGCGGATCCTTCGGGTTCACGGCCACCGCGGTGTCCGCGGGAATCGTCTCGGGACGCGTCGTGGCGATGGTGAGGAACGTACCGGGCTGTTCCACCACCTCGACCCGGAAGTGATACAGGAAGCCCTTCTGCTCCTTCATGATCACTTCCTCGTCGGACAGTGCGGTGAGGGAGGCCGGGCACCAGTTGACCATGCGCTTGCCGCGGTAGATCAGGCCCTTCTTGTAGAGGTCCACGAACACCTTCTGGACGCACCGGGAGTAGTCCGGGTCCATGGTGAAGCGCGTGCGGTTCCAGTCACAGGAGGCGCCCAGCGCGCGGAGCTGCTTCAGGATGATGCCGCCGTAGGTCTCCTTCCATTCCCAGATCCGGGCCACGAGCTTCTCGCGTCCGAGATCGTCGCGATGCTTGATCTCTCCCGCCTTCTTCAGCGTTTTCTCGACGACATTCTGCGTGGCGATGCCGGCGTGGTCGGTGCCGGGCAGCCAGAGGACCTCCTTGCCGTCCATGCGCGCCTTGCGGGCGAGGATGTCCTGGATCGTGTTGTTCAGGACGTGTCCCATCGTGAGCACGCCCGTGACGTTGGGCGGCGGGATGACGATGGAGTAGGCGGGCCGGGTCGCGGAGACCCGGGCCGGGTCGGCGGCAAAACACTGCTGCTCCAGCCAGAAGGAATACCAGCGGGCTTCGACAGACTGCGGCTCGTAGGCTTTGGAGATTTCCATGGCGCGAACGGACGGGTAGGAACGCAATTCCGGCGGGAAATCGCGAATCAATTGTGAAGGTCCCACGGGATCTCCAGTTGCTCCTGATGCCCCAGGGCCCGGGCGTCGATGCCCAGGCGCCGCAGGTGGGTGGCGAATTCGGCGGCAAACCCATGCAGCGTGTACACGCGCCGGGGGGCGACCCGGCGCACGAACTCCACGAGGTCCGGGAAATCGGCGTGATCACTCAGCGGAAAGGCCGCGTCAGCGCGATACTGATACCGGCACGAGGAGTCGAGGGCCCAGCCGCTCAAGACCGCGACGCGGCTGGGTCCGACCTGGGCGCGGAGCTTGGCGAGGTCGGATCCCGGCGGGGCTATGATGACCCGGCCCGGGGCGGCGGCGGACTCCAGCGGCTCGTACGCCGGGAAACGCCACCCGAGGTCCTGATAGATCGCGGTCATGCGGGCGACGGGCGCGGTGACGGCGATGGGCAGGCCGGCGTCGAGCAGTCCGCACAGCGCCTCCTGGCTCTTGCCCAGCGAGTAGGCGAGGAGGATGGGCGTTTCGTTTCGGGACAGGGTTTCCCGGCAAAAGCGGAGGATCCCGTCTCGGATCTCCGCGTCGGGCGGGAAGCGGTACTTCGGAAGCCCGAAGGTGGTTTCCATGATCAGGATGTCCGCGGGATGCGGCTGGCAGGGTTCGGCGCTCAGGCCCGGGCGCAGTTTGAAGTCGCCGGTGTACAGCAGCGAGGTGCCTTCGGCTTCCAGCAGGATCATGGCGCTGCCAAGGATATGTCCCGCAGGGAGCAGCGTGATGCGGGCGTCGGACAGTGGCAGGTCAAACTCCTGGGCGTCCCGGGGGGTGCCGTAGTCGAAGATGTGTTCCAGGCGTTTCCCGGCTACGCGCGCCCGCATCAATCGGCGCGTGGGTTCGGTGAGGAGCACCCGCGCATGGGCCGCGGTATGGTCGGAGTGGGCGTGCGAAACGAAGACGGCCTCCTTGGGGCCGATCGGGCGATGGGCATCGAGCCACAAGCCGGCCTCCGGCAGGTGGATGGCCCCGTGCGTGTAGTGGAAGTCCAGCGCCCCCATGTGCGGGCGGACGTTAGCGGGGGAGGGACGGCGTGTCGCCGATCTTGGAGAGGATATGGTGGCTACTTTGCGGCGGCTACTATGCGGTGGCTGCGGGCTGCCGCCCGCGGGTGACCTCTCCGACGCACCGCAGTGCGGAGGACCGGGGCGTGGGGGGGCGCTCCCATGCACGAATGCATCCGGCGCCTGTGTCCGCGGCGGCACTGCCGCGGACGGAATATAGAACCGCGCGGCAGCGCGGCTCCACCCCCGACTCCCAGGAAGGTGGCTGCGGGCTGCTGCCCGCGGGTGACCTCTCCGACGCACCGCAGTGCGGAGGACTGGGGCGTGGGGGCGCTCCCACGCGCGAATGTATCCGGCACCTGTGTCCGCGGCGGCACTGCTGCGGACGGAATATAGAACCGCGCGGCAGCGCGGCTCCACCCCCCTTCCCAGGAAGGTGGCTGCGGGCTGCCGCCCGCGGGTGACCCCTCGACGCACCGCAGTGTGGAGGACCGAGGCGTGAGGGGCGCTCCCACGCGCGGACACATCCGGCACCTGTGTCCGCGGCGGCACTGCCGCGGACGGATTCGAGAACCGCGCGGCAGCGCGGCTCCACCTTTCCCTTGATCGAGAACCCAAGACTTTCCTCACCGCCCGGTCGGGGCCACCGTGTGCGGGCAATGTCGATGGATCGCAAGGGCCGGGTGCTGGTGGGAATGAGTGGCGGGGTGGATTCCTCCGCCACGGCGGCCCTGTTGCAGGCGGAGGGTT
>JAEUHD010000177.1 GCA_016793645.1 Verrucomicrobiales bacterium
GCGAAGTCTGGACCCCACTGCGCCGCTCCGCGGCCCTGCAACTCGGCCCCCTCCGTCCGCTGTGGGCGCTGCGCCTCGCGCTCGCCCTCGTCGGGGGCGTGATTCTCCCCTTTTCCTACACGGTCGGCGCTGTTTCCGTCGGCGCGCTGGGTGTGGCGACCATCGCGCTGCTTCTGGGGGAACTGGCGGAGCGCGCGTTGTTCTTCACCGCCGCGTCCCCGGATTCCATGCCGGGAATCCCCGCATGAATTCGCCCGCGCCCAACCCCAGTCACGGTCCCGGCGATCATCGGACCTCCGTTCGGATCCACGCCTGAGCCCCCATGTCCGACGACCGCACCAACACGTGGCTCCGCCAGTGGACGGGTCCCCTGACCTCGGAACTGGTGCGATCCCCCGGAGGCTTCGGACTCGGCCAGGTTCCCGCCGGCCGGACGCCCACGGCAACCACCGGATTGGTGTGCGGATTCTGCTCCACGGGTTGCGGACTCACCGTCCACCTGCGGGACGGCGAAGCCGTGAACCTCACGCCGGATCCGAACTATCCGGTGAACTTCGGCATGGCGTGTCCCAAGGGCTGGGAGGCGCTGGCTCCGCTGGATGCTCCGGACCGCGCCACCACGCCGCTCCTTCGCAACCGCGCCCGCGGTGTCCTCGAACCGGTATCCTGGACGAAGGCGCTCGCGGAATTCACGACCCGATTCCAGGACATCCAGTCCCGGCATGGACCGGACTCGGTGGCCTTCCTCAGCACCGGACAAATCTGCACCGAGGAAATGGCCTTCCTCGGCGCCCTGTTCAAATTCGGCATGGGCGGGATCCACTGCGATTCCAACACCCGCCAGTGCATGGCCACCGCCCACGTGGCCTACAAGGAATCCTTCGGCTTCGATGCCCCGCCGTACGCTTACGAGGACTTCGAGCAGTCGGACGTCCTCGTCTTCATCGGATCCAACCCCTGCATTGCCCACCCCATCCTGTGGCAGCGCGTGCTGCGGAATCCGCACCACCCGGAGATCCTCGTTCTCGACCCGCGCCGGACCGAAACCGCCGCCGCCGCGACGCTGCATCTGCCCCTGGCGCCCAAGTCCGACCTGACGCTCCTGTACGGACTCGCGCGGGCGCTGATCCAGCGCGGCGCGGTGAATCGCGCCTTCATCGACGCGCATACCCGCGGCTTCGAGGACTTCGCCGCCTTTGTCGAGGCCTTCCCTCCCGAGCGGGTCTGCGCCGAGGCCCGACTGGATCGGGAAGCCTGGGACCGGTGCGTGTCCATCCTCGCCCGCGGACGACGCGTCAGCTTCTGGTGGACCATGGGCGTCAACCAGGGACACGAATCCACCCGCACCGCGCAGGCGATCATCAACCTCGCCCTGATGACCGGAAACATCGGACGTCCGGGCACCGGCGCGAACAGCATCACCGGCCAGTGCAACGCGATGGGCTCCCGCCTCTACGCCAACGCCACGTCCCTGCTCGCCGGTCGCGACTTCGCGAATGCGGACCATCGCGCGGAGGTGGCCGGAATCCTCGGCATCCCCGTGGAGCGGATTCCCTCCACGCCCTCCTGGGCGTATGACCAGATTCTGGACGGGATCGAGTCCGGTGCCATCCGAGGATTGTGGGTCATCTGGACCAACCCCGCCCATTCCTGGATTCGCCAGGACCGCCTCGCCGAATTGGCGGAACGTCTGGAGTTCCTCGTGGTGCAGGATCTCTACGCCACCACTGAGACCGCACAGCGGGCGGATCTTGTGTTGCCCGCGGCCGGATGGGGCGAAAAGGACGGCACCTTCATCAACTCCGAACGCCGGTTCGGTCTGGTGAAGAAGGTCCGGCGCGCCCCCGGAAGCGCCTTGAGTGACTTCGCCATCTTCCAACTGATTGCGAAGGCATGGGGCTGTGCCGGGATGTTCGAATCCTGGCGCGATCCGGAATCGGCGTTTCAGATCCTCAAGCGTCTCAGCGCCGGGCGTCCCTGCGACATCACGGGCATCCGCGATTTTCGCCACCTCGATGAGGCGGGGGGGATCCAGTGGCCGTGTGCGGAGAGTGTTCAGTGTTCAGTTTTCAGTGTTCAGAAGGAATTCGAGCCGGACGAGTCGGACCTCAACTCTTCGTCCCCGGAATCCCACGCATCGGACGCTCTCGCTCCACTGAAAACTGAAAACTTGAAACTGAAAACTCCCCTCGGGACTCGACTCTTCAGCGACGGGATCTTCTTCACTCCGGACGGCCGCGCTCGATTCCTCTTCGATCCTCCCCGCCCGGTGGCGGAGTCCGTCGATGCGGAGTACCCCTTCGTCCTGCTCACCGGACGCGGCACCTCTGCGCAGTGGCACACCGGAACCCGGACCGGGAAATCCGCGGTCCTGCGCGCACTCCACCCTGGCGAATGCTATGTCGAATTGAATCCGGCGGACGCCCGCCGTCTCCGGATCACCATGGGCCAGCGGGTCACCGTGCGGTCCCGGCGGGGCGCCGTGGACGCCAACGCCTTCCTCACGCCCACGGTCGCCGTCGGACAGGTGTTCCTTCCCATGCACTACGACGGCATCAACCGACTGACCCACGCGAGCTTCGATCCCCATTCCCGCCAGCCCAACTACAAGCACTGCGCCGTCACCGTCGAACCCAAGTAGTGCCGGCCAAGTCGGTCAGGCTCCTACTCCAACACGAGGCGGAAGAACCGCAGCGGCGAGTCCTCGGGAATCTGGAGCGGCGCAATGAAATCCCACGGAAGATCCGTCCACTCCGTGTCCGCCCCACGCAACCCGACCGCGCCCTGCAACACCTTGGGCCGGCCCAATCCTGGTCTGATGCGCAGCGTCGGCCGTCCTTGGAGATTCAACTCCACCTCCAGAAATGGAGGGGGATCAACGAACGCCACAAACTGCAGCAGAAAGAAGTCCACGTCGCCCTGCTCGGGGAGATACCGAAACGTGACGATGTCGCCGCGTCCCCCCAGAATGAGCGGCCCCCCGAACGGGGTTTGCAGCGGAACCAACGCCACCGTACTCCAGCCTCCCGATCCCGGTGCCTCGACAAACCCCAAGTCTTCGACCACCGGATTCGAGATCCCGCCCCCACCGATCACCCGTTGCAGCCGCCCGCGTATTCCGCCGGGGGAAGCGTCGCCGGACGCCGCGGCAATCCAGACCTGATAGCCCCCAAGCGGGATCTGCCGGGTGTAGTTGAACCACTGTCCCGACTCGGAGTACGCCAACGCGTAATTCCTCGCCACCTTCCAGGTTCCGCGGTCACGTCGCGCTTCAGTCCCCTGCTCGAACATCGGAACGACCGGCGAATCTCCGGACCGATATTGTCGGGGCACGTCCGGCACCGCAGCCCGCGAAAAATCCACGCCAGGAATCCCGGCCAACCCCTCATAGTCCCCTCCAAAATAGGGCATCACGCTGGCGTTTGGCCGGAACTTTCCGCCGTCGAAATCGTAGTCCTCCGCCTCAATTACAAATTTAAGCGGATCCTTCAGCGCGTCCGCAACCGGATCCCCCACCGCCCGAAAGCCCCCAATCGACGTCAGCAGCAGCAGCACCCAACCCCAAGCCCATAAGCGAAGGAATCCCTTCCAGGCTCTTCCGCACCGACACGGATCCGACAACGAAATGGTGAACGCCATAGCCTCTCCTTCTCAACACAGGGATCTAGCCCGAGGTGATCCCAGATTCCCGCGAAGGTCAACCGGCGATCCCCATCGAGACCGTAGCCGCGGAGGGAACGACGCGCTGACCTCTCAGGCGTGTGGAGAACGCAAAGCCCCAGCCCACACCAAAGACTCGAATGGCGCTTGCTCCCCTCGGCAACTACGAAAGTAGCCGCGGAGGGAACCACGCGCTGACCTCCCTGGCGTGTGGAGAACGCAAAGCCCCAACCCGCACCAACGAGTCTCGAATGGCGCCTCCTCCCCTCGGCGATAGCGAAAGTAGCCGCGGAGGGTACACGACGAGGATCAAGGTCCTGCCCCTCGCGTGTGCGCCTCCGAATGCTCAACCGGCGCGTCCCGTCGCGCGGCCGGACATGCTCCAGCGGGATCGCAAGCAGGGCAGTCAGGGACAGGACCTCCGTCCAGGGGGGGGACCGTTGTCCTGTCCTTTCGCACCTTTGGGAGTGCCTGCCACGGGCCAGCCCCGCCACCACTTCACCGGGAGACGACTCGATAAAGACTGTTCGTGGGAATCTGGTCTAACCGCCACTCACGACCTGACGTCGGCGGTCCCAAGGAGATCCAGACACCATCCCGGGATGGACTCAAAGATTCCAAGTTCTTCGTTCCCTGTTGTTGGGACCGGTCACCGTACCATCGGATTACGGGCGGCACCGAAGTTGGATCGATCCGGATCACGAGGGGTGGCGTTGGATCAAAGGCGATGAAACCTTCGTTGGGAACGGGATTATAACCGAGAACCGATATCTCGTGGAAGTCCGGACCGCCTGGTTCCCGCGGTGGCATCGTGAAAATCAAGAGAGTTCCATAGTGAACACCGTCTCCAGACATGAACCGAACCCACGGGGACATTTCCTTGACGACGGTGCACTGATCGTCAAGCCAGTCCACAGTAAATACAATCGGCCCATAACTTCGCTCTACATTCCGAGGCAGAATAAATGCATTGGTCGGATGTGCCGTCGGAGAAAGTTCAACCCAGTAGTCCAGTGGACTTGCGACGAGTTCAGGGCCTGAAATGGGATTGTCGACCAGGTAAACCTTGAAGAGTCCTTTCAATTTAAAGTCTTGGATCCCGTCCCCGTTGATGTCCAAGTCGTAGTCTACGACAAATTGATCCCCCGCCTGGCGGCTTGGACTAGAATCACCCAGGACCCCACCCGCGATCAAACCGAGCGCAATGACGATCCACCGAGTGAAATGGAGTCGATGCCTGCTCACCGCAATTCCCATTGTGTGCATTTTATTGAATGAGCCCCAACCCCGGCAAAGAACTCCACGCTGTCACATCACCCCAGCGCAAGTTTCATCAACAGGGACGGAATGAGGCCAACTTGTCAACCACATGAAATGACCATCCCACGGACACGAAAACTATCAGCACCACGTCAAGTCTCGCTTCGGGCAGTCGGGAGAGCGGGACATCTGTCCGAAGAGAGGAACCGTTGTCCTGTCCCTTCGCACCTCGAACCCTCGGAGTGACGTCCCGGGAACCCCAGGGGTTTCACCCGGCAGATGATCTGGAAACCGGATCTTCGGGGATCGAAGGAACAAATGCCTTCCCAGAAGGGAGTCGTTTTGACTACTTCCCAACCTTCCACTCCCCATGCCTTCCCTTTCCCTCAACCAGCCCCTGGTCTCAGCGGGTGCATCGGCTGCCAATGACTGGGCGGACGCCTCGGCGGACACCCAGATCACGGTGGCCGCGGGCGTCTCCCTCAAACGCGGCGCCTGCGCCGAGGTGG
>JAEUHD010000195.1 GCA_016793645.1 Verrucomicrobiales bacterium
TAGGCAGGCAGGTAGGCGGGGCCGAGCGGACAGGCCTCGCCGTGTCACGCCCGGCCGGCAACCGTCTCCACCCGGACCACCGGGCTGTCAAAGACGGAGACCGATTTGCCGCCGGACCAGTGGTAGGCGCCCTCCCACAGGGGCAATCCGACCTGGTACGCCAGGATCCGCGTGATCTTCATGCCGGCAGGATGCCGCAGGAGGGGTCCGGGAGAAAGGACGACTCGTGCCAACGACTCGAGGCGACAGCATCCAGAGAGGGAGGTGGCTGGATTCTCTTTCGGTTCCGCCGGTTCATCCGTAGGATTTCCTGCACTCCATGCATGATCCTTTAAGCCGACGGCAATTCCTTGGGACCGGACTGGCCACCACGGCGCTGGGCGCTCTGGCGGCGCCGGCCCGTGCGGTCGAGGCGTTTGTTCATGCGGGTCCTCCCCGGCTGCGCCTGGCCCTGGCCGCCTATTCCTTCCGGGACGATTTCAAGCCGGCCAAGGAGGGGAGTCCGGCCCGGATGGACATGTTCTCCTTCCTGGATTATTGCGCGGAACACCGGTGCGACGGGGCGGAATTGACGAGCTACTATTTTCCGGACGCTGTCACCGACGACTATCTTCTCCGCGTCCGGCGCCACGCCCATCTGCGGGGGATCACGATCAGCGGCACGGCGGTCGGGAATGATTTCTGTCATCCGGCGGGTCCCAAGCGCGATCAGGAGATCGCGGGCGTCAAACAGTGGATCCAGCGGGCCGCCCTGCTCGGGGCGCCGCATATCCGGGTCTTTGCGGGAGGTGCCCATGGGCAGGACATCGCGGTCGCTAAACGCCAATGCATCGAGGCACTCGAGGAATGTGCCGAGCCCGCCGGACGAGCCGGGATTTTTTTGGGGATCGAGAATCACGGCGGCATCGTCGCCGAGTCGGCGGATCTCCTGGAGATCGTTCGCGCGGTCCGGTCCCCATGGGTGGGCATCAATCTGGACACCGGAAATTTCCACACGGATGACCCGTACGTGGATCTCGCGCTGTGCGCGCCGTTCGCGGTCAATGTCCAGTTCAAGGGGAAGATCCGGCGCCGGAACCAAAAGGAGGTCGAGACCGCCGACTTCGCGCGCACCTTCCAAATTCTCCGGGACGCCCGGTACCAGGGCTGGGTGGCGCTGGAATACGAACTGGCGGAGGATCCCTGGACGCGGGTGCCGGAGATGCTGGATGCCATGCGGCCGCACCTGAAGTCCTGAGCCCGCCGGCGCGCCCCTCAGCCGTCCCCGAGGCTGAGATCCCGGAAGAACTCCTGAATGGCGCGGACCGCCTCGGATTCATCGGCGCCCACGGCCTCCACGACCAGCGCCGTGCCAAGGCCGGCGCTCAGCAGGACGAGACTGATGACACTGCGGGCATCGGCCATCCGGCTGCCGAGGTGGAAGAAGATGCGGGAATGAAATCCCTGGGCGAGTCGCACGAGTTGGGCGGCACGGCGGAGATGGAGCCCCTGATCCCAGCCGACGGTGACTTCGCTTCGTGTCATGGCAGCAACAATTTCGGTGACTTCGACCCCGGCCCTTGGTTGCTGTTCAGACAACCGGGGGCATTCGCGCTACTTTTTTTCTGCGGGCGCTGGTTCGCCGACCGCAATGACCCAGGCGGCCGCCGCGCTGGCGGCATCCGCGGCGCCCTCGTGGATCTGCACCCGGCTTTGGCACCTTGCCTGGATTTGTTGACCGACGGCGGAAGGTTCCCCGGCGAGCCAGAGCGTCTCCACGGTTGCGAGGGACAGGAGGCCGGGGATGTCCCCATACTTGGCGCCCCCCGGGAGAAAACGGACATCCTGGAGATCCGCGACGTCCGCAAATCGAAATCCACCCGTATCCACTGCCGCAGCGTCCAGGGACTTCCCGGCCACGGCGAGGGCTGCGGCGAGGATCGGGCCGGTCCCGGGATCCACTGCCACGGCGAGGATGCGCTTCGACGGACGTTCGTAGTTCCGGATGAACGCGAGGGTGGTGAGGACATCGTGGACCCGCTGCGCGAACAGCGCCCGGTTGTATCCGAAGGTATAGGCGGCGGCCTCGCGCGGATTCTTGACGCGACGGGTGCGCGTGACCGGGGTTCCCTCCGGAGCCGTTTCGCCCTGAAACAGCAGATCCAAACCGACCACGGTATTGCCGGCGTCGAGCAGGGCTCGCACGGCAGGGATGGGGTTTCCGTCCCGCAGAATGCCGGTTTTGCCCGCATCGCTCAGCCACAGCACCGTCCTCCCATTCCAGGCCTTTGGGTGCAGGAAGAGGACGGGAACCTCCTCCTGATGGGTCTCGTTTCGCAGGCGGCCGCCCATCTCCCACCACGGACCGCGGTCGTTCTTGGTGAGCTGCGTCCATGAAACCGATCCCGCCCGCGCCCCGGTTCGCCCGAGGATGGCTTCGGCCGCGGGCCCGCACAGGGCGCGGTAGGCGGCGGGGTCCTGTCCGGCGGCGGATACCTGCCGGGACGAATCCTCGGTCAGCCCCTTCAGGAGCCGGCGTTCAAACTCGGGGTCCCCGGATTTGGGGGCGGGGTGGGCATCGTCCCAGACGGTGAGTTGGTCCCGGCCGAGGCGCACATAGTCGCGTTCAATGACCGGCTCGGTCTGGTTCAGGTGAAAGTGGCGGTTGAGCCAGCCGTAGAATGCCGAACGAGATACGGCGTTGTAGTTGTGGGGAAAATGTTCTCCGCGATGAAGCATCACCCGGTCACCCGCGCCGAACTGTTCATAGAGCTTCTTCAATTCAGGGAAGCCTTTGGTGGCCATTTCCCGGGTCCAGTCATCGGCGGTGGTCATGCCCTGGGGTCGTGGTGCCACGAGGGCGGCGAACTCCACATTGCCGGTGTCCACCCGGAGCAGGCAGGCGTTTTCACAGGTGCACCCTCCCTGCATGGCGGTGCTGACCATCACGGCCGGGAACGAAAGGGCGATGCGCGGGTCCAGTGCGGCGAGGATCATGGACTGGGTTCCACCGCCGCTGGCTCCCGTGACCGCGATGCGGTCGGGATCCACCTCGGGCAGCGTCAGGACAAAATCCACCGACCGGATGGCATTCCAGGCCTGGAGTCCCATGGTGCTTTGGAGATGGGATTCGGCGCGGGGGCTGAAGAGGCCCCAATTCTCCCGGGTGTTCATTTCGGGACGCTGCTTCGAGAACCCGTGGTTCAGTTCACTGGTGATCTGGCGGCAATCCGAGTCGCCCAGCATGTCCCATTGCCAGACCACGCATCCCATGCGGGCCAGTTGAACGCACATCGACTGGAATCGGCTGTGTCCCCCCTCCTCGAATCGTTCGGCACCGGACGCGATTTCCTTCCGAAGCTCGGCCTCGGTGGTCTCCGAGAGACGGGCGTCCTTCCAATGTCCGTGGGCGAACAGGACTGCCGGGACCTTGCCGCTCACGCGTGCCGGACGATAGAGGTTCCCGGTGACGAAGAATCCGGGGAGGCTTTCGAAGTAAACCTTCTCGACCGTGTAATCCCCCCGATCGATGCGGCCGTGGATCACGGGATTCAGCGGTGTCCGGGTGGGCAGCGGCCAAAGGCCCAGGGCCACCTGGATCTGCCGTCGCACCTGCTCCGCCCGCTGCTCCCATTCCGGCCGCGACCCTGGTGGACGGAAGGGGAAGTAGCCATCCAGGTCCTTCAACGGGAGGAGTCGGACGTCCTGGACCGGCGGCGCGGTCCCGTCGGCGCGAAGGGCAGTCCATGCCGCCGGGTGGCAGGCAGGGGCCAGGAGGGCGGTGGTCTTGAGGAATTGTCGGCGCGCGAAAGGAACGCTCATGGGAGGAGGGGATTGCCCGGACAGCAAACCCTCACAGCCCGCCGGGGAAAAGCCAAACGATCCGGGAATCGGCGCTTTCTTCAGTCCCCATCCAAGGCGGCCGACGCGGCTTCACACCGGTCGGGATGCCCCATGCGGTCCCGCCATTCCAACGAGGCCCGCCGGGCGTGCCGCCAACCGCAGCAGAAGCAGGGCGGGCGAGCCCGGATATTTCACAGCCTTTCGTCGCGAGGCGCAGCGAAAGCCCATCTGGCAAGGCGGCCGAAGCGATTCCGAGCCGGGCTGTATGGGGACATACTATCCAGTGAGGAACGTGAGGCCAACGCCGCCAGATGGGCTTGCAGCCAGCCGCAGTAGAAAGAGTGTGAAATATCCGGGCTAGGCCTTCGTTTCAAGGCGGGTCCAGGCGGCGTTGGCCTTTGAGGACGCCACGACGGCCTCGATGAACGCCATCCCGCGCACGCCATCCTCAATCTTGGGGAAGTCGAGCGTCAGATCGTTCTTGGCCAGCCGGCGTCCTTCGATGCGGGCGCGAATCGCTCCGGCAAAATTGCGATAAATGTTGGCGAACGCCTCGAGGTAGCCCTCGGGGTGGGCGGGCGGCGTGCGACCGGCCGCCTTGGCAGCCGCCCCAAGGTAGCCGTTGGCGGTCCGGTACACTTCCATGGGGCGATCGGGCCACTTGAGGAGGAGGGTGTTGGGTTCGCGCTGATGCCATTCCAAGCCGCCCAGTTCCCCGTAAACGCGGAGGTTCAGGTTGTTTTCCTCGCCAACGCTGATCTGGGACGCGTGGAGGACGCCCTTGGCGCCGCCCTTGAATCGCAGCAAAACGTTGCCGTCGTCATCCAGCTTCCGTCCCTTGACGAACGCGGTGATGTCCGCCGCGAGTTCCGAGATCTGGAGTCCGGTGACGTACTCCGCCAGGTTCTCGGCGTGGGTGCCGATGTCGCCGATGCAGCCCGCCGCTCCGCTCCGCTTCGGGTCCGTTCGCCAGGCAGCCTGTTTCTGTCCCGAAGCCTCAATCCGGGTCGCCAGCCAGCCCTGGGGATATTCGACCACCACCTTGCGGATCTTCCCGAGCTTTCCGGCGTGCACCAGTTCCCGGGCCTCCTTGATCAGGGGATAACCCGTGTAGTTGTGGGTCAGTCCGTAAAGGAGTCCCGACTTCCTCACCAGGGTCTGCAATTCCTTCGCCTCGGCGAGGTCGTAGGTGGCGGGTTTGTCACTGAGCACATGGAACCCGTTTTCGAGCGCGAGCTTGGCCGGGGGAAAGTGGACATGGTTCGGGGTGACGATGGAGATGAAGTCCATCCGCTCGCCCTCGGGAAGCGCCTTCTCGGCGGCGATCATCTCCGCATAGCTTCCGTAGCAGCGGGAGGGAGGCAGGTACAGGTCGGCCCCGCTGGCCCTGGATTTATCCGGATCCGACGAAAAGGCCCCGCACACCAGTTCGATCTGGCCGTCCATGTTGGCGGCGATGCGATGCACCGCCCCGATGAACGCCCCGCGACCGCCTCCGACCATGCCGTAACGAATTTTTCTGCTCATGACACAACTGGGAACAACCAACGTTGAAACAACAGGAACGGGCGAACCGTATCGGGGGGCGGCGACCCCCGTCAACGCGCGGCGACCGGATCCGCGTCAATACTGGTGCGTGGACTCGATCTCAATGATCGGCCGGTCGAATTGGTCGGCCACCAATTCCGTGCGAAACCGGGCGTCGGCCTGGATGCGGGCCCGGGTGACCACCGTCCAGGTCGTCTGATCCTTGGAACTCAGCAGGGGCAGCGGCTCAAAATGGACCGTCCTGTTCTCCGGCAGTGCCTTGGTCGCACCGCTGGCGGAAACGAAATCCTGCGCCGGGGGCAGCATGCAGGTCAGCCGGAGGTTGGTCACCCCGGAGGACCCCTGGTTGGTCGCGCGAACGATGTAGGTGATCTCCCCTCCCACCTGCACCGGATCCATGGCATCGACGACCTCCAGAAGAATTCCCGGAACACCACGAATCTCCGTGGTGCAGGAGCTGGCCGCCAGCGGGGCGCAGGTTCCGCGGACGGATCCCGCAAAGGTGAAGGAGCCGAGTTCGCGGTGCGGGGCAAACTGGGCGCAGACCTTCTCAACACCTCCGGGAGCCATCGGGGGCAATTCCCAGGTGATCGTGTCTCCAGATACCGTTCCCCCGGCGGTGGTCGACGCCAGGACGGCGCCCGGAGGCAGGGGAAGAGTGACGGTGGCCTTGGGTTCGGTGGCGTCCCCGGTGTTGGTGACGACGAGGCAAACGTCGATGGGGCGGCCGAGGAATACGAAATGGGGGGCGGCGCACTCCAAAACCAGCGACGGGGCGAGCACCCGGGTCGTGGCGGTGGCGGTCCCAACGACGCCTTCGGATGTGGTGACCCGGCCCTCGTTGGTAAAGGTCCCGGCGGATCCGGCAAAGACGAGAAACTTCAACTCCCGCCCATCCCCGGGCTGCAGGGAACCGGCGTCCATGTCCACGGAGGTCCTTCCATCACGGAGGTGAAAACCGGGCGGGAAGGTGTCCTGGATCCGGACTCCGGTGACCGGGACGCTCCCGGTGTTGCGGACCGTGATTCGCATTTCAATCGGGTCACACAACCCGGCCTCTGGAGTGGCTGACTTCCGGACTTCGATCCGCGGCGGTTCCGGGCCGAGATCCTCGACGAAGAAGTTGCTGCAGGCCTTGGGGGTCACGCACCGGTAGCGGCGTCCGCGCGACGAAAAGAAGAAGGCATAGGCGGGCGCGGGCTGTTCGCCCGCCCACAACACCTCGCGAAGGGCGATGGGGCGGCCGTTCTCCCGGGAGGACATGAAGGGCATGACGGAACCGACCGGGATCTCGATTTCCGCGATCTCGGCCGTGGCCGCGGCTTGATGCATGTCCTCCGGGTCTCCAGGCCAATTCACCTGGCGCAGGACGATGGTGAAGTCGGGTCTCAATTTGGGATTCCGGAACCGTTCCCGAAGGTCGTCCTGGGTTTGAAGCGGAGTTGCAAACCGCGTGGCCGGGTGTCCCAGGCGCGTCGCCCGATGCTGCTGAGCTTCCACCGTCCCCGACAGCATCCACGCCACCAGGAGCGCGAGCCGTGCCCATGAATGCCTCAAGCCGTTCACATCGGATAACCTCCTAGCAGTCAGGGGCAAAAACCAGATAATAGTGAGGTGGAACCCGGGTGCCTCCACGCCCTCAGCCCGTCGATTCCGCAGGGCTCCCGGGCCTCCGTTCCAGGCCGTCCGGAAGACATCCGGAGGAAGAATTTGCTTCCCCGGTTTCCTTCGCCGACTGACGGTTGGGAATGCCCTTCAAGCTGAGGCCCCCGGGAGGGGAGCGAACGCTCGATGCTGCCCTGACGATGCTCTGGGGAGGGTTGCTCTGCTGGACCGGTTTCCAGTCCGGGAAGTCGGAGACGTTTGGGGCGGTGGGGGAATCGGGGCACGTCCTGGGGCTTCCATTGCTGGCGGCGGGAATTCTCCTGTGGTTCCGGGTCGGCTGGGCGCGCTGGCCCGCGGTTCTGTTGCTCGGGTTTCTGGGCCTCGCGCAAGGATGGGGCATGGTCCAGCACGGCGTCGGCGTCTGGCGCGTGCTGGCACTCTTCGCACTGCTGTGGACCGCCTGGGATGTCTTTCGGCATTTCGCACCGCGGAGTCTGGCGATGTCCGAGCCGCTTCCCCCGGATTCGACGCCCAAGCCGATGATCTCCCTCGCGTTGCTGCTCCGGCGTCCACGTTATCTGGACGCGACGGCCGTGGCCCGCTATTGCGAGGCCGCCTGGGGTGGGACCTATCGTGTGCTGTCCGAGGGCGGCGTTCCCCAGCCTCCCGCCCCGAAGGCGGAGCCGGGATGGGTGACCGGGCGCGCCCCGTTCCTCCTCGTGGGATCACCCGATGGGGTGTTCGTCGTCCACAACCATGACCAGCCGTATTTCGAATCCAGCACGGCATTGGCCGCGCAAACGAGGGATCTGCGCCTGCGCCAGGTATTGCTGGAGAACCGGGCCTGGATCGCCGTGGATCTGATGGCCCCCACGGAGGAGGGGGTTCCCCGCGAGACGCTGTATCCGCCGGTGGCCCGGCTCATCGCAGCGCTGTCCGGTCCGGACTGTCAGGCGATATTTCGTCCGGAAACGGAGGAGTTCAACCACTGGGACGAAGCCCTTGAGGAACGCCTGCGGGGACCCGATGCCTTGTCGCTGTTCTCGGAGCCCACCCAGCTCCCGGTCATCGAAGTGCCCGACGATGATCCCCGGATGCAGGCGGCGGTCGGGGAGGCCCGGTCCCGGTGGCCGGAGTTCGTGGCGGCATTCGAAGCGCAATCCGGGGACCATTTCTCCGTCAAGGCGCCCGTGCATGGTGGCGGAAAGACGGAATACATCTGGATCGACGTGGATCAACTGGAGGCCGACTGCATCCGGGGCAGGATCGGCAACGCACCGGTGGATCTGGGAGGACTGAAGGAGGGGTCCCCGGTGACCATTCCGGTGGCGGAAATCAATGACTGGGTCTTCCTGAGGGAAGGGCAACCCCACGGGCTCTTCACCCCCAGGGTGCTCGAAGCCATCCGGGGGGAATCCGCCGGCGCCTCGGCCTGAGGATCCCGGGAATCCCAGGACCAGGGAGGTCCCGGGCGTTCGCCGCAAGGGCAGCGCCGTCCGGCGGACCTTCAGCCAACCGCAGCCGACGGGGTGTGAAATCTCCGGACTACGCGACCCGGCCTTCGGCTTCGGTGCGGATCCGCTCCAATTCCTCCCAGCGCTCGAACAGGGTGACCGCGGATTTTCGGGCGGCCTCCAGTTCCGCGAGGGTCTCCGGCACCCGCGGGCCGTGGCGGCGGTGAAACTCAGGATCGGAGACCTGGGCCTCCAGTCGGGTGACCTCCGCCTCCGCGACCTGGATCCGTCCCTCAATTCCGGCGAGTTCCTGTTGTTCCTTGAAGCTCAACTTACGGCGCTTGGGAACGGCGGTCGCGGGTGGAGAATCGGATCCCGGCAACCGGCGCCGGGCCGCGGCCCCGACGGACGACGCGGCGTCCCGCTCCCGCTGACGTTTCTCGAGATAGTAGTCGTAATTTCCGGCGCTTTGGACGACCCGGCCGTCGCCCTCGAAGGCCAGGATGTCCGTGCACACCCGGTTGAGGAAGGTGCGGTCGTGGCTGACCACGACCACCACGCCCGGGTAATTCATGAGCGCCTCCTCCAGAACCCGCAGGGTGGGCAGGTCGAGATCGTTGGTGGGTTCGTCGAGAATCAGGAAATTGCCCCCGTTCTTCAGAATGCGGGCCAGGAGCAGTCGGCTGCGTTCGCCTCCGCTCAAATGCTTCACCTTGGTCACGATCCGGTCGTCGGAAAACAGGAACCGCTTGAGGTAGGCCCGAAGCGACAGGCGTGCCTCGCCGAAGAAGACGAACTCGGTGCCATCCCCAACCTCCTCCAGGAGGGTGCGCTCCGGATTCAACTGCAGTCTTCCCTGGTCCACGTAGTTGAACCGCGTCAACTGGCCGACACGGACCTCGCCCTCCGTGGGGGTGAGGCGCCCCAGGATCACCTGGAGCAGGGTGGTCTTGCCGATGCCGTTCCGGCCGGTGATGCCCATGCGCTGGCCGGCCGCGAACGTGAGACTGAGTCCGGAGAACAGCCTCCGCCCCCCCAGTTCCATGCCGACACCCGCCAGTTCGACAACCCGGTTTCCCAGCGGTGGAGGCGGGGGAATCACCAGATCCACATCCCGCTCCCAATCCGGAGCGCGAACCTCCACGGCGGCCTCGACGGCCGCCATGCGGATTTTGGACTTGGTGCGCTGCGCCCGGGGACCGGTCCGGTACCACTCCAGTTCCTTCTTGAGCGAGACCTGCCGCTTGTGCTCGACCAGTTCCGCGGTGGACTGGCGGACGGCCTTCGCCTCCAGATAGTCCGTGTAGGAACCGGCGTGGGACCAGAAGGTCCCGTCCGCGAGTTCCACGATGCGATTCACGCAACGGTCGAGGAAGTGCCGGTCATGGGTGACCAGCACAAAGGCCCCCGGATAATGCTCCAACATCTCCCCGAGCCAGTCCACGGACTCGGTGTCGAGGTGGTTCGTCGGTTCATCCAGGATCAGGAGATCGGGCTGCGGGATGATGGCTCGGCAGAGGGCGACGCGGCGGAGTTCGCCCCCCGACAGTTTCCCAATCGCCCGGTCCCCATCCGGACAGTGCAGATGGTCCATGGCCGTCTCGATCCGGTGGTCGAGACCCCAGCCATCGAGGGCCTGGATCCGGGACTCCAGCTCCGCATGCCTCGGGGAGTGCGCGGGCAGCGTCTCGAACTGGTGGATGAGGTCGAGAATCTGCCGGGCTCCGGCCCGGACGTTGTCCCGGACGTTCAGCGTTGGATCGAGCTGAAACTCCTGGGGCAGGTAGCTGAGGATCAGATCCCGGCGGGCGTTGACGCGTCCGGCGTCCGGTGCCTGAAGGCCGGCGAGGATGCGGAGGAAGGAGGATTTCCCGGAGCCGTTGCGCCCGACGAGGCCGATCCGGTCGCCGTCCATCACGGCCAGCGAGGCGCGATTCAGCAGAACCTGCCGATCAAAACCCAACTCAAGGTCGACGGCGGAAATGAGGGTAATCTCTGAGGACATGAAGAGGCGTGCGAAAGGGTGGACAGACGGTCCGTCGGACAACGACGGCCGCCGACCCGGCATCCACTGCGCGTCAGCGTGATCCGGGTTGTCCGGGCGGTGCGGACGTCTGGGGCCGGGTCGTCTCCGGGGGGCTTTCCGTGAACGGAGGGGGATTGGTTTCGGGCTTGTAGCCGTGGTACGGGCTGCAGCCCGCCCCAAGGGCGGACAGCAGGCAAAGCAGGATCACGAGACGCTGGAGCGACATGGAAGGCGGGACGCGGGTCCCGGGTGACCCTAGGGGCATTCCGGGAGAGTGGCGAGGATTCCGCACCCGGGTTCCGTGCGGGAGCATCCGCGGTGTGCGGGGCGGCTTGCCGGGACCCGATTGCAACGCCACCCTTGTTGAAGTTCATGCGCCTCCTGCTTCCCCTCCTTCTGATCTCCAGCGTTGCGTTGGCTCAGGCGCCGGCGTTGCGCACCCCGCCACCGCCGGCGATCCCCCGGGAATTTCGGGCGACGTGGGCTGCGTCCGTCGGAAACATCGACTGGCCCGTCCAGGCGGGCGCCTCGGTCGCCCAGCAGCAGGCGGATCTCAAGGCACTGCTGGACATGGCGGTCCGGGTCCGACTCAACGTGGTCATCCTGCAGGTCCGCCCCTCGGCGGACGCGCTCTACGCATCCACGCTGGAACCCTGGAGCGAGTACCTCACCGGACGCATGGGGCAACCCCCCAATCCGCGCTGGGATCCGCTCCAGTTCGCGTGCGACGAGGCCCACGCCCGTGGATTGGAATTGCATGCCTGGATCAATCCGTTTCGCGCGCGGTATTTCAAGACGCTCTCGAATCCATCCCCGGACCACGTGGTGAAGCGACATCCCGACTGGGTCCTGCCCTACGGCAATCTCCTGTGGCTCGACCCCGGCAATCCCGCGGTGCGGGAGCACGTCCTGCAGGTCGCCATCGACATCGTCCAGCGCTATGACGTCGATGGTTTCCATGTGGATGACTACTTCTATCCCTATCCGGTGCGCAGTCCCGATGGCGGATGGCTGAACTTCCCCGACGTCAAAAGCTACGGGAGGTATCGCCGGGACGGCGGCCGCATGGATCAGGGGGACTGGCGCCGGGATTGCGTGAACCAGTTCGTCGAAAGCCTCTACGCGAGAATCCATCGGGCGAAACCGTGGGTGAAGGTGGGGGTGAGTCCGTTCGGAATCTGGCGTCCCGGATATCCGCCGGGGACGAAGGGATTGGACCAGTATCTCCTCCTGTACTCCGATGCACGCCTCTGGCTCAACCAGGGATGGTGCGACTACATCGCCCCCCAACTCTACTGGCCCGTGAATTCCCGGGAGCAGGGATTCTACGGACTGGTCCGCTGGTGGGAACAGGAGAACACGAAGGGCCGGCTGCTGACGCCGGGCTTGAACAGCGCCAAGATCGGGGATGACCGGCGGGTGGGGGACATTCTGGACCAGATCCGCATCGCCCGATCCAATGGGGCGGAGGGTGAGATTTTTTGGAATGCCGCCAGCCTGCAGCGGAACTTCGGAGGATTGGCGAACCTGCTTCCCCAGGACCTGTTTTCCCAGCCGGCCCTGGTGCCTCCGACGCCCTGGTTGAAGGTGGAAACCCCCGAGGCGCCGACGATCAAGGAGGAGGCCGCCTCTCCGACCCTCCTGAATTTGTCGTGGTCCCTGGCGACGAACGCCCCGACCCGCGTGGTCGTGATGCAACAGCGCCTGGGCGTGCAATGGCGGAGCGAGATCCTTCCCGCAACGGTCCGCCGCCTGTCCCTGGATCGCCGCCGGGGTCAGGTGATCCCCGAGGAGGTGCGGCTGGTGCCCATCAGCCGCACGGGCGTGGAGGGACCGCCGGCCGTCTGGCCGGCGCAGTGACCCACCGGGGCTCCCGGATTCCCTGGCACGGCGGCATCCGCCTCACCCTTCAAGGATCACCACGGCGCCCGCCATCGTGGTGGTGTGGGTCAGGCTCACGTGGAGCGCCCGGCCCTTGCGACGCTCAAGAAGCGCGAGGCCCCCGTTGTGCAGGACGACAAAGGGCTCCCCGGATTCGCGGCGGCGGATCTCAATGTCGTGCCAGCCCAACTCCGTCCCGATTCCCGTCCCGAAGGCCTTGCTGACCGCCTCCTTGGCGGCGAAGCGGACGGCGAGGTGGGGACCGGGGCGCGCGAGCCGGAGGCAATAGGCGATCTCCTCCTCCCGCAGGATCCGCTTCAGGAAGCGCTCCCCAAACCGCGCGAACGAGTCCTCGATCCGCGATACCTCGATCAGGTCGATGCCCGTGCCGAGAATCATCGGGAGTGCAGCGCCGGACCAGGACCCTCCCGGGCGGCCTCCGGGTACGACGCCATGGCCTCCAGCATCTCACGAACTGCGGCGCGCAGTCCGACGAACACGGCGCGGCTGACCAGGGTGTGCCCGATGTTCAACTCCTCCAGGTGGGGCACCGCGGAAAGCGCGGGAACATTGTCCACGGTCAGGCCGTGCCCCGCATTGACGCGAAGGCCGAGGGAATGTGCCTGCCGGGCCGCCGCGGCCAGCCGGTCCAGTTCGGCATCGCGGAGCGCGGGTTCGCCAAAGACTTCGGCATAGCGTCCGGTGTGAAGCTCGATGTATTGGGCGCCCACCTCGCGGGAGGCCTCGATCTGGGCCGCGTCCGGGGCGACAAACAGGCTCACCGCGATCCCGGCGTCGCGAAAACGCGCGCACGAGTCCGCCAGGCTGCGCGCACCGCCGACGACATCCAGCCCCCCCTCCGTGGTCACCTCCTCACGCCGCTCGGGCACCAGGCAGACGAAGGCCGGCTTGAGATCCAGGGCGAAGGCGACGATCTCCGGTGTGTTGGCCATCTCAAAGTTCAGGCGGGTCCGGATCCGCTCCCGCAACCGGCGGACGTCGGCGTCCACAATGTGCCGCCGGTCCTCCCGCAGGTGGGCCGTGATTCCGTGGCATCCCGCGTCCTCGCAGAGAAGCGCCGCGGCGACGGGATCCGGTTCCGCCCGCCGTTCCCCGGGATTCTCCCGGTACCTCGCCTGCCGGAGGGTGGCGACGTGGTCGATATTGACGCCCAGCAACAGCATGGCTCAGGGCTTTTTCTTGGCGGCCGGGGCGTTGGTCCTGGCCGCGGGCGCCACCGCCTTCGACCCCGCGGCGTTGGTGGACGAGGGCAGGACCCGCCGCATGGGAGGCGGGGGATCGATCCAGCGGGCCAGCGCGGCCAGCTCCAATCCGGAGAGGCCGACGGGAGCCTTCCGACGGAGGGCGATGGTCTTGGAATCGACCAGCAATCCCTCGGTCACCGTCTCGCCCGCCTTGGGCGCCACCGCCAGCAGCCACTGGGTGGCCGGCGTGGAGGTCACCGCGTGCCGGCCCTCCATGAGATCCTCAATCTGGCCGAGCAGATGCCAGTGCTGGGCGGCGGCCGCCGTGAATTCCCAGTCATAGTACACGAGGTTGGTCCGGTTCAGTTGCGCCAGCATCTCGGGGGCGAGGGAATTCGTCGGACGAAATGCCGGGAGAAATCCAAAGGTCAGATAACCCCGGTCGCCCTGCTTCTGGGCCTCGAAGGACGGCACCACGGGGACGGAGGCGGAGATGGTGATCCGGGGGATCGTCTCGTCGAAATGAAGCAGGCCCCGGAACCGGGGGGATTCGGAGGGGGGGAACAGGGGGGCGAAGCGTCGATTCAACTCGGTCACCGCCGCGACGGGAGCGTCCATGAGCGCCGCGAAATAGGTGTGACCCCAGTCGGGGAGTCCCGGCTGACCCCAGGCAAACACCTGTTTGGGGACGATCTTTCCGGCAAAGGACCGGGCCCACGGGAGGCTTTGAAGGAGCGAGGGGACGGATCGGATTCCGGTGAAGAACACGATGGGCTCCCCGATGGCCCCCGGGAGTTCCCAGGCCGGAATTGCGGTCACGGGCTGCGCAAGGCGGGCGGTTGCAGTCCAGCGCGCCGCCCCCTCGCGACAGGTCATGGCCGCCTGGAGGGCCACCTGACCCGGATACTTCACTTCAAACTCCGCCAACGCCCCCGGTGCGGCCTTGCGTGCGGCGAGGGCCTTCCAGGCCTTTTGCGGGGTCGTCTGGGAACTGTCGGAGACCGCCACCAGCCAGCCGTCCAGACGTGCCGTCCCCGGGGCTCCTCCGCCCCCGCGGGCGGCGTGCATGGCCTGGACCCAGGCGGCCCACTGCTTCTCCCAGGCGCCTCCGTCGTTCAACACTCCATGAATGGCCACCACGAATTCCATCCCGCCCGTGGCCTGCGTGTGAAATTCCCCGGTCGATTCCGAGGACAGCAGGTCGGGGATGAGCGCGATACCCGCGGCCAGATCCTGGGACGACAGGGGCTTGCCCCCGGTCCCGAGTTGCCACCAGGTCTCGGCCAACCGGGCGGCCAGGGGACCCAGGGCGGCATTCGCCTGTGGCACGCGAAGGGCCTCGGCCAGCACCGGCGCATTGGTCTGCGCCTTGAGCGCGGTGGTGCCGGCGAAGCGCCATTGAAAATCCGATGGGGCGTCGGGTCGGCTGCAACCACTGAGGGCCAATCCCAAGGTGAGCAACCCCAGGGAAACAACGGGATGAATCCGCATACGAGTGGGAAAGTCGTCGCATTTCCAGGGGCCCTAGGCAATCCCGGGATCCAAACTTCCGGGAATCCCTCCGCAGGGCCGGGGAATCCGTTGCCGTCCCCTGCATGCTGTGTCTTCCTGTGGTGGCGCCGGCGATCTCGATGGCGGACCTGAATTCAGATCTCGGGGAAGGGGAGTCCCCCGCGCGGACGCGGGCGCTGATGCGCGTGGTGACCTCGGCGAACGTGGCCTGCGGCGGCCATGCGGGCACCCCGGAGTCCATGGACCGGTGTGTCCGCCTGGCCGCCGCGTTCTCCGTGCGCCTGGGAGCGCATCCCGGACTTCCCGGCACCTTCGGCCGGGGACTCGCGGCCATCCGCCCCGGGGAATTGGAGACGCTGCTGATCCATCAGGTCTCGGCGCTGGCAATGGTCGCGAAGGCCCGGGGGCGTTCGCTTGAGCACGTCAAGCTGCACGGGGCGCTGTACCACGCCACGGAACAGGATCCGGCACTGGCCGCCGCCTACGTCCGCACCATGCGCCGGTGGTTCCCGGGACTTCGCATCCTGGCGCTCGCGGGCGGACGGGTGGCGGCGCGCGCCCGGGCATCCGGAACGCCGGTCTGGGAGGAGGCGTTTGTGGATCGCGGATACTGTTCGGACGGTTCCCTGGTGCCCCGCGGGCTGGCCGGTGCCCTGATCACCAGCCCGACCGCCGTTCAGCGCCGGATTCGGGACGTTCGGCAGGGATTGGGGATCGAGACCGGGGACGGGGGCCGCTGGCGGATTCGGCCCCAAACCTGGTGCGTCCATGCGGATACCCCGGGGGCACCCGCCCTGGCGCGCGCCGCGGCCGCGGTCCTGTTCCCGGAACCCTGAGTTCCTCCGTTGATCGCATCCCAGGGGAAGGCGCAACGCGTCCGGAGGGGACCCCCCCCAGCCGCCGTCGGGATCCGGGTTGGGGTCCAGCAACGATGGGAATCGAAACGAACGGCATTTTTCATTTTCCATGGAACTCCGCGAGGGTAGTTGTGTCCGCTCGCCGTGCGGCCGAGCGGTCGTCGCGGTCCTGGATGGAACCGATCATGAGCTTGAAACCGCTGACCAGTGCCGAAGTGAAGGAATTGACCGACGGATTGCACCGTCTTGCCCGAAACCTCTGGTGGAGCTGGGACCAGGACGCCCAGGAGGTTTTCCAGGCCCTGTCCCCGCGCGGATGGCAGAACCTGTATCACAATCCGGTGGCCGTCCTGCACGAGGTGTCCGACTACGAATTGCGCGTCCGGTTGCAGGATCCCGAGCTGGCGTCCCGGGTGCGGAAGGTTCTGGCCGCATTCCGGACCTACATGGAGGACAAGGAGACCTGGGCGTCGAAGAACGCTCCGCAGCTCGCCCAGAATCCGGTGGCCTACTTCTCCGCCGAGTTTGCCTTTCACGAGTGCCTGCCGATCGCGGCCGGCGGTCTTGGAGCCCTGGCGGGGGATCACACCAAGTCCGCAAGCGACCTCGGACTCGGCTTCGTCGGCATCAGCCTGTTCTACCGTGAGGGCTACTTCCAGCAATCCATCAACAACGACAACTGGCAGCAGGAACACTACAGTCCGCTGAATCCGCGCAACCTGCCGCTGGACGCGGTGGTGGATGGCAGCGGGAAGCCGGTCGTGTGCAGCGTCCGGATGTTCGGGACGCCGATTCACTTCCACGCCTGGCGCATCAACGTCGGGCGGGTGCCGGTCTATCTGCTCGACACGAACCGTCCGGAGAACGAGGGGCAGTACCGGGACCTGACCAACCGGGTGTACGGCGGGGACACGACCACCCGCATCATGCAGGAAATCCTGCTGGGCGTGGGGGGCGTTCGGCTGTTGCGCGCGCTGGGGGTGCAGCCCTCCACCTTCCACATGAACGAGGGCCACGCGGCGTTCCTGACCCTGGAGCTGATCCGGGAAAAGATGGCGGCGGGAAAAGCCTTCGACGAGGCGGGCCGGCTCACGCGGGAGGAATGCATCTTCACCACGCACACCCCGGTCGAGGCGGGACACGACCGGTTCACCTCGGATCTGGTGCGTCTCGCCGGCGGCAAGTTCATCCACAACCTGCGCATCAGCCACGAGGATCTGATGGAACTCGGAAACGAGCATCCGGGGACGCCGGGAAATCCGTTCTGCATGACCGCCCTCGCCCTGAAGTTCTGCCGCGCCGCGAACGGCGTCAGCCAGCTCCACGGTGAAGTCAGTCGCGACATGTGGAAGGGCTATTTTGGAAAGGAGAACGCGGACGAGGTTCCCATTGGCGCCATCACCAACGGCGTCCATCTCGTCGGCTGGGTCAAGGGACCCATGCGGCGGCTCTGGATGCGGAAGTATCTGGAGAACGGCGGGACGCCGGACCGGTTTGTTTACGACGCGAATACTCCGGCATTCTGGGAGCGGCTGGCGGATCCGGCGGTCACCACCGACGAGGAGCTGTGGGCCATGCGGTACCGACTGCGCCGCGAGCTGATCGAATTTGCCCGGCGCCGGCTTCTCATCCAGGGCCGTTCGTTCAGCACCGGGGACTTCATCACCTTCGACGCCATGCTGAATCCCGATGCGCTGACCATCGGCTTCGCCCGCCGCTTCGCCACCTACAAGCGCGCCCCGCTGATCTTTGACCAGTTCGACAACATCATCAAACTGGTCCGCGACACCAGCCGGCCCGTCCAGTTCGTGTTCGCCGGCAAGGCGCATCCCCGGGATGAGCACGGAAAGGCGTTCATCCAGAAAATCGTCCATCTGTCGAAGTTCAGCGAACTCAAGGGACACCTGGTGTTCATCGAGAACTACGACATCCACGTCTGCCGGAAGATGGTTTCCGGATGCGACATCTGGCTGAACAATCCGCGGCGTCCGCTTGAGGCGTCCGGGACGAGTGGCATGAAGACCACACCCCACGGTTGCCTCAATCTCTCCATCCTCGACGGCTGGTGGCGGGAGGACTTTGACGGCACCAACGGATTCGGGATTGGTCCGGATTCGCACCCGTCGGATGTCCAGGAGCAGGATCGCGTGGACAGTGCGAACCTCTTCAAGGTGCTCACCGAAGAGGTGGTTCCCACCTTCTTCAATCGCGACGCCAACGGCATTCCCCGTCAATGGATCGCGAAGATCCGTCGTGCCATGGTGACCCTGGCCGCCAAGTACAGCACTTGGCGGATGGTGCAGGAGTACACCGAGAAGTACTACCTGCGGAAGTGACGACCGACCGGGCCGTCACCGATCATTCGGGGACGGTTCGGACCTGCAGCACTTGAAACGATTCCAGGGCGGGCAGGAACCAGGCGGATTCGGGAAAGGAACCGGGGGCGTTGGTGATCCGGGTAAAGGGCCGGCCGGCATCGGTCGTTCCCCAGATTTCGAAGGACTCGGCGCCGTTGGACGGCCAGGAGAGGCGGGGGCGTTCCCCGTTCGTGGCGGGAAGGAACAACGAGGCGACCAGGGCGGTTTCCCTCACACGGGGATGGGTTCCGGCCATCTGCTCGGCCGCGTTGGTCCACCCGTCATGATCCGGATCGTCCCCGGCCCCGTGCGACCGGCTTTGGAGCATGGCGTCCTCCCAACGGTCATCGAGTCCGTCGGCATCGGCATCCTCAATCGCCCTGCCCGTCAGAACAACCTCCACCGAATCCACCCGTCCGCTGATGCCGCTTCGATGGTCCAGGAAGTCCACGCGCCAGGTGCCGCGACTGGATTCGCCGAGGTGCAGGACGGAATGGAAGGTCCAATCCAACGGTACCGGCTCCGCCGCGGAACCGGGACGCAGCAACCGGCTCACGGTGCCGCCGGGTGAGGTCAGCAACACCTCGATGTCCCGGGCCCGTGCGTGATCCCACCGGACGGCGACCTGCACGTGTTGCACGGCCAGGGCTTGGGATATCGGGAACTCGTAGGATACACCGCCGGGAGTTCCGCCGGTGACCCCGTCGGGAATGGGGCGGACGGAGTTCAGGCGTTGGCGGACTTCCACGGGAGACTCCTGTCGCACCCAGGCCCGGGCAAGCCGCACTGCGGCCCCGGCGTCCGGCACGCCGAATCCCGTGTTGTGGCTGATGCGAAACCCCGCAGCGTTCGTGCGCAAATCGGGATCGGCGGGGTCGGTTTGGCGGGCCGAGAGCGCGAGGATCTGGGGCACCTCCCACCACGTAAGATCCGGGTTGGCGGACAACAGCAATGCGACGCATCCCGCCACCTGGGGCGCCGAACCCGACGTGCCGCTGAACCGGCGCGAGCCCGCGAGGTAGTCCGCGCCCGAGGGATCCCCGGGGTCCACCAGCGTGTTGAGTCCGGCCGCCCCCACGCGGTCGGTGGTGACCAGTCCCGGGGAACCGGTTCGCAGGTCCCCGCTGGGCGCCGCGACGAGGACACAGGCTCCGGGGGTGCTGTACGAGGCGTAGCGTCCGGCCTCCGTCACCGCAGCGACGGCGATCTGTCGGGGATCATTGGCGTAGCCGTCGAGGTTTGCATCCCCGGATCCGCTGTTGAAATTGAAGTCGGTATCCCGGGTGTTGCCGGCGGATCGGACAAAGACCACTCCGCGGCCGCCCCGGCCGGTGGCCACGGCCCGGCCAATGGCCTCGTCCTCCAACAGGCGCCGTCCGACAAAAAGGAAATCCGAATTTCCCCACGAATGGTTCTGGATGCCAACCCGCTGCGAGTCGTGCTCGAACGTGTCCGCCATGCCCGCGTCGTCCGGCATTTTTCCGTCCTCATCAAAAATCACCCAACTGGACAATCCCGCCTCCGGCGCGACTCCGGAGATTCCGATCCCGTTGTCCCCGGTCGCCGCAATCAGGCCCGCGACCGCGGTTCCGTGATACACCACATCCCCCAGGGGGGCTCCGTCTGCGGGCGGGGCGAGGAAGTTCCGACCGGCATCGGCGAGACGCGGCGCAAGATCCGGATGCCCCGGGTCGATTCCGTCGTCGGCCACCCCCACCACGACATGGGCGCCGCGCGTGACGGGCCAGGCGGAGCGGACGCGAAGGTCCGCTCCGGCGGGGGCGAAGGCGGCGGTGGGACGTGAGGTCTGCAGCGAATACTGGAGCGGGAAGTACCGGTCGTCCGGGGCCGGTGCGTAGTCGAAATGACGCCGGAGGGATGCGCGTCGCTGGGTGGGAACCGCCACCGAGACGTCCCGCCGCTGGGACAGGTCCGCGGCGGCGGCGATGGCGGTGGGCGCATCCGGGGCCTCCAGGATCCAGGTGAGGGAATCCACCTGCCGCCGCACCCGGAGCCCGGAAGGCAGCGGCGGGGTGCCGGAGGCCGGAGGGTGCGTCAGGCGCAGGACGACGCGGCGGCCGAGTTCAACCCGCGCTCCGCCGGAACGCGGCCGGGCGGGAATCCAGTCCGGTCCACGGAAGGCGGCCGCCGGGGAGGCGGGTGGTGCGGCGATTTCGTAAACCTGGATCCCTGGTTCCCGGAATGGAACCGCGTCGCCGTGCGCCGCGAGGGCCATCCCGCAAAGCGCGGCCCCGAGGGCCAGGCGGAATGGAGCGGAATGGATCGCGGTCACCGCGGAAACCTACTGATCTCCCGCAGCGGGGCCAGCGGCGGTTTTTTCGCGGCGGGTGCCGGGGTGGAATCCATTCCACGGTCGCCACCGGAGCGTCCTTCACCCAGAATCACGGGGTGCATCTCGCCGAACTGCGCCTTCGCGACTTCCGGAATTACGGAAGACTCGACGCCCAGTTTACGCCCGGGTTCCACCTTTTCCTGGGGCGCAATGCCCAGGGGAAGACCAACCTGCTGGAGGCGATTTATCTGCTCGCCACCCTGAGATCGTTCCGGGGCGTCGGCGGAACCCACATGGTCCGGCACGGGGCGAAGGGCTATTTCGTGGGAGGAACCGTGGTCGGCCGAGGGCCGGCAGAGATTCGGGCCTATTGGTCCCCGCGGGAACGAAAGCTCTCCCTCAATGGAGCCCCCGTGAAGCGATTGGCGGATTTCCTCGGAACGCTTCGGGCGGTGGTCTTCTGTTCCGAGGACGTCCAGTTGGTGAAGGGGGTCTCCCGGGTGCGGCGACGGTTTCTGGATCTTCTGCTCGCGCAGACGCGTCCCGACTACCTTCCGCTGCTCCTGCGCTACACGCAGGCGCTGCGGATGCGCAACGCGTTGTTGAAGCATCCGCTGCCCGACGAGGAACAGCTTGCGGGGTTCACCGCGGAACTGGTCCGACTTGGGGACGGACTGTCCGCAGCCCGACGGGAACTGGCTCCCCGGTTTGCCCCCCTGGCCGCGCAGGCCTTTCGTCGGATCGCCTCCGAGGCCGATGAACTCGGCCTCGAATACCATCCCTCGGTGAAGGGGGATCTCGCCGTCGCCCTCGCCAACAGCCGCTCCCGGGAACGGACCTATCGCACCACGATGGTGGGGCCGCACCGGGACGATCTGGCGTTGCGCGTCAACGGCCAGCCGGCGGCCCAGTACACCAGCGAAGGTCAGAAGCGGACGCTGGCCCTGGCGTTGAAGATGGCGCAGGCGGAATACATGACCGGTCTCCATGGATCGCCCCCCGTTCTGCTGATTGACGATGTCATGGGAGAACTGGACGCCACCCGCCGCGCGGGGTTTCTCCCCTTGCTGAACCAGTCGCAGCGCGCCGGGGGGCAGGTATTCATGACCTGCACCGCCGAGGAGTGGCCGCGGGAACTGGGCCGGGAACTCATTCGTTGGTCCGTGGACGCCGGGAAACTCAATCAGGCCTGAGGGGGAATCCGTTTTCACCGGGGCCGGACTGCGGGTGGCGGTCCGTGTTCCCGATGGCGCCCGTCACCGAGGAGGCACCGCCAGTTCCGCAAGCAAAGGACGATGATCACTTCCAACGTCGGGGCCGACTTCAAGCCTTCGGACGGCGATGGATGGGGAAACCAGACAGTGGTCGAGAGGGAGGCTGAACCAGGGCTGGTCCACCTGCCATGTGGCAAACACGCCCCACCCAGGATGCGCCCGCAGCAGATGCCCGGCGCGCAGCAGTTGCGGGAAGTGCGGGCTCCAGGGAGTGATGTTGAGGTCACCGAGGATCACCGAAGTTTGCGGGTGGGCGGCCGCCCGTTCGGCAAGCGCGTCGAGTTGCCGATTGCGCTCGGCGGCGTCCTCACGAGATCCCGGAGGCAGCGGATGAGTCCCGGCGAGATGTACTACCCCATGGGGCGTCCGAACGGCGGCGAGAATCGAGGGCACCTCGGTTCCGGAAAGTTCCTCGACCCGACCTTCATCGAGCGGCAGGCGTGAAAGGAGGGCGATCCCGAAATTGTCGGTCCGCGCCTCCTCAAGACGAAACGGGTACCTGGTCCGGAGTGGTGCCAGATCCTTCATCCAGCGTGGGTCCACCTCCATCAACAAGATGACGTCCGGATCCGCCTGCCCAATCGCCTTGAGAACCAGGTCCGAGCGTCGGTTGGCGGTGTTCACGTTGATGGAAAGCAGTCGAATTACATCGCCGGCGGGATCTCGGGGCTGTCCGACCGGACGGGCTTCCCACAGGACGAGTCCACCGTTCACCAGGACACCCAATCCGGCGGCGACACAGGAGGCTCGTCGGGGTCGGCCGAGCAGCGTCAGCAGGGTCAGCAGGGCAAAGGCGATGGCGAGTTGAACCCGAAAATGGGAGGCGAGCTCGGGAAGCCAGTTCCAGGAGCCAAGGAATCCCGCGAGGGTAGCCAGCCAGCCCACCAGGGCGGCGGATTCGAGAAGTCCACTCCAGGAGACGTGGGACTTCAGTTTCTGGTCGGGAGGTTGGGTCCGCATGGGGTTCGACGATGGTTCCGGCATCGTGTCGCCGGGGGGCGTCCTGGATCTGGGACAAGCGTTCAACACCGAAGGTTCGCCTCCGATTCAAATCTTTCGCGTCGAACCGGGCGGGGGGCTGTGGTTGGCTGGAGGCCGACGCCATGAACGTCCCCTTTCTCAATCCCGGTGCGCAGGTCGCCGCCCTCCGTTCCGAAATCCTCGAGGCGGTGGCGCGATCCCTCGACCGTGGACACTTCATCCTCGGCCCCGACGTCGCCGCCCTCGAACAGGAAGTGGCCGCCGCCTGTGGCGCCGCCCATGGCATTGGCGTCAACAGCGGATCCGACGCCCTGACGCTCGCCTTGCGGGCCCTGGGTATCGGACCCGGGGACGAGGTGATCACCTCGCCCTTCACCTACATTGCGCCGGCAGAGAGCATTCATCAGGTCGGGGCCAGGATCGTGTTTGCCGATGTTCATCCCCGGTACTTCACGCTCGATCCAGCGGATGTTGCGCGGCGGATCACTCCGAAGACCCGCGCCGTCATCCCGGTGCATTTGTTCGGGCAGGCGGCTCCGATCCGGGAACTCGGGACGTTGGGGTTGCCCCTCATCGAGGACTGTGCACAGGCCATTGGGGCGGAACTCGACGGGAAGCCGCTGGGCGGCTTGGGGACGTTGGGTTGCCTGAGTTTTTATCCGACCAAGAACCTCGGTGCCTGCGGCGACGGGGGCATGGTGTTGACCCAGGACGCCGCGCTCGCCCGGACGCTGCGCATGCTGCGGGTCCACGGCATTGAACGGCGCTACCATCACGACCTGCACGGTTGGAACTCGCGTCTCGACGACCTCCAGGCCGCAATCCTGCGCGTCAAACTTCCGCATCTCGCCGCCGGCAATGCACGACGCGCGGCCATTGCCGCCCGTTATGATGCCGGCCTCGCCGGGCTGCCTGTGGAAACTCCGCTGACCGCGCCGGGGAACCGGCATGTGTATCATGTGTACGCCGTGCTGACCGACCGGCGCGACGAATTGCAGGCGCACCTCGCGGCGAATGGCGTCCCAACCCTGATCTACTATCCCGTGCCGCTCCACTTGCAGCGTTGTTATGCGGACCAGGGATGGAAGGCCGGGGATTTCCCGGTCGCGGAGGCCCTCAGCCGCCGGATTCTCCCGCTGCCCATGTATCCGGAGCTTTCCGATGGGCAGGTGGACTGGGTGATTCGCCAGATCCGAACCTTCTTCGGGGCCTGACGCCCTCGAAACCCGACGGTGGGGCCGGGGGCCTGTCGCTCAGGGATTCTGCTCCAGCATCTGGCGCCAGGCTTCCTTCACCTCCGGAGGGACCTGGGCGTGATCGAGCCACCGCGCCGCCCCGTCCGGGTCCTGTCCGCGCCACCAGTTGAAATGGTCCTCCTGCAGACGGAGGCGCTGCTCCGGGTTGGTCACGGACTCCGCCCAAAGTCCTGCCGCAACCGGGTCAAACTCCCGGAGATTCTGGACCAGGTTTTCCGTCGCACCGTCACGGGCCGGTCCTGCGGGCTGCTGGTTGAGCCACTTGGCGGCGCCGAACGGGTCCTGGGAGGACCAGGTTCCCATCAGTTGCGCCTCCGCCTGGTCCCGGAGTTCCCCGGTAGGAAACCGCTCCACCCAGGCCGCGGCGGCGCCCGGGTCCGTATTGGACCAGCGTTCCACGATTCCAAGGAGGGCCGTGTGCTGGGAGCGCTCGGGAAGGCTCAGGGCCAGTTCCGCAGCCTGGGCGGGGGCGGAATTCGCCAGTTGCCCCGCGATAAACTCCAGGGCGGAGTCCCGGGCGGCCCCCTCAGGAAGGGTCTTCGCCCACGCGAGCGCCCCCTCGCTGTCCTGCTCCGCCCAGCGGTTCGCCACGCCGCTGAGAAAATCGCGCTGCTGCTGGGGATTGGTCATCGTCGCGGCGTAGGCGGCCGCGCCCGCCGGATCCTGGTCGGCCCAGACATCCCGCATTTGATTGAGCACCTGACGCCGCAGGGTCCCCTCCGGCAACGCCTTCATCCAGTCCACGGCTTCCTCGAGATTCTGCTGGGCCCATCCGGCGGCGAAGTTGGCGGCGTATTGATTGCGGGAGGGTCCTTCGGGAAGGCTGGACAGGTATTCCACGCCGTACGCCGGGTCCCGCGAGGCGAGCTGCCAGGCCAGTTGCTGGGACAACATCTGCTGGTTGCGCCCGGGTTCAAGCGATTTGACGAACTCCGCGGCGGCCCGGACGTCCTGATTGGCCCAGGTGTTCACCACGCTTTGGAGGGCGGCGTCCCTCACCGCTCCTGCGGGCAGGGCACCGGCGTGCGTGGCGGCCCCCTTGGGGTCGCTGTTCGCCCAGGATTCGAGGGCTCCGGCCAGGGCTTCCCGCCGGGCATTCGCATCGGTCAATTGTTCCGCCCAGCTCACGGCCGAGGCTGGGTCGTGCGCGGCCAGGGCGGCTCCAGCGTTCCGGAACAGCCAGACATCCCGCACCCCGCCTCCGGGCTTCACCAGCAGGGCAACCGCGGACTTGGGATCCTGCTCCAGGGCGGCGGCCGCCACCTGGGAAAGTGCGACGTCCCGGGTCGCCCCGGAAGGCAGGGACCGGGCCCAGGCCTCCGCAGCGACCGGATCCCGCAAGGCCCATTGGTGGGCGACCTGCCCGAGCAACTGGCGCTGGGGCGTGGAGCCCGGCAGGCTGAGGGCGAGTTCCGCGGCCTTGGACGGATTGTCCTGGGCAAAGCGCTGAAGGAAGGCATCCCACGTCGGGTGGTGGGCTCCCCCGACGGGAACTTGCCGCATCGCGGCAATGGCCGCGTCGGGCTGCAGCTCCGCCCACCGTGCGAGGAGTCCCCCGAGGATGAAGGCGTGTTCCTGGCCCTCAAGGCGCTTCATGGCCTCGGGCGCCGCGGACACCGGATCGACGCCGCCCCAAAGTTCGAAGAAGCGGCTGAGAAAATCCCGTCGCTCCGTGCCGGGCGGCATCCGGCTCAGGAGTTCCAACCCGGTTCCAGGGGCATACAGCCCGAGCGCCTCCGCCAGCAGGGTGGTACCCGTGCGGCGCTCCATTCCGGGAGGCAGCCCCTGGTACCAGCGCAACACGGCCGCCGGATCGTAGCGGGCCCAGCCCTGGATGGCGCACCGGAGGCATTGGATGCGCTCGGAGGGCGGGGTCACGGTTTCCACGAACGCCAGGGCCGCCTCGGGAGCCCGCGGAGCCCACAGCTCCAGAAGTCGGTTCCGATAAATGGTCCACGACTCCTCTGGAAGGACCCGGCGGCCCAGGGTGAAGGCGGCCGCGGCTTCGGAAAGTGGCGTCCTGAGGGCAAGAACCCGGAGACGATCCCGCCGAACCTCCGGATCCGGCTCGCTCCGGACTTCCCGGAAGGCCGCCTCCAATTGGGCGAGGTTCATGACTCCCAGCGTCAACCGGCCCCGATTCGTGGGAGTCGCGGTCGATGCCGGTTCCACGGCCGGCTCGTTGACGAGTTCGAGCGGGGGCGGGGATGGGGCGCGGGGGCGGACGCCTGCGGGGGGCAACCACCGCCCGAGCAGGATGCCGGCCGCCAGTGCGCCGGCCACCAATGGAATCCGTGACTTCACGCCTCCCGAGAGCAAGCCACGAACCCCTGGTTTGGGCAACAGATCGCTCGCGTTGTTTGCCGGGGGCTTCGGACCGGAAGAAATCCCTTCCCATCGCCGCGACACTTGTCGGAGGCTGAATCCCGTTTCGCGTATGTTTACCGGCACCTACACCGCCATCGTCACTCCGTTCCGCCAGGGTCAGATCGACGTCGATGCCCTCCAGAAACTGGTCCGCGCCCAGGTGCGCGGCGGTGTGGATGGGATCGTGCCGGTGGGGACAACCGGGGAATCGCCGACGCTGGACTATGATGAGCACATCCGGGTCATCGAGCTCGCGGTCCAGTTCGCGGCGGGCCGCATCCGCGTCATCGCGGGCACCGGTGGGAATTCCACCCGGGAGGCGATTGACCTGACCGCCCGGGCGGAGGCGGTGGGTGCCGATGCGACGCTGCAGGTGGCGCCGTATTACAACAAGCCCACCCAGGAGGGACTCTTTCAGCACTTCAAGGCGGTGGCGGATTCCACCCGGCTGCCGGTCATGCTGTACAGCATTCCCGGACGGTGCGGCGTCGAGATTGCCGTGGACACGGTGGTCCGGATTGCCGCCGCGTGCCCGAACGTCGTTTCGATCAAGGAGGCGGGCGGCTCCTGCGACCGGGTCAGCCAACTCCGGGCGGTGCTTCCTCCGAAGTTCACCATCCTCAGCGGCGACGATTCCCTGACGCTTCCATTCATGTCCGTGGGGGCGTCGGGCGTGGTCAGCGTGGCGTCCAATGTGGCTCCGAAGCAGGTATCCCAACTGGTTCAGCGCTTCCTCAAGGGCGACGCCCGGGGCGCGGCCAAGGTTCATGCGCGTCTGTTCCCGCTGTTCCGAAACCTGTTTGTGGAGACGAATCCCGCCCCCGTAAAGGCGGCGCTGGCGGAGATGGGAATGATGACCGACGACCTCCGGCTGCCGCTGGTGGGTATCAGTGAGGCGAGCCGAAAACTCGTCCGCAAGACCCTGAAGGATCTGGGTCTGATCTGAAGCACGCGGATTGCGTCCAGGGTCTCGGCGGGGACATTCGGAAACGAAAAGGCCCCGCCAAGGCGGGACCTGTCCGGGAATCAAGCCGATCGGATTGCAGGGGTTACTTGGCGCGCGTTGAGACGGAGCCGATCAGGCTTTGGACAGCGGAGGCCTGCGACGCGGTCAGGCCGGGGATCCGCGCCAACTTCTGCAGCGACGCCAGTGCGCCGGAATAGTCCTTGTTGGACAGCGCGGAGACGACGCCTTGCACGATCTGGTTGGACGGGATGTCGGCATTCTTGAAGGCGGCAACCAGGGCCGAGGTGTCGAACGCCGAAGCGGATGCGGCGGGTGCGGCCGCAGGAGCGGCGGATTTGGATCCGGTGGACTGGCATCCCGCCACGAGGGCGGCGGCGGCGAGGCAGCAGGAGAGGAGGGAAGTCTTCATGGTGCGCGATTGGGCAGGGGAGGGTGACACGGCCAAGGAATCAACCACAATTGCCACGACGTCAACATCCGACGGAGGGAAGGCTCCGGGGCGTTCGCTCCCGGCTGGCATCAAGGATGCACCAGGCGAAACCACCGCGGCGGGCCGCCGGCGGGCACCGTCACCGTGTGGTCGCCGTCCAAATCCACCACGGGGGACACCACAGGGCTCCAGGGTGGTTCGCCCCCGAGGTCCCCGGCCTCCTGGAGGATGAACCCGCGGGTGGCGCCCGGCCAGGCCAGCACGGCGTTCCCGTTTTCAAGCCGGATCCGCAGCAGCGGGGAACCCGGGACCTGGACCACGCCAGCCCAGGTCCAGAAGCCGGGCTCGATGGAGAAGCGACGGTCGGGCGACACGGAGCGCGGAGCCGCCTCTGCCTGGGCGAGGGTGCCCGTGAGGGTGAAGCGACCGGAACCGGTGGACCGGGTGCCGCCGTTGCCCAGCACCGAGCCGGTCAATGCGAATCGGGGTTCAGCGGCGAGGAGGGGTCGCGGGGTGGAGGTGAGGCCCAGTCCTCCGACGAGGATGGCGGCGCACACGACCCGCAGGTCGGCGCGGGGTTTGGCGGGAGTCTTCATGGCCGTGTCGGGATCGGAGTCGAAGGTGGGTTCAGTTGTGGTTCACGACTTCAGAAGTGCGCACCACGGCCACCCACTTGATGTTGTCACCCACCAGCAGGGGGGCACTGGTAACCCGGACTTGCAGGGCGGCGGTCGGGTTGACGGTGGTCGTCACGCGGGCGTCGAATGCCGCGGCACTCTCTCCCAGGACGGTTTTTGCCGGGGTGCCGATGAAGGCGAGGTTGCCATCACGATTCTGCACCACGCCCTTGATTTCGTATCCGGCGGCGGCGGGACCCCGCGCACTGCCGATGATGAGGACGCTGAAGGCGAACACGCCATCGTTGGGCAGTTTGATGCGTTCGGAGCTCCCATCGAGGAACATCTCGGTCTCCGCCGTGGTGGAGGTTTGGCATCGCAGAATGTATTCCCCCGCCTGCGCGTCCCCCTTTTGTTGGAACTGCCCGTTGGCGTGGGCCATCTGCCCGTAGGACAGGGCCGAACCGAAGGAACCGCCTGGAATGATGCCCAGGCGCGCCTGAACGAGATTCTGCTCGCCGCCGCCAATGGCCCCGCGCGCGGCGCCGTCCGAAATCGCATTCTGCAGTCCGCCCGCAACCGCCGCGGCGCCGGCGTTCTTCCCGATTTGATTAAAGTAGCCCCCGGCGAGCACCGCCTGGGAGGAACCCACGTCAATCGAGTTGTTGACGCCGCCCCCGACCAGCGCCTCGTTGGCGTTCGTCCGGATCAGATTTCCGGTGCCTCCGACAATGGCCGCATGGGGCGCACCCTGCGTGATCCGGTTGATGCGTCCGCCGACAATTGTGGCCCGAAGACTTTCGGTCAGGTTCTCCGATCCGGCGAGGACTCCCGAGGCGAATCCGGCCGCCGTGTTGCCGACGCCTCCCACCACCGCGCCGAAATCCCCGGCCACGGCGTTGGGGAAGAAGGCGGTTCCGCCGCCGCCGATGAAGGCGGCCTGGGATGTCCCTGCGGTATTGGCGTCATTCCCGCCCACCCAGGCGGGGCCACCCGCCGTGGGCTGGATCACTGCGGCCCGCTGATTCCCCACGCGGATTTCAAGGGGAGACGCGTTGACCGTTCCCAGGAACTGGCCGGGCGCGCCCGTGTTTCCCCCCAGTTGCCAGGCAGGGACGGGGACCGCGGTGGAGTCGATTCGAAGACCGTTGGCCTCCGACGTAATGGACACATTTGCGCCGGCCACGAGCGACACGGAGTCCTTGAGACCGTTGAGGCTCTTCACGACGTTCCCCTCGGAGATCTTCTCCGCGGTTACCGCACCCTGGGCAATCTGCGGGGCGCCGACGGATCCCGTGGCGACGGTGCGCGCGCTCAGGGCCTGCAGCGCGTAGGGAACCGCGGTGAGCGCCTGTCGATTCTCCAGCAGGGTGAAGTCCCCCGTCTCGTTTCCTGGGCGCACGCCCACTTCAAGCCAGCGGGCGGATCCGTCAAAGACCGCGGCGCCGAAATCAACGGAGACGGTGAAGACGCCGTTTTCGACCGTCACATCCTCAATGGCAAGTCCGCCGCCCGCCAGCGGCAGCGTGCCATCCGCGGCATCGTAAACGGAAAAGACGAAGTCGTAGACCCCGTTGGCCGGTGTCCCGCCGTCAGTAAGCCTTCCCTGGTAGGTGAACTGTGAGGACAACGGTGCGGCGAGCGATGAACAGGCGAGCCCGCCGAGGAGGGCCGCCGTGGTGGACATTTTGAGGAGAGAACTTGAATTCATAGGTTGGGTCCTCGGATGGCTGGGTCGCGGGACGTCGAGGACAGCATCCGCTGGAAGAATCCTGCGCCGCCGGTTTCGCCCTGTGCCGCCCGGGAACGCATTGATTCATACGCGAGTGCGAGCCGGGCGCGGTATCGGACGAAGGTCGGAGAGGTTGCCGGGCGGGGCGGGTGGCGTTCCCGGCGCGCTGCGGATTTCCGCTGCGGGTTTCCGCTTTTGCAGCAGGGGCATGACTGGTATGGCCATGGGCGCATGACGCGAATTGTGATCAATGGATCCCGTGGGCGGATGGGGCAGGCGCTGTTGTCCGGCGTCGCCCGGATGCCCGCACTGACGGTGGCCGGAGCCGTGGATGAGGGGGATGATTTGGGAGCCGTGCTGCCGGGGGCGGACGTGGTGATCGACTTCACCTTCCACAAGGTGACCCTGGGCGTCGCCGAACAATGCGCCCGGCTCGGCAAGGCGCTGGTCATCGGAACCACGGGACACACCGAGGAGGAGAAGACGGCGCTTCGGGCGCTGTCCCAGCGGATTCCCATGGTCTGGGCGTCGAACTACTCGACGGGCGTGAACACGCTTTTCTGGCTGACCCGCAAGGCGGCGGAGATCCTCGGGCCGGGATTCGACCTGGAGGTGGTGGAGATGCATCACCGGATGAAGCGGGATGCGCCCAGCGGAACCGCCACGACCCTGCTCGAGATCCTCGGAGAGGTGCGCAAGGTTCAGCTTTCAGAGGCCCTTCGCCATGGCCGGTCCGGCATCACCGGCGAACGCACCGATTCCGAAATCGGGATTCACGCGATCCGCGGCGGGGATGTGGTGGGCGACCACACCGTCATCTTTGCGGCGCAGGGCGAACGGGTGGAACTGACCCACAAGGCGTCCAGTCGTGACACCTTTGCCTCCGGGGCCCTGCGCGCGGCCGCCTGGGTGGTGGGACGTCCGCCCGGCATCTATTCCATGCAGGATGTACTGGGATTGAAATGAAGGGACCGGGAGAGCCCCGGGAGGCAGGGTCCCCGGTCCACCTGGCGCTCGGTTCCAACCTGGGCGATTCCCCCGCGATCCTCCGTCGGGCGATGGATCGCCTGGACGCCTTGGCGTCGGTGCCCGTTGTCCGGTCATCCCTGTGGTGCAGCACTCCGGTGGATTGCCCGCCGGGTTCCCCCGTATTCACCAACGCGGTGGTGGGGTTGACCCCGCGCTCCGGCGAAACCCCGGAATCCCTGCTGCGTCAGTTGCAGGCGCTCGAAACGGAATTTGGACGGCGGCCCAAGCAGATCCTGAACGAGGCGCGTCCCCTGGATCTCGATTTAATTCGCTGGGGTGACGAGCGCCGCGACACGGCGTTTCTGGTCCTGCCGCATCCGCGGGCACACCTGCGACGATTTGTGCTGGCCCCATTGGCGGAACTGGATCCTTCCCTGTGCCTGCCCGGACACACCCGAACCGTTGCGGAGTGGCTGGAACTCGCCGACCCCGACCCTGGTCTTCGTCGAATTCCCCCTGTCGAGGCGCTCGGCGACTAAATTCGGGTGCAAGGATTCCGGCCTGGTTTCGACTCAGGAACACCATGCGCTACTCCAGTCTCTCGATCGGGACCCTTGCCGCGATTCTGATCGCCACTTCCGGATGCGGATCCGTCTCGAACCTGAAGCCCAGCGCCGCCGGGCGGCAGGTGGTTCTCACCGCGTATCCCCGGGTCGTTGTCATGCCATTCACCACGGAATTGAAGAAGGACGGCGGCACGGACACGGAGGGCAGGTCTGCCGCCCTTCGATTTCGGCAGCAGGTGATCGACCAACTGCGCCTGAGCGGAGCCTTTGCCGAAGTGGTGTCGGAACCCGGCTCCGTGAAGGAGGCCATCCGGGTCGACGGCGTCGTCACGCGCGCCGTGGAGGGAAGCCGATCCGCACGTTTCTGGGTGGGCTTTGGTGCGGGGAATGCCTATTTTGACGCCACGGTGGAGGTTCGTGATGACACGACCGGAACGCTGCTGGCGACGTTGTCGGCGGACCGCAACAGTTGGGGAGGCGGAGGCTGGATTGCCGCGCAACAGACCCTGGATTCGTTCATTGACGAGGCGGCGCGGAAGGTCGCCCACGATCTTGCCGCCGCGCGGATTTCGGGGCGGATGGAGGGACCGGCATCCGGGGAGATCCGGAGCCCGGAGTCCGGGAAACGTTCCCCATAGGTTTGGAACGTTTTCATTTTCCCGGGAGCCGGATTCGCGCAGTTTCACCGGCGTGCTGACGCCTTCACCGAACGACGTGCGCGCCGCGGTCCGGGCGGCGCTGGCGGAGGACGTGGGGACCGGCGATGTCACCACCCTCGCGTGCGTACCCCCCGATTCAACCTCCCGGGCCGAGATCCGGGCCCGGGAACCGGCCGTGGTCTGCGGACTCGCCTTCGCCACGGCCGCCTTCTGGGAACTTTCGGCCAACCTCGACCTTTGCCCCGCGGTGTCGGATGGCGCCCGCGTTGAAAAGGGAGTCCCGGTCCTCGGCATCTCCGGGGCCTCACGGGCCATTCTGACCGCGGAGCGCGTCGCCCTCAATTTCCTGCAGCGCCTGTCCGGAATCGCCACCCTCACCGCCCGATATGTGGACGCCGTGGCGGGAACCGGTGCCCGCATCCTGGACACCCGAAAGACCACGCCCGGATGGCGGATCTTCGAGAAGTACGCGGTCGCCTGTGGCGGAGGCGCCAATCATCGCATCGGGCTCTACGACCGGATTCTGATCAAGGACAACCACCTCGCCGCGCTGACCCACGCGCAGCCGGATCCGATCTCGGCCGCCGTCGCGCGCGCGCGGCATTTGTACCCCACGCTTGGGGTGGAAGTGGAGGCGGACTCCCTCGATCAGGTGCGGTGTGCCGCTGAGGCGGGTGCGGACTACATCCTCCTCGACAACATGTCCCTCCCGATGCTTCGGGAGGCCGTCGCCTCGGTGGGAGGACGATCCCGCACGGAAGCCAGCGGCGGTGTCCGATTGGACACGGTGCGGGCGATTGCCGAAACGGGCGTGGACTTCATTTCCGTCGGCGCGTTGACCCATTCCGCGCCCGCCGTGGATCTGGGACTGGATTTCCTGTCATGACGCCGGACGCGACCATTCTTCGGGCCATGCGTTCCTCCGGGGATGCCGGTGCGTCCGGTGCGGATCTGGCCCGGGCGCTGGGCATCAGCCGGGCGGCGGTGTGGGCCCGCGTCGAGGAACTCCGAAAGCTCGGCTACGATATCGAGGCGAGTCCGCATCGCGGTTATGTGCTGCGGGGCAGCCCGGGCGCCCTGCATGCCGATGACCTGCTGGCCCGGTTGGAGGGAATCCGCGTGATTGGGCGCGACATCCAGGTCTTCCAACAGACCGCCTCCACCAATGACATCGGGGAGCGTCTTGCGGGCGACGGCGTGGCGGAGGGCATCGTCATCTTTGCGGAGAGCCAGTCCAGTGGACGCGGCCGCCTGGGGCGGCGCTGGGAATCGCCTCCGGGGGCCGGCCTTTGGTTTTCGGTGCTCCTTCGTCCCCGGATCCATCCGCTGGCCGCGACGCAACTCACCGTGCTGGCGGCGGTGGGCTGTGCCCGGGCCATCGAGCGACAGACCGGACTGCATCCGGAGATCAAATGGCCGAACGACCTGATGTTTGGACGGCGAAAGTGCGGCGGCATTCTCCTGGAGCTTTCGGCGGAACTGGATCACGTGCGGCATGTGGTGCTGGGCATCGGTCTGGACGTGAATGTCGACCTCAAGTCGCTGCCGGCCCCGCTGCGTGAGGTGGCCACGTCGCTGCGGGCCGAACTGGGAAGCCCCGTGGACCGCCCGGCCCTGGCGGCGGCGTTGATCCGGGAACTCGACGAGGCCTACCACCAGTTGAACCAGGGACGATTTGCCGCCCTTGCCGATGAATGGGAGGAGCGCTGCACCACGCTGGGACAGCGTGTGGAGATCCGGATGGGCGCGCGCGAAATGTCCGGCACGGCCGAGGCTTTGGACGAGGATGGCGCCCTCCTGGTCCGGACCGAACATGGCCGGCTGGAACGCGTGGTGGGCGGGGATGTCAGTCTCGCCGGAGGAACCTCACCCCGGAAATGATCCTCCTGATCGACATCGGAAACACGCACACCCACGTGGGCTGGGCGCAGGGGACTCGCATTCTGGGAACCCGGAATCTCTCGACGAAGGATGTCCGGGCGGGATCCCTCGGCCGTTTGCTGGCGGGGTTGCTTCCGCGGAAACCGGTGACGGGTGCCTGCCTTTGTTCCGTCGTCCCCACCGCCACAAAGCCCGCGTGTCGGGCGGTCCGGGCGGTGACGGGACTGGATCCGGAGATCCTCGGTCCGGATCGGCTTCCGGGCATTGGAATCCGATATCCGAAGCCGGCATCCATCGGACCGGACCGCCTTGCCAACGCGGTGGCCGCGACCCGACTCCTTGGGGCGCCCGTGGTGGTGGTCGATTTCGGAACGGCCGTGACGTTTGACGTTGTGGATGCGGACGCGCACTACGTGGGGGGCATCATTGCTCCGGGCATCGCGATGATGACCGACTACCTGCATGAGCGGACCGCTCTGCTGCCGCGGGTGCGCATTCGTGAACCGAGGCGCGTCGTGGGCAGGAGCACGGAGCAGGCGATGCTGGCGGGGGCCGTCGTGGGGTATCGGGGAATGGTCCGGGGCCTGATCCAGGCGCTTCGGGACGAGTTGGGGCAGGCGGAGCTTCCGGTCGTGGCCACGGGAGGCTACGCCCGTTTGATCGCGTCCCGTCTGCCGGAAATCCGGTCGGTTCACCCCCACCTGACCCTGGAAGGTCTCCGGCTCACCTGGGAGCACCGGCAGGGGCGGGGTTGAAACCGGGATCGGTCCGGGTCAACGTGCGCCCATGCGTTTGCGTTCCCTGCTCCTGGGTTGCGGATTCCTGGTCGGAATGACGGCCGGGTGCGATGTGCCCCGATCCACTCCGCCGCCTTCGACGAATGCGGTCAAGACGGCGACGGCCCCGGTGGCGTCCCGGGGCGACACCAATTCCCCTCATTTTCATCTCGACCACGCCCAGCCCAAGCTGGCGACGGTCAAGCTGTGGATCGGGTCCAAGGAGATTGATGCGGAGATGTGCCTGACGCTGACCCAGGTGGCGACCGGACTGATGTTCCGGCCCGGGATCACCAATGATGAGAGCATGCTGTTCGTGTT